>CAZUGP010000015.1:0-33624 GCA_964619965.1 uncultured Acidobacteriota bacterium
CCTCGCGTACTGCGGGCCGGATTGCACGGCGCTCGCGAGTGGCCTCTTTGAGCATCTGAAGCTCGCGCCGCGTGCGCCGCTTCCGGAGCGCGACCCGCACGTCTTAGACGTCGCCATCCTCGACATGAACCACGGTTGGCCCAACGTCGGCCACGAGGGGGTTGCGGCGGCGTTTCAGGACGCGGCGTGCGAGCTGTCGGTCCCGCTCGCGGCGGCGGGAATCTCCGTTCGAGCGATCTCGTTCGACGTCCGCCGGGCGCTGCAGATCCCCGACCCGGGAGACGACCGATTCGCCATCTATGTCGGCACCGGTGGACCTGGACACCTCGACCCTCGTCTCAATGACGGGCGCGACCCGCTCGCCCAGGGGATCGCAGAGGATCCGTCCTGGGAGGCGCCGTTGTTCCGGCTCTTCGATGCGATCGCAGAGCGCGAAGACGCGGCGCTCTTCGCGGTGTGCCACACGTTCGGGTTGATGTGCCGTTGGCTCGACGTCGCTCACCCTGTCGCGCGGGGGCCGGAGAAGGGAGGGAAGAGCGAGGGCGTGCTCGACAACCTCCTGACCGATTCCGCGCGGGAGCACCCGCTGTTCGCGGCGTTCGCGCGGCGGCTCGGACCTTCGGGTCGGCTACGCGTGCTCGACAGCCGGATCTACGACCTGATCCCCAGAGCGGACGCCAAACGGCCCGTCGCGATCATGGCGACCGAGACCCTAGGCGTCGACGGCCCACCCGGGGACGCGATGACGATGATGGAGGTCGCGCGGGACGTCTCGGGCAGGATCCCTCGCATTCTTGGCGTGAACCACCACCCGGAGATCATCGATCGCGCCAACTTGATGGGGATGCTGAGGATCAAGCTCGAGCGTGGTGAAATCACGAAAGCGTGGTACGACCAGCGCATGAGCACGCTCGCACGGCACTTCCCCGACGAGCGCAGCGACGACCAGCTGCACACGACGTCTGATTTCACGTTCCTCGGACCGTTACGGTTCCACGTGACACGCGCCGCTCGCCGGCGCGCCGCGGAGCTCGGACGCGATTTCTCGCGGCACGAAGCCGACGTCGATCGCGAGCTCACTGGGCTTCCTATACAGCCCTGACCCGGCCTCCTCGGCTCCCGTGTTGCCTCAGCGTGTCGAAGAGGTTGCAGGATCGCTCAGGGCAAACCGAATAGCGCATTCCTACCCAGAGCCTTGTCGAAGCTCAGCGTCGTTTGGCAGCCGGAACGCTCGTTGCGGCGGGAGATGAAGCAGTCGGCGAAATCACCAAGTCCGTGTCGAGACCTTGCGTCATCGTCGCGAGTGCTCACGCGCAACTGCGGCGTCCATCTGCTCGAGGCTTGCAGGTTTCCGTTTGCGGTCCCGGAGCATCCCCCGAAGGCACCTGATCCGGGAGCGGGCCGGACGCACCACGACCAATCCGTTGTCCTCCACCACGAAGTCGATTCGGTCCCCGGGAGCGACTTGCAGGTGGTCGCAGATCTTCTTCGGCAGGGTGATTTGCCCTTTTCTCGTGATGATGCTGGCGGGCATGGCGCTTCTCCTTACTGTCGGTAGGGTTACTTCGCTCCCGCCCGGAATGCAACGTCGATCGGCAGTCATCTCACGGTGCTGTCTCGGCGAGCGCGCGTAGGCGTGCGCAGCGATCGCTTGGGCGTTCTCGAGAGAGGCGGTGATCCCAGTGTCGCGCAAAGTGTGACAAGACGTGGTGTCGGGAAGTCTCGCGTCCCGCGCACGGCGCTTGATCATCCGGAGGACGTCATTCAGGGTGATCCGCTTTTCGGTCAGCTTGCGTTCACGGTCGAGCGTGCGGAAGAGGGGAGTTTTCTTGTCGCCGGCGACGCCGATGAATAGGTAATTCCATCGCCACAAACCAGCTGGGAGGCCGTCGTGAGGCGGTCTCTAAGGAAGTGACAACCGCCCATCCGCGTGAAACGACCCGAACTTACGCCTGTCCTCCCGTTCTGGGTGAGCTTCCCGGACGCTCCGGCCCCTTCGATGACATCGCGCTCCATGATCACGGAACCGCTCCGAGGGGACGTCGTTTACGTCGCTACAGCCTGCCAGCCCACGATGGAGTACATTCTGACGTGGAACGCTCGACACTTGAACACTTGAACACTTGAACAAGGTGTGCTGGCGACTCGGACTCGTACCGCCGCAGATCGTGACACCGGATCTGCTCTGGGAGGAAGACGATGGACGCGCGGACTGAGGAACAACGACGCGGCGGAGCCGGTCCCGCGGACCCTCTCATCGATGAGGTCCGCGCGTGGCGCCGGACACTGTGGCAGCGGTTCGACGACGATCCCGACCGGGTGTACGCCCATCTGCGGGAGCTCGAGAAGGCCTATGGCGATCGCGTGGTCCGGGTCGGCACCAAGAACGTCCCGCCCCAGGCGAAGTGAGGAGCAGGCCGGCGGGCGCAGCCGCGGTACGCGATCAACGCCGACGCTGAATCAGCGCAAGCAACGCTCGCTCGGCGCGGTCGAGGCCCGTGCCGCGGTGTCGGATCAAGACCTCGGGGTGCGTGATCGCATGCGTCACGACTTCGCCTCGCTCGAACGCGCGCAGAACCGCCGGGTGGATATAGGAACTCCGGCAAACCTCCGCCTCACGCCGCCGGAGGTGCCCGCCCCTCGAAGGGATCCCGTCCTGGCGAGGTGGAGCAGGATTGTCGGAAGCCCACACATCACTTATATCTTCGGCGTGAACCACCACCCGAAGATCATCGATCGCGCCAACTTGATGGGGATGCTGAGGATCAAGCTCGACATCGAACATTTTGCACGCCGTCGCGGAATTCAAGCCCGACTGCCCGGAGAGGCTGAGGAGGAGTCGTCCCCAAATCGCCCGCCTTCAACGGATTTACGCGCATTTGAAGCACCGCCAACATGCTAAATTGTTCGAGGCGAATGCTGTCGCGCACCTGGTCGAGCAGGCGGGGCTTATGGGCCGTTGCCGCCGAATGCGATGGAGAAGAAGAAGCTATGCGTAGCCCAAGGACCCACCTATCGCCATGATATTTGAATGGGATCCGCGCAAGGCCGAGATCAATTTTCGCAAACACGGTGTTTCGTTCGACGAAGGTGGCTCCGTATTCCTCGACCGTCTGGCGCTGTCGGGTCCTGACCCCGAGCACTCGGTCGGCGAATCGCGGTACATTACCTTTGGACTGTCACGGTTGGGGCGTCTGCTCGCTGTTTCGCATACGTACCGGCCTGGCGCAATTCGAAACATCACCGCTCGCCGTGTGATGCGCGGCGAAAGGAAAATATATGAAGAAGGCTAAAGACGAGATGCGTGCGACGTACAAGCGGTCGGATTTTGCAAAACTGGAAAGAGGAAAATTCTATGCGGAAGTAGCCGCAGGGACTTCCGTCGCCTTGTTGGAACCGGCGATTGCCAAGGCGTTCCCCAATTCGCAAGCGGTTAATGAAGCCCTTGCCGGCCTGCTCGCACTGACCGAGAAAACATCACGCATGACACGGCGATCAACACGGACGCGCGCAAGAGCCGCGCGCATCGGTTAGCTCGGCGTCAAGGTTCACGAAAGCAGCCGTGCCATCGAACGATCTTGAACAGCTTGCTTCCTGCACGCCGAACATCCCTCACGCCTTCGGCGTGAACCACCACCCGGAGATCATCGATCGCGCCAACTTGATGGGGATGCTGAAGGTCAAGCTCGGCCGCGGGAAGATCACGAAGGAGTGGTACGACCTACGCATGAGCACGTTCTCTCAGCACTCCCCCGACGAACACAGCGACCGCCACCTATCAGCGTGCGTTACGAGTACCGCGACGCGCTCGTCCGCCTTGGCGTCATTCCGGCCGGCGACCCCGCCATCGCTCGCCGAGAACGCGCCCGTGGGTTTGTGGAGCCGGGATTCGCCCCCGAGCCGTTTCCGAACCGATGATTCCGCCGTGCTCAGCGCGGACGGTGGGCCTACCCACGGCCCATGCCTTATCATCCCGCGATGCGTCGCTGGCTCCTCCGACTCGGCCTCCTCCTCGCCCTCATCGCCATCGGCGTCCTCCTCCGCTTCACCGTCTTCAAACCCGATCCTGTCCCTGTGACCGTTTTCATCGTCGCGCGCGGGCGCGTGGACGAGACCGTCACCAATAGCAAGGCGGGGACCGTGAGGACCCGCCACCGCGCGCGCCTTAGCACCGAGGTCGGCGGCCGCGTCGCGGAGATCGCCGTGCACAAAGGGGACAGGGTCAAGGCGGGGGACGTCCTCGTCCGGATCGACGACACGCAGTATCGGGCTCAGCTCGCCAACGCCGAGCAAGCGCTCACGGCCGCGAGAGAAGGGGAAAAAGAGGCCTGCCTCGCGCAGGGGCTGGCCGAGCGGAACTTCGGTCGGGCGCAAGAACTCGCGCGCGGCGGGATCGTGTCGGCCGAACGACTCGACCAGACGGGGAGCGGCCGCGACGTCTCACGCGCCTCGTGCGAGGCGGCGCGGGCGCGCGCGGGGCAGCTCGGCTCGCAGCTTCAGGTGGTGCAGGCGGAGCTGGCGAAGACGGTCGTGCGCGCTCCCTTCGATGGGGTCGTTGCAGAGCTGACGGTCGAGCAAGGCGAATGGGTCACCCCCTCGCCCCCGGGTATCCCGATGCCGGCCGTCCTCGACCTCCTCGACCCTGATTCGATCTACGTGAGCGCGCCGCTGGACGAGGTGGATCGCGAGAGGGTCACGGTCGGGCAACCGGTCCGGATCACACTCGACGCGTTCCCCGGGAAGACTTTTGCGGGCAAAGTGTCGCGCATCGCGCCTTACATCCTCGACGTTGCGGAGCAGAGCCGCACGTTCGAGGTCGAAGCAAGCTTCGACGACGCCGGCTTTTCGCGGACGCTTCCTCCGGGAGCGTCCGCCGACGTCGAGGTCATCCGCAACGCGCGCGAAGGGGTCCTGCGCATCCCGACCTACGCGCTCGTGGAGGGGAAGAAGGTCCTTGTCGTCCTTAGCGAGTGTCCGTCTCAGGGCGGTCTGGGCGGAAAGGTAGCGAGCCTCCTGACCGCAGCGAGCGGAGATTGCCTCGTCACCCGGACCGTGCGAGCCGGTCTCAAGAACTGGGAGTTCGTCGAGGTCAGAGAGGGGCTGACGGAAGGGGAGCGCATCGTCGTCTCGCTCGACCGCGCCGAGGTCAAGGAAGGGGCGCGAGTCCGCGAGACCGCGGTCGCGGAGAGATGATCTCGCTCACCGGCATTACCCGCAACTACGAGGTGGGAGGCCGGCCCGTGCACGCCCTTCGAGGGATCGATCTCGAGGTCGCCAAGGGCGATTACCTGGCGGTGATGGGGCCGTCCGGCTCGGGGAAGTCGACGTTGCTCAACCTCCTCGGCTGCCTCGACCGACCGACCGCGGGCTCGTACGTGCTCGACGGCCATGAGGTGGCGGGGCTCACCGACGAGGAGCTCTCGCAAGTCCGCCGTCACAGAATCGGCTTCGTTTTCCAGGTGTTCCACCTGGTGCCGCGACTCACAGCGCTCGACAACGTCGCCCTCCCCATGATGTTCGCCGGTGTCACAGCCCGGATGCGGGACGAGACCGCTCGACGTGCGCTCGCCGCGGTGGGACTGTCCGAGCGGGCCGATCATCGCCCCGAGCAGCTCTCCGGAGGCGAGCGGCAGCGCGTCGCCATCGCGCGATCGACCGTGATGGGGCCTTCGATCCTCCTCGCGGACGAGCCGACGGGGAACCTCGACACGAAGTCGGGACGTGAGGTGATCGAGCTGCTCGAGGCGATGAACCGCGACGGCCTCACCTTGATCGTCGTGACCCACGACCCCGTGATCGGCCGGCGCGCCCGCGGCCAGGTCCGCCTCGTGGACGGGGCGATCGTGGACCAGGAGAGCGCCGGCGCGCCGGTCCCATGAGCCTCGTCGACCTTCTCCGCTTCGCCGTGGGCTCCCTTCGCGGGCATCGCCTCCGCACAGCGCTGTCGGTGATCGGTGTCGGGATCGGCATCGCTTCCGTGATGGTCCTCACGAGCCTCGGCGAGGGGGCGCGCGCCTACGTCACGGGGGAATTCATGTCGCTCGGCTCGAACCTCCTCATCATCGTCCCGGGGAAGACCGAGACCGAAGGGGAGGCGCCGATCTTCAGCCAGGCCCCGCGCGACCTGACGCTCGACGACGCGCAGGCGGTGTTGCGCCGCTGCGTCCGCGCCCGGCGTGTCGCGCCGCTCGTCCTCGGAAGCGCGATGGCCGCGCACGGCGAGACGCAGCGCCAGGTGACCGTGTTCGGGACGACGGGGGACATGCTGGCGATCCGGCAGATGAAGATGCAGACCGGCCGCTTCCTACCGACCGGGGACTTAGACCGCAGCGCGCGCGTCTGCGTGATTGGCTCGAAGCTTCTCCAAGAGCTCTACCGGGGTGGCAACCCGCTCGGCACCGTGATCCGCGTCGGGCAGGAGCGGTTCAAGGTGATCGGCGTCCTCGCACAGCGCGGCACTTCGCTCGGCTTCGACATGGACGAGGTCGTCGAGATCCCCGTCGGGGCGGCGCTGGCGCTCTTCAACCGGACGACGCTCTTCAGGATCCTCGTCGAGATCCGCTCGCACGAAGAGATCGACGCGGCGGCGCTGGAGGTGAAGTCGATTCTGAAGGAGCGGCACGACGGGGTCGAGGACGTGACGATCATCAAGCAGGACTCGGTCGTCAAGGCCTTCGACAAGATCCTCTCCGTCCTGACGGCCGCCCTAGCGGGGATCGCGGCGGTTTCTCTCGGCGTCGCGGGGATCGGGATCATGAATGTCATGCTCGTGAGCGTGAGCGAGCGGACGAGCGAGATCGGGCTCCTCAAGGCGCTCGGCGCCGCGAGGGGGCAGATCCTTGCGGCGTTCTTCGCCGAGGCCGCGCTGCTGTCGACCCTTGGCGGAGTGATCGGCGTCGCCGGGGGCTACGGCATCACGGCGCTCGCCCGTAGGCTCTGGCCGGCCCTCCCTGCGCATGCGCCCAGCTGGGCCGTCGTAGCGGCGGTCGTCGTCGCGGTCGGCATGGGCCTCGTCTTCGGCGCCCTCCCCGCGCGTCGAGCCAGCGGGCTCGATCCCGTCACGGCGCTCGCGAGGAGAGCCAATTGATGACCCCGTGGATCGGCGCGTGAGAACGCGCGATGTCGCACGCTTAGCCTGCGGCTCGATCGTCTTCCACCGGCTGCGCTCCTTCCTCACGATGCTCGGCATCCTGATCGGCATCAGTTCGGTCATCCTCCTGACGTCGATCGGCGAAGGAACCCGCCGCTTCGTCCTGGGCCAGTTCACGCAGTTCGGAACCAACATCATGGCGATCAACCCAGGGAAGACGCAGACCAGTGGCGTGCCCGGGGCGTTCGGCGCGACGATTCGCAAGCTCACGATCGACGACGCCGAGGCGATTCGGCGTGCGCCGCAGATCGAGGCGCTCGTCCCGATGGTCGCGGGGACGGCGCGGGTGGAAGGGGGAGGGAGAGCGCGAAGCGTCCTCATCGTCGGCACGACCGCGCAGGTGCCCGAGGTGTTCAACTTCCAGGTGAGACAGGGCTCGTTCCTTCCGACCGGCGATCCCCGTACGGCCTCCACCGTCACGGTGCTCGCACCGAAGCTCAAGCGCGAGCTGTTCGGCGATGCGAACGCGCTCGGCGAGCATGTCCGGATCGGGGGCCGGCGCTTCCAGGTCATCGGGGTGATGGAGCCCAAGGGGGAGCTACTCGGATTCGATCTCGACGACCGCGCTTATATCCCGGTATCCCAGGCGCAGAGTCTGTTCAACACCGATGGGCTCTGGGAGATCGACGTCAAGTTCTCCCTGGGTGCCGACACCGCAACGGTCGCCGATTCGATACGGCGGATCTTGAAGGACCGCCACCGCGGGGAGGAAGACTTCACGATCACGACGCAAACCGAGATGCTCGAAGTCTTCGGCCGCGTCCTTTCGATCGTAAGCGTCGCGGTCGGCGGAATCGCCGGGATCTCGCTCGTCGTGGGAGCGATCGGCATCCTCACGATGATGTGGATTGGCGTCAACGAGCGGACCGCAGAGATCGGACTCGCGATGGCGCTCGGTGCGACGCGCGGCCAGATTCTCGCGCTCTTCCTCGTCGAGGCCGCGTTGCTCTCGACGCTCGGCGGCGCGGCCGGGGTGGCGTGCGGGATGGCGATCGGCCGGTTGGCGAAGCTCTTCTTGCCGGGGCTTCCCGTCGAGACGCCGCTCCCCTACGTCGTCGCCGCGCTTGTCGTGAGCCTCGCGGTCGGGCTCGCGAGTGGCGTTCTTCCGGCGCGGCGCGCCGCGAACCTCGATCCGATCGACGCTCTCCGAGCGGAGTAACCAAACACCGAGATCGATCCGTTCAGTCCTTGGTCCGTTTTCGGCCCAATCGGCTGGAACTTCCGGCCGAAGACCCGGTCACATCTTCCGAGGCCGGATCGTTCCCCCGGCCCGGAGGAATCGAACATGAGCCCCAAACACCTGTTTCGAGTCGCCGGTCTCGCCCTTCTGATCGCCATGAGCACGCTCCCCGGAAGAGCGGACGAATGCCGCAGACCCGTCCCCGTTTCGGCTTATTCGATGGAGGTCCTAGTCGACGGCGCCCCGCTCGCCGTCTACACCGCGCGAGGGACGACCTACATCGAGGCCCTGAAGGGACGCGAGTACGCCATCCGGCTGACGAATCGGACGGGCGAGCGCGTCGCCGTCGCGCTCGCGGTGGATGGCCTGAACTCGATCGACGCCAAGCACACGTCGTCCCGGGATGCGCGCAAGTGGATCCTCGCGCCCTGGGAGACCATCACGCTCTCCGGCTGGCAAACCAGCTCGGGCACCGCGCGGCGTTTCGTCTTCACGTCGGAGTCGAAATCTTACGGCGCATGGCTCGGCCTCACGAGCGATCTCGGCGTGATCAACGCCGCGTTCTTCAGGGCGGCGCACCGACGGGACGAGATCGCATCCGCAACCCCGCCGTCGGCGCCCAGCGCGGAGATCCAAGGCGGAGCCGAGCGCGCCGCCAAGAGCGCCGCCAAGGACGAATTGGCCGCCACGGGGATCGGCCGTCAGATCGATCACCGCGTGATCCAAGTCGACTTCGACGAGGAAGACTCCCCCGCGTCGACCATCAGCTTGCGGTACGAGTACCACGACGCCCTCGTCCGCCTGGGAGTCGTTCTAGCCACTGACGACGCCCTCGCTCGACGAGAACGAGCCCGCGGCTTCGTCGAACCGGGCTTCTCCCCCGACCCGTTCCGCAACCGCCGCTAGCGTAAGCGGGGGGACGCTCCACTTTTTCTTGTCAAAGCGGTATCCGGGGAGCTTTGACAAGAAAAAGTGGAGCGTCCCCCCGCCTAGGCGAGCAGCGCCAGCAGATCGTCCCGGGTGAGCGACGCGGCGCGCGCGGCCTCCCCCAACGCAGCATCGGCGATGCCGCGCTTGGCCTCCTTGAGCAGAAGGATGCGCTCCTCGACGGTCTCTTCGGCGACGAGGCGGTACACCATCACCGGCCGGTCCTGCCCGATCCGGTGCGCGCGATCGGCGGCCTGGTCCTCGACGGCTGGATTCCACCACGGGTCCATGAGAAACACGTGGTCGGCAGCGGTGAGATTCAGCCCCGTGCCTCCGGCCTTCAGCGAGATCAACAGCACCGGCGGTCCGTTGTCGTCCTGGAATCGAGCGACGACACCCGCCCGATCCGCGGTCGAGCCGTCGAGGCGGGCAAACGTGATCGCCGCAGCCCGCAGGTGCGGCTCGATGAGATCGAGGAACGATGTCCACTGCGAGAACACGAGTGCCTTGTTCCCCTCCGCGACCACCGTCTCGAGACTCTCGCGCAGTCGCTCGACCTTCGCGCTGGTCTCCGCAGTCTGGCCGGGAACGAGCGCCGGATGACAGGCCGCCTGACGGAGGCGGAGCAGCGCTTCGAGGGCGAGAAGGACGCCTCCGCCGTCGCGCAACTTCGCGACGACCTCCTGGAGCGTCGCCGCGCGCACGGCGTCGTAGACCCGGCGCTCCGCCTCACCGAGCGTGCAGTAGAGGGTCGCGTCGGTCCGCGGGGGCAGCTCGGGGGCTACGTCCTGCTTGAGGCGTCGCAGCACGAAGGGACGGATCCGCTCGCGCAGTCGCGCGGCCGCCCCATCCACACCTTCGGCCACCGGCTTCGCGTAGCGATCCTGGAAGTCACGGCGCCCGCCGAGCAAGCCGCGGTTCAGGAAGTGCATCTGGCTCCACAACTCGTCGAGGCGGTTCTCCACGGGAGTCCCCGAAAGCGTCATGCGCCAGCGCGCCTTCAGCCGGTACGCCACCTGGGCAACCTGGCTGTCGGGGTTTTTGATCAGCTGCGCTTCGTCGAGCACGAGCGTGTCCCAGTCGACCGTCGCGAGGATCTCCTCGTCGAGCCGCAAAAGCGCGTAGCTCGTAATCGTGACATCGGCCTGGGGGTCGAGCGCGCGCTTCGGGCCGTGGTAGACGCACGCGGTCAGCCCCGGGCGGAATCGACGGATCTCGTCCGACCAGTTGTGCACGACGCTCGTGGGCGCGACGACGAGCGTTTTCCCGCGGACCGCGCACAGGGATTGAACGGTCTTCCCGAGGCCCATGTCGTCCGCGAGGAGCGCTCCCAAACTCGCGTCGCGGAGAAAGTGGAGCCACGCGACACCGCGGCGCTGGTACGGACGCAGCTCCGCCGCGAGGTCTTCGGGGAGCGCGGGCTCGTCCAATCCTTGGAATCCTCCGATGAGAGCCTGTAAGCCTGAGAGCGCCGGCGGCGGCGGTTGGTCGAGGTCCTCGCATAGGCGCAGGACGTCCGGAACCATCGCCTTCGAGATCGTTCCGGCCTCGTCCCGGGCGGCCAACAGATCCGCGATCCGTTCGCCGAAGCGCGACAGCCAGTCGACGGGAAGCGGCGAGTACCCGCCGCCGTCGAGGGCAACCAGGGACTCCCCCGCCCGGAACGCCGCAAGGACCGCCCCGGGGCTTGCGACGAGCGAGGCGCGACCGCCCGACGCCACGGTCGCGAACAGTACGTCCACCCCTCCGTCGTCCCCGATGCGGACGGTCGGCGAGAGCGGGCCGGCCAGAGCGAAGCGCTCACGCCCCGCGCCCTGCACCTCACCCTCCCACGCCGAGAGCTTGAGAACGAGCGCGACCGCATCGGCCCCGGAGACGACAGCAGAGACGCCGGGGACAAGACCGAGTCTCGCGGCCAGGTGCCGAACCTCGCGCTGCTCGGCGCGCTCGTCGCGAAGCGGCAGGGAACCCTGAAGGTGCACGAGCTTGCCGCCATCCACGCGGGCCTGTGGCGGATCGCCGTAGACGAGCACGGCGAGGGCGTGGAGCGCTGGGCCTTCGCGTCGCGTCTCGATGGCGATCCGCGGCGGGATGCGCTCGATCGCCGGGAGCCGCGAGGTGCGGAGGTCGACGACGACCCGCCCGCGAAGGGCGGGGAGCACCTCGGTGACCAGCTCGTTCCACGATGCCGGCCCGAAGTGCCGTCCCGTTGCAAATTCATGTAGCTCCCGCCCGGTCAGCTTGGGGTCGGCCGCCGGACGAAGCGTGTCGCCGCATCGGGCGATGCCGTTCTGAAAGACCTCCGAGATCTCGGGATCGTCTTCGAGGGCCACCCGGAAGCCGTCCCCCTGGTCACAGACCGCGACGCGCGGCCCCACGGGCGTCGCAGAAGTCCGCACGGGAACGCCGTCCAACACGACGTCCTCGCAACCGGCGAGGGCGCGCAGGAGCTTGGCGACGATCGCGCGCGGCACCGGTCCGCGCCGGTGCGTGCCCAGCGCCAACTCCGCCGCGAGATCGTCCTGCCGCGCGGTGAACGGCGGAGCCGGGACTCTCCCCGACGAGAGCGCGGCGAGAGTCGCCTCGAACGGGTGAAACGCGTCGCCCATGCTGACGCCGCGCTCGAGCGCCAAACCCCCTTGCCCCCTGAGGAAGCGGTAGGCGATCGTGCCCGTCCCGACCTTCTGCGACGGCAACGCACGCCCCAGATCGTGCGCCCGCTTGAGCGCTATGACCGCGGCGGCGGCGTGCTCGCAAACGGCAGCGCCGCACGTGCACTCCCACTGCGCGTCATCGAGGAAGAGCCGGACGTTGCGGGCGATCATTCCGCCCTTCGTGGCGACGCGGAGGTGGATCTCGTCAACTTCGGCGCGTTCGCCGATGACGGCGTCGGCCCGCACGAGCTCGATGCCGCGGGACCAGAGCAGCGGCGAGCATGCCTTGCGCACGGCCTCGAATGTGGATGTCACGCGCGAAGGATACTTCGGGGGCGTGAACTAGGCGGTCACGGTCTGCCTGTCGGTCGCGACGCGCAGTGTCCTGCGGGCGCAAAGACTGCCGCCGGTTCCTCGCACGGAGGCGAGCGCGCCTTCGGCGAGCCGGAGGAGCTCTGGCAGCTCGACTCCCGCCGCAGGGTTTTCGATCGTCACGGCTCCGACCGCGACGTGGACGGCCGTCGTGTCGTCGCGACCCGATGCACTCTGGAGGTTGAGAAAGATGCGATTGACGGCAGGACCCGGATCGTCACACTCGCTGAGCATCACGCCGAACTCGTCCCCTCCGAGGCGCCCGACGCAGTCGGTCCCTCGGGTCGCGTCCTCCAGCGCATTTGCCACGCGCTGCAGGGTCGCATCGCCCACGTTGCGGCCGCGCTCGACGTTGATCGCTTTGAATCCCTCGACGTCGACGAGCAGGAAAGCGGAGGTTTTTCCGAGCCGTCCGTCACGGGCGGTCATCTCGACGACACGGCGCAGAAACGTGGCGCGATTCAACGCGCCGGTCGCCGCATCGTGGGACTTCGATTCTCGCAGCTCGCGCGACTTCTGGTCGAGCGTCTCCTCGAGCGAAGAAAGGTCGCCGCGAAGCGCGGACTCTCTGAGACGTTGGTGATGCGCTTCGCCTACGAGGCGCTGCGTCCACGCCACGAAGGCGACGGCCATCGCCGCGTTCCCCACGGCGGCGATCGCGACCCCGCGACTCGGAGCCAGGACGAACGCGAGGAGCGCCGGAGCGAAGCCCGTGGCGACAATGACGCCGATCCGCGCGACCCCTTTCATCTCATCCGTCATCGACGCGCACCTCACACCCTGAGCCGTGCCGGGACCGTAGGTGAAAGATGAGCCTAAGGGCGGTCGCGTCAAGCCTTGCGCGCGACGCGGCGGCGCTTCGCACGGAATGGCGGCGGGACCCATCGGTAGCGCGTGAGATCGAGGGTCCCATTGGGCCGAAAGGCGATCCCCTCGGCCTCGAGCAACGCGCGCTGCAATCCCGGGGGCATGTCGGGCAGCCGGTCGGTCGACGTCCCGCCCCCTGCGTTGACCACCCGCTGCCAAGGAACGCCTCGCGGACAGCAGTGCATCGCCCACCCGACCGCGCGCGGGGAGAGGCGATTTTCGATCCACGTCGCGACCTGTCCGTAGGTCATGACGCGCCCTTTCGGTATGCGCCTGACGAGGTCGTACACGCGCCCAAAGACCTGCTCCTTCTCCCCCGAGACGTCCCCGTGAACCCGCGCCATGCGTCAAGACTATCAAGGCCGGGCGATTTCTTGACATCCTTCGAGGCGCCGTGGATAGTCGCGCGCGATGATGGACGGTCAGCGCGTCGTGGTCGTGATGCCGGCGTACAACGCCTCGCGCACGCTCGAGCGCACACACGACGAGGTCTTGGCACACGGGTTCGTCGACCGCGTGATCGTCGTCGACGACGCGAGTCGGGACGACACGGCCGCGCGCGCGAGGTCGCTTCCGCGGACGACCGTGCACGTGCACGCCGTCAATCGCGGATATGGCGCGAACCAGAAGACCTGTTACGCGCTCGCTCTGGAAGAAGGCGCCGACGTCGTGGTCATGGTCCACCCCGACTACCAGTACACGCCGAGACTCCTCCCCGCGCTGGTGGCGCCGATCGTATGGGACGTGCACGACTGCATGCTCGGCTCGCGCATCCTCGGTGGCCACGCGCTCTCTGGGGGGATGCCCTACTACAAGTACGTTGCGAACCGCGCGCTGACACTCGCGGAGAACATCCTGCTCGGCGCGAAGCTTTCCGAGTACCACACCGGCTATCGCGCCTTTTCCCGCAAGGTGCTCTTGGCGCTGCCGCTCGCCGACAACTCCGACGACTTCGTCTTCGACAATCAGACCATCGCGGAGATCCTGTGGCGCGGCTTTCGCATCGGCGAGGTGAGCTGTCCGACGAAGTATTTCGCCGAGGCGTCGTCGATCAATTTCGGCCGGAGCGTCCGCTATGGGCTCGGATGCATGGGGACCGCGGCGGCCTTCCGTCTGGCCGCTTGGGGGATCGGCCGCGACGCGCGCTTCCCCAGACCGCGCCCGGAATCGCGATGACCCGTCGGGGTCTAGTCCGCCGTCCCTCGCCTCTCGACCGCCATCCTCGCGGCCATGCGTCCGCCGGCGCGTCCGGCGAACAATTTCATGAGAAGCGCGACGACGTAGTACACGGTCTGGCCGGACGGTCCGAAGACCGCGCCCAGCCCCGTGAGGAACCCTGCGGCGGCTCCGGTGAGCAAGCCGTGCGTCTCGAAGCGGCCGTCGGCGCGCCGTGCGGCCCACCACCCCAGGAGAAAGCAGAGCAACGAGCCGATGGTCGCTCCGGTCACCGCACCGATCCTCTGGGCGACGGGATCGACGGACTCGCCGTGCGGCCCGGACCCTCCGTGACCGGTCATCACCACCAAAAGGGCGATGAGCGCGATCGTCAGCGCCTCCGCGATGATCCCCCCGACGACCGGGTAGATCCATCGGATCGGCACCCGAATCGCCGGCTCGGACTCGTTGGGACCCATGCTCGCCTCACGAACTCATCGGTGCGCTCCGCGGAGTTTAGCAGGCGGACGACGAGCCGAGATTCGCGGCCGATATAGAATCCGTCGACGAAATCGGGGTGGAGAAACGCCGTGGGGCTCGCCTGGTGCACCGTCTGTGGAGGAAACCACCAGACGCCGAAAGAGTGCCCGGGAGATCTCCGCGCGACAGGTCCCGAGCGGCACGGCTGGCGCGTCGCCGTCGAGACGCCATACGGCGTCGAGGCCTACGGCGTGCTGGTGGCGCCGTCTCACGCTCTGTGGCGGGCCCGAATCGTCACCTACCCCAACATCCTGTGGACCGTTCCCGGCGGCGCGTTGACCCTGAAGTTTTCAGGGGCCACGCCGCAGGAGGCGGAGACCCGGGCGATCGCGTTCGTCGACGGACACATCGCGTCCAGAGGTTTCGTGCGGCTCGACCTAGCGGACGCCCCCGCCGTTTCGCGCTACCGAGCCGAGGCCGAGGCAAAGGCCCTCGCGGCCGCGGGCCCGACGCTGCGCAAGTTGCGCGCGCTTCCCATTCGCTTCGGGGCGGGGCCGACGCTTTTCACCGCGATGACCGGCAACCTCTCAGAGAGCGGGTTGTTCGTGATGACGCTCGCACCCTTCGATCCGGGAACGGGCTTACGCGTGCTGATCGACCTCGCGACCGGGCCGGTGGGGCTGAAGGGTCAGGTCGTGTGGAACCGCCCACGCATCGTATTCGGGCGCCCGGTCGGCATGGGGGTCCAGCTCATCGCTCCCCCGGAGATCTACCGAGATTTCGTGTTGGAGCTGCCCTGAGCCGGATTCGGGGCGACGCCCTCGCTGATCGCCCGAGGGACCGCGGGAAGCGCCATCCCGACGATCGCCACGAGCGTCTCGGACTTGAACGGTTTCGGCACGAAGCGCGGGGTCCCTTCGAGCGAGCGGCGCAGATCGTCCGTCGAGAAGTGGCCGGAGACGAACACCGTGCGGCTCCACAGCTCGCGGTCGATGAACTTCAGCTTGGAGTGCAAGAGCAGGCCCGGGATCTCGGGCATGTAGAGGTCGAGAACCAGCGCGTCGTAGCGCGTCCGCTTGACGCGTTGGATGGCTTCGAGCCCCTTTGAGAGCGCGTCGACCCTCCAGCCGGCCGCCTGGAGCATCTCGGCCATCACCTCGAGGACCGGGATCTCGTCGTCCACCACCAGGATGCGGAAATCGTTCGGCGACGCGTTGTCGTTCGCGCTCATAGCGACACACCCTCGTCCTTCTGCCGGCGACCACCCTCGCCGGATACGACAGAATCTACGCCTTGCGGGGCCACGCGCCAGCCGATACGGGGCCGATGGGGTCTTCTCTTTTTCTTACAAAGCTCCCCAGATACCGCTTTGATAAGAAAAAGAGAAGACCCCATCGGCCCCCTAACGGAGCGCTTGGTCCAGGTCGGCGATCAGGTCGTCGGGGTGCTCGATGCCGATCGAGAGCCGGATCAGCTCCGGTGGGGCGGTCGAGTTCGCTCCTTCGCTGGTCGCGCGGTGCTCGATGAAGCTCTCGACGCTACCCAACGACGTGGCGCGGACGAGAAGCTTCGCCCGCGAGACGACCGCCATCGCCGCCTCCCGCCCTCCGCGCACGCGAAACGAGAGCATGCCGCCGAAGGCGCGCATCTGCCGCACCGCGATCGCGTGCCCCGGATGGTCCGGGAGTCCGGGGTAGTGCACGGCGGCGACCTTCGCATTCCCCGCCAAGGCGCGAGCGACCGCCAGCGCATTTTCGGAATGGCGCTCCATACGCAGCGCGAGCGTCCGTAGTCCCCGCAAGACGAGCCACGACGCGAACGGGCTGGCCACGGCGCCGAGAATGTGGCGCGCGTGCTCGACCCTCTCGAACAGGGCATCGCGGCGCGCAAAGACCAGCGCGCCCCCCATCACATCGCTGTGGCCGCCTAAGTACTTCGTCGAGGCCTGGAGTGTGACGTCGGCGCCGAGGTCGAGCGGACGCTGGAGCGCCGGGGTTGCAAACGTGTTGTCCACCACGGTGGCGGCTCCGCTGTCCTTGGCGAGCGCAATCGCTCCCTGCAGGTCGACGACCTTGAGAAGCGGGTTCGACGGCGTCTCGAGCCACACGACGCGCGCCGGCCTGGAAAGGGCGCGAGCTAGCTTCTGGAGATCGCCCATGTCGACGATGTCGGTGGCGATCCCCCATTTCGCGAGGAAGTCGCGCGATGCGACGGGGAAGCCGTAGTACGCGTCGTCCGGCAGGATCACGCGGTCGCCGGGGTCGAGACTCTGCAGGATCGCAAGCCCTGCCGCCATCCCTGATGCGAACACGAGCGAGGCGGCTCCCCCGTCGAGGCGCGTGAGCGCCGCCTCGAGCAGTGAGTGCGTCGGTCCCCCTTCGCGTCCGTACTGGAAGTCGCCGGTCAAGGACAGATCGGCGTCTCTGGTGAACGTCGTGGCGAGATGAATCGGCGGCGCGACGGCCCCCGTCGCAGGGTCCGGCTCCGTCACGTGCACGACGATCGTCTCGAATTTCACGAGCTCATTATGCGAGCACTTCCCCGTTTCCCCTAGCCTCGCGAGACGAAAGGGCGATCCCCAACGTCGCGGCGACGATGACCGCCCCTCCCGCAAACGACCACGCCGACGGCCGCTCGCCGTGAACGATCCATGCCCACACGGGGTTCAAGACCGGCTCGGCGAGCAACAGAAGCGCCGCCTCGAGAGCACCGACGTGACGGAGTCCGTAATTCAGCAACACGTACGCCAGGCCGATCTGCAAGACGCCCAAGGACACGACGATCGCGATGTCGGTCGCGCGTACCGAGGCGACGGGCAGCGCGAAAGGGAGGCAGAGCAAGAACGCGTACAGGTTGCCGAGAACGACGGCGGCCGAGGCCCCTCCCGCGTTCCCGCCGCGCTTCCCCAGAAAGCGCAGCCCGGTCACGGCGAATGCCCAGCACAGGCCCGACAGCGCCGCGAGGATGTTCCCCTTGACCGGATAGGGGGCCGTGGCGCTCCCGGCTTCGCGTCCCACGAAGAATAGGGCGAGCCCTACCCCGAGCGCGACCATGAACGTCAGCTCGCGCCGGCGGATCGGCTCCTTGAGGAGCCACGGCCCGAGCAGCACCAGGTAGATCGGCGCCGTCGCCTGCAAGAAGATCGTGTTCGCCGCCGTGGTCAATTTGTTCGCGAGGACGAAGAGGATCATCGTCGCCGCGTAAACCAAGCCGATCGTGGCGGTCAGCCTGGAGAAGCCGCGCCGCGCCGCCGGCAACATCAACAAGAGCGCAACCGCTGCGACCGCCGAGCGGAACGACGCGACCTGCCAACCGGTGAGATGCGTCGCCTTGATCGCGGCGCCGCCGGTCGAAAAGAGAATGGCCGCGGCGAGGATCGACAGGCGAGAGCGCAACGGATGGTCGATGGCGCGAATGGCGTTGCGCGGCACGGCGCGCACTGTGAACGAATACGCCGGATTCGTCAAAACTTTCTTGACGCCGCAGTGTTCTCAGGGAATATGGGCGCGATGACCTCCCCACACGCTCGCTTCCTCGGGACCATCCCGTCGTATTACGACCAATGTCTCGGGCCGTTCCTCTTCGAGCCATTCGCCCAGGATCTCGCCCGCCGTCTCGTCGCGTCCCCGGAGCACCGCGTGCTCGAGCTGGCTTGCGGGACGGGAATCGCGACCCGTATGGTCAGAGAGGCGCTCCCGACCGGAGCGCAACTGGTCGCCACCGATGTCAACACCGCGATGATCGATCTCGCGCGCGCCAAGCTCGCCGGGGCCGACATCCACTGGCGCATCGCCGACGCGACCGCGCTCCCGTTCAAGGACCATGCGTTTGACGCGGTGATCTGCCAGTTCGGTTTCATGTTCTTCCCGGACCAAGCGCTGGCGTTTCGCGAGGCGCGGCGCGTGTTGCGCCCGGGCGGCACGCTCCTGGCGAACGTGTGGTGCTCCCTCGAAGAAAACCCTGCCGCTGGGATCGCGCACGCGGTGCTCTCGCGGATGTTCGAGGATGACCCGCCGCGGTTCTTTCGGGTGCCGTTCGGATCCGGGGACGCCGCGACGATGCGAGCGCTCGCGGCCCAGGCCGGGTTCGCGGCCGTTACCGTTTCGCGCGTCTGCCTCGAGGGTCGCGCCCCGTCGGCACGCGTCGTCGCGGACGGATTCGCGAAGGGCTCGCCGCTGTCCCTGGAGCTCACCTCGCGCGGGGCCGATCTCGACGTCGTCGCCGATGCGTTCGAAGGGGCGCTCGCGACGCACGGGGGCAACCCCTTCCGCTCGCCGCTCGCGGCGCTCGTCCTGGCTGCGTCGTAGAATCCCGCCGTGTTGGCTCCGTTCCTCCTCGCTGTCACCCTCGCCGCGACCCCCGCTGAAGCACCCGTCCGCCCGAGCGTCGTCATCATCACTTTGGACACCACGCGTGCCGATCACCTCGGCTGCTACGGCGCCGCGCGCGCGGCTACACCCAATCTCGACCGGCTGGCACGGGGCGGCGTGCGCTTCGAGCAAGCGCTCTCGCCGGTCCCGCTCACGCTCCCGGCTCACGTGAGCCTTCTGACCGGCCGCGTGCCGCGTAGGCACGGCGTGCGTGACAACGCGGGCTTCAAGCTCGACCCGAAGATCCCTTTGCTCACGGAACGCCTCGCCGCTGCCGGCTACACGACCGCGGCCTTCGTCTCTTCCGTCGTGCTCGATCGCGACGGCGGCCTCGCGCGCGGATTCATGACGTACGACGACAACGTGCGCGTGGGAGATCGTCGCGCGTTCGACTACCAGGAACGCGCGGCGAGCCAGACCGTCGAGGCGCTGCTGCCGCAACTCGCCACATGGAAGCCACCGTTCTTCCTCTGGGTCCATTTCTACGACCCGCATTCCCCCTACGTGCCTCCCGAGCCTTACGCCTCGCGCTTCGAGGACCGCCCCTACGACGGCGAGGTCGCGTTCATGGACGCGCAAATCGGACGGGTTTTGGATGAGTTGAAGCGCAAGGGGACGACCCTCTACGTCGCGGTCGCCGGAGATCACGGCGAGAGCTTGGGCGAACACGGCGAGGATGGGCACGGCGTGTTCCTCTATCAGGCCACGCAGCGCGTGCCGCTGATCGTCGCAGGTCCGGGCCTCCGTCCGGGGACGACGGTCGCATCGACCGTCGGGCTCGTCGACGTCGCGCCCACGATTCTCGACTTGCTGAAGCTCCCCGCGCTCCCTGCGGCCGACGGACGCTCGCTCGTGCCGTTGGTACGCGGCACCCGTTCCACCGCCCCGGACTACGAGATGGAGACGTTCTACCCGTCGTTTTCGTACGGCTGGGCGCCGCTGCGCGCGCTGTGCGCCGGTCCCTACAAGTTCATCGCGGCGCCTCGCCCCGAGCTGTACGAGCTGCCGACCGATCCGCGCGAGACCCGGGACGTTTCGCTCCCCAAAGCGGCGCGCGCCCAGGAGCTCGCACGCACCCTGGCCGAACGCACGCGCGACGACACGGAATTCCTTCCCGCCGACACCGCGGAAATCTCCGAGCGGCGCGAAAAGCTCGCGTCATTAGGCTATGCCGCAGGCTCCGCGGCGCCGCAGAGCGGGGCGCTCGACCCGAAGGACGGGGTGAAGCTTCTCGTCGACCTGGACAGCGCGCGTCGCGCGGTCCAGCTGGGCGACCCGAGGGACGCGCTGGAACCGTTGTCGCGTCTGCTCGCCGCAAACCCCGGGAACATCCCCGCGCGCCTCGTGCTCGGACAGGCGCAGCTCGGGGCGGGGCGCACCGACGACGCCGTTCTCACCTATCGCGCGGTGGCGGCCCTCGCCCCGAACAACGCTCTGGCGTGGCTCGATCTCGGCAACGCCTGTGCCGGCAAAGCGGCGCACGACGATGCGGCATTTGCCGAGGCGGTTCGCTCGTACGAGCGCGCGCTCGTCCTGCTGCCCCGTCACGCGGACACGTACCTGAATCTCGCGGCGCTCCAAGCCGGGCGCGGTGATCACGAGCTGGGGCGACAGACGCTCTTGCGCGCGCGCGCCGCCAAGGTCTTAGACCCGACGATCGAGGCGACGCTGGGCGTCTTGGACAGAGCCCGGAACGACCTCGAAGGCGCGCGAGCCTCATTCGAGCACGCCATCGCCCTCAATCCGCGTCAGCCCGAGGCCTTGGAGGGCCTCGGACAGCTCACCTACGCCGCGGGCGACTATGCAAAGGCCGCGGAATATTACGAACGCGCGCTCGAGTCGCACCCCGTCGCGGCGATCGCCAAGACGCTCGGCGCGATCCGCCTCTATCAATTGAACGATCGCGCGGGGGCCCGCGTGGCGTTTGCCCGCGGGCTCGCCTTGAGCCCCCCCGGCGATCCCGATGCGGCGGATCTTCGCGCTTTGGTCGACGAGCTGACGAGGTAGCTTTGGATCGTAGGTCGCTCACACGCTTCGCCTGGCTGTCGATCGCCGCGGCGCTCGGCACGATGGGGCTCAAGGCCACCGCCTACCATTTGACCGGCTCGGTGGGGCTCCTCTCGGACGCGTTGGAGTCGCTTGTCAATCTCGCCGCGGCGCTGATGGCGCTGGCCATGCTGACCGCCGCAGCCCGGCCGCCCGACGAGGACCACGCCTACGGCCACAGCAAGGCGGAGTACTTCTCGAGCGTCCTCGAAGGGACCCTCATCCTGATCGCCGCGTTCAGCATCGGCGTCGCCGCCGTCTCTCGCCTCGTCTATCCGAAGCCGCTGCAGCAGATCGGCGCCGGCCTGGCCGTCGCCGTCGGCGCGTCCGTCATCAACCTCGGGGTCGCGCTCGTTCTGCTTCGTGCCGGCAGGCGGGAACGGTCGATCGCCCTGGAAGCCGGCGCGCATCATCTGCTCACCGACGTGTGGACCTCGGTGGGAGTGGTGGTCGGGGTCGGCGCCGTCGCCCTGACCGGTTGGCAACTGCTCGATCCCGCCGTCGCGCTCATGGTCGCCGCAAACATCGTCTGGTCGGGATACCGGCTGGTCCGAAAGTCCGTGGACGGCCTCATGGACACGGCCCTCCCCGCCGAAGACCACGCGGCGTTGTGCCGCGTGCTCGACGCGCACGTCGCGACCGGCATCCAGTACCACGCCCTCCGCACGCGCGAGTCGGGAGCGCGCCGGTTCGTCTCGCTGCACGTGCTCGTCCCCGGCGACTGGACGGTCCAACGTGGGCACGCGCTGCTCGAGAGCATCGAAGCGGACATCCGCGCCGTCGTGCCGAACGTGACGGTGCTGACGCACCTCGAATCGCTGGATGATCCCGCCTCGTGGGACGACCAATCGCTCGATCGCGCGACGGCACCGCGCAAGTCATGAGGGGCGGGCACAGGCCTTGAGCCGACCGGAACCGGAGGAGCCGTGATGGACACGACGCCGCAGCGCAAGGGGCAGATCGAGTACCTCAAGGAAGGGTTCATCGTTCACTGGGACGAGCACGTCTTGAGCGTCGAGGTGATCGACTATCACGCCACGGTCTTGCGCTTGGCCTGGAAGGACGTGCTGGCGCTGGCCACGATCGCCTCGGGGACCCCCCGGCCACGAGCGGCAAAGTCGCGCTCGAAGCGGAACACCCCTCCCGAGGTCTGAAGCCCGACTTGCGATTCCGTGTATCGTGCGGCGCATGACCCGACGCGCCCCGACCCCGGTAGCGACAGGCGGATTCGCCTCGCTCGGCCTCGACCCGCGCCTGCTCGCGGCACTTCTCGAACTAGGATACGAAGAGCCCACACCCGTGCAGAGCGCATCCATCCCGCCGCTGCTCGCCGGTCGCGACGTCTTAGCCCAGGCGGCGACGGGAACCGGGAAGACCGCCGCCTTCGCGCTCCCCCTCCTGCACATCCTCACTCCAAAAGCACCGCCCAAGGAGCGCACGACGGCGCTGATCCTCGTCCCCACGCGCGAGCTCGCGATGCAGGTTGCGGAAGCCGTCCACCGCTACGGCAAGGTGCTGGGGGCGATCTCGCTACCGGTCTACGGCGGTGCCTCGATGGAAACGCAGGTGCGGGCCTTGGAGCGCGGCGTCGACGTGGTCGTCGCGACGCCGGGGCGGGCGCTGGACCACATCCGTCGCCGCACGCTCCACCTCGCCTCCGTGAAGGTCGTCGTGTTGGACGAGGCGGACGAGATGCTCGACATGGGGTTTGCCGAGGACCTCGAGGCGATTTTGGACCAGACGCCGAAGAAACGGCAGACGGCGCTGTTCTCGGCTACGATTCCCCCACGCATCGCGTCGATCGCGGCCAAGCATTTGAAAGACCCGCAGAAGATCACGATCGATCGCGAGACCGTGCCCGCGGGCCAGGCCGCGCGCGTGCGCCAGGTGGCGTACATCGTTCCACGCGCGCACAAGATGGCCGCGCTCGGGCGCGTCCTCGACATCGAGCACCCCGCCTCCGCAATCGTGTTCTGCAGAACCCGCACCGAGGTCGACGCGCTGACGGAGACTTTGAACGCCCGCGGGTTCCGCGCCGAGGCGCTCCACGGCGGACTGTCGCAACAACATCGCGACCGCGTGATGAAGTCGTTTCGCGCCAACACGACCGATCTCCTGATCGCGACCGACGTCGCGGCGCGGGGCCTCGACGTGCGTCACGTTTCGCACGTGGTGAACTACGACGTCCCCGCGGATGCCAGCGGCTACGTGCACCGGATCGGACGCACGGGGCGCGCCGGGGGGGAAGGGGTCGCGATCACGCTCGCCGAGCCGCGCGAGCACAGGCTGCTCCGCAACATCGAGCACCAAACCCATCAGAAGATAGCGATCCAATCGGTGCCGACGGTGGCCGATCTTCGCGCGCGACGGATGGAGCTGACGCGCGCCGCGCTGCGCGAGACGATCCTGGCCGGCGGACTGGACGCGTTCCGCGGCGTCGTCAACGCGCTCGCCGAGGAGTTCGACGTGATGGATGTCGCCGCGGCGGCGGTGAAACAGTCCGAAGGTCGCGACGGCGGCGGCGAGGAGCAGGAAATCCCCACGGTCACGGAGCGGCCCGAGCGACCGGAGCGCGCGCCCAAGTCGCGGAAGGTCGCGACACACCCGGGCGCGAAACGGCGCGGCGGCCCGGGATGGGCCGTGGCACGGCTGTTCATCGGCGCCGGACGGAACGTCAGCCTGCGCCCCGGCGATCTGGTCGGCGCGATCGCCAACGAAGTCGGCGTGGATTCCAGTGCCGTCGGCGCGATCCAGATCCTGGAGCGCCACACGATCGTCGAGGTGCCCGAAGAGATCGCGGACGAGATCGTGGCCGCGCTGCGCGCCGCCACACTGAGAGGGAAGCGCGTGCAAGTGCGTCGCGATCGGTCGGCATAGGGGACACTCCCTTGTTTTGGTGCAAAGCTCCCCGGATACCGCTTTGCACCAAAACAAGGGAGTGTCCCCTATACTGCCTCGATGCACGTCTTGCTCGCGCTCATTCTGACTTTGGCGGCGCTCGCCACGGCTCCGCAGGTCGAGAAACTGACCCAGGACGGAAAGGCCGACGACGCGATCGAAAAGGGGCGCGCTGCGGTCGCCGCGCATCCCGACGACGTCGATCTCCGCCTCGCGCTGGCCCGCGCGCTGGCCGCGAAAGCGCGGCAGTCGAAACGTGTCATCAACGCCAACCTGACCAAGGAAGACATCGACCGCGGCGAGGCAACGCTCAGCGGCGTGGACCTGAAGAACGCGCCACGTCGCATCGAATACGACACGGGGCTCTTCGAGGAGGCGCTCCTCCATCTCGACTTCGGGATCAAGCGTGCGCCGGAGCGTGAAGACCTGCGCGTATTCCAGTGCTTCCTTCTGACGGATGCGGGGCGCGTCGACCGCGCCAAGGCGGCGATCGTAAGCGCCCTCGCCGCGCTCCCGAAGACCGCGGCCACGGCGAAGTTGATGACAGCCTACGGTGCGGAGCGCGTGAAACGGGGCGATCCCGAGGGCGGAGCCGAGCTTCTCGCCCCCGTCGCGGGGGCGTTCTCGCAGAACGCGGCGATCCTGGTCGATTACGCGAACGCGCTGACGCGCCTCGGACGGAAATCCGAGGCCTTCGCGGCGTTCGACCGCGTGACTCAGCTTGCGCCGCAGGACGTCCGCTACGCGCGCACCAAAGCGATCGGCGCGATGCTGCTGCGCGACTACCGTCGCGCGCAAACCGCGTTCGACGCCGCGTTCCGCCTGGGCCACGGCGTGGCCGACGAGTTCGCGTCCTATGCGGCGGCCTACGGGATAGACCCGAAGGCATCGGCGGGTCTGATGCGCGAGCTCGGCACGCCCGCCCCGTCGTCCGATACCTCGGTCGTGGACCTTGCGAATGCGTTTGCGCGTGCGGGGTCGGCCGGAGCGTCATCCGAGGAGGCGATGACGCTCGCGCGATCGCTCGTCACCTCGGAGCAGTTCGTGTTCGCGATCCCCGTCCTCGACCGGGCGATTCAGGCCAGCCCGAAAGACGCCGAGGCCAAGACGCTGCTGAAGACCGCGTACCGGGGCTTGGGCTGCGAGGCGCTCGCGAACTAACGACTAGGGGACACTCCCCTAGTCACTAGGTCGACGGCGTCAGCAGCCGCGCAAGCCACAGTCGGAGAGTGACGGTTGAGGCCAAGAGCAAGGCGCCCGTCCCTTGGTGCATTGTCGTCAGGACGACCTTCCACTCCGAGGACAACGACCCGCTGGTCGCGGCCCCTCGGGCGATCCAGGCGCAAAAGCCGAGCGCAAGCTGCGCCGCCGTCAAGTGGATCACCGTCAAGCCGGCGCGCTTCAGGTTCGCCTCGCTCGGATAGAACCCCCATGCGCGCGCGCCCGCCGCGATCGTGAGGGCAGAGACGACGAAGGCGGAAACGATGTGCAGCATCAGGCCGGCCGCCAAGTGCCTCTGGATCGCGCCGAAGACGATTTGCAGCAACAGCGCGGCCACTGCGACTCCAGCGATCCATCGATCGCTCTCGGTGCGCGTGCTCGTAAGGGGAGCGCGATCGCTCCGCCAGGTCCGCGTGACAACGACCGCGATCGCGACGAGGAGGGAAAGGAAGACCTGCGCCGTTACGCCGTGCACGACCGCGAGATCGATGCTCTTCGCCGTGACGCGCAGACCGCCGAGGATCCCTTGGACGATGACGAGCACGACCGCGACGATTCCCATCCGCTTCACCCAGCCGCGCGTTTCGACCTGTGCGAGATGGACCGCCAAAGTCACGGTCGTCAGCCCGACGAGCGCGCCGAGCAGTCGGTGCGCGTGCTCGTAGTAGATTCCTCCGGTCATCCGCGCGAACGGGTACAAGAACATGTTGTACCCGTACGAGTTCGGCCAATCGACGACCGCGAGGCCGGCCTGATTGCTCGTGACGAGTCCGCCGGCGACGAGCAGGAGGAAGGTCGCCGCCACGGCGACGCGCGCCAGCGCCCCCGTCCAATCCGGCGCCTCGCGCGATGGGGCCTTGCGGCGGCCCCCCCCAAACGCACCGAAGGCGCCGAGCAGAGACGAAAAAGCGATCGAGCCGGGCAACCAGAGCGCGGCATGGGGCACGAGGGCGTTGGGGCGGTCGTGCGTGGAAAGAAAACTCCCGAGCACCAGCAGGTTCAGCAGGCCCGTCAGCGCGCCGGCGTACGCGCCGCCTCGCACCCCGCGCGGACCGCGGCTTCCCGCCACGAATCCGCCTGCGACAAGCGCAAGGAGCATGAGCACGAGGACGATTGCGGGTGGTGCGAGAACGATCGGCAGCCGCGCAAGGTAACCGACGGCCCACATCGCGACCGTGGTTCCGAAGCCGATGGCCAGGATATCGCCGGCGGCGAGAGAAGCACCTTGAGGAGTTCGGTTCACGGGTCGCGCATTGTAGACCGGCGCCATGCTAGGTTGCTCTCGCCATGTTCCCGGCCCGTTCCGAGCGGCTCTTCACCTTTCGCAGCGGCGGCTGGGTGCTGGTTCTCGCAATCGCCCTGACCCTCGCCGGGACGGTCTGGAACCTGGCGCCGCTTCTGGATCCGAAGCGCGAGCGACCCCGCGGGGACGGGCGAGAGGCGGCAAGCTACGACTTCGATCTGACGACGACCCTCGTTCCGAAGTCCAAGATCGTCTCGTGCGGGATGGTGACCGACGCGCTGCCACCGCTCGTCAACCCGAAGGCGATCACGCTGGCGGAGCTCTCCGGGCTCGAGACGGTCGGCCGCGGGAAATACCTCGTTCCCAAGGACAAGGTCGTCGGCGTCGTCGTCAACGGCGCGTCCCGTGCCTACCCGTTGCGCGTCCTCGTCTGGCACGAAGTCGTCAACGACACCGTCTCGGGGTTGCCGATCGCGGTCACCTACAACCCCCTCTCCGAGGGGATTGCCGTCTTCGACCGCCGCGTGGCGGGACGAACGCTCACGTTCGGAGTCAGCGGCCTCCTCTATCAGTCGAACCTCTTGATGTACGACAAGGCCGGATCGCACGCCGAGGAAAGCCTCTGGAGCCAACTCCAGGCGCGCGCCATCGCGGGCCCTCAAGCTGAAGCTGCAAGGACGCTCGAGCTCGTCCCGTTCGCCCTCGCACGCTGGGAGGACTGGCAGGCGGAGCGTCCGGACACGACGATCCTTGCCCCAGTCGACGGCGACGGAACGAAGTACGGGCAGGACGTCTACGGCTCTTATTTCAACTCCGACGAGCTCCGATTCCCGGTGGATCCGCTCCCCCCCGCCGGGCCGCTTGGCAGGAAGACCCGCGTCTTCGTCGCGGGGGCGCCGGGCGCCTGGACGGTGACACCGCTTTCGGTACGGCACGACGAAAGTCGCCTCGAGGTCGTGGGCCCATCGGGAACGACGCCCGCCGCAGGCTTCTACGCGTTCTGGTTCGCCTGGTACGCAACCCACGCGGACGACCCCGGAACGACCGCCGCGCCCTCCTCGTCGCGCTGACGCCGCCCGAGGAACGCCGCGGCCGAATCGGCCGCCTCCTCGCCGGAACGGATGCAATCGGGGAGCCCGAACGCACCGGCGACGCTTCCTGCGAGAAACAATCCGGGATGCGCACCGGCGCCGGCTTGAATCGCCGCTACCCACGCGCGCGCCCCGACGTCGAACTGCGGCATCGCGCGCGGGGAGCGGTACGCTTTCGCGAACAACGGCTCGCCATCGATCGCGAGCACGCGGCGCAGCGCGTCGTGCGTCCGCCGGATCAGTCCGGCGTCGTCGGCGTCGAGCGCCTGGGGGCGCGTCGCGCCGCCCAAGAACGCGCGGAAGACGGCGACTCCAGCGGGAGCCCTCCCTTTGAATTTCTCGCTCACGTAGCTGCACGCGAGGATCGGCAGATCCTCCGTCCGCGGTACGAAGAAACCGAACCCGTCGAGACGAGCCCCGACGTCGCCGCGGCGATAGGCGATGTTGACCGTGGCGCACGAGGCGTAGCGGAGGCCTGAGAGTTCCTCCGCAAGCCGTCCATCGTGACCGCGGAGCGCGCGCGCTGCCTCTTCGGCCGGGCAGGCGAACAATACGGCCCCGGCCCGAAGCGTCTCGCCTCCGGCGAGTATCACCGACCACTCCTCGGATGCGGAGGAAAGAGCGACGCGCGTCACGCGGGCTCCCGTGCGCACGCATCCCTCGGGAAGGCGCGCGACGAGCGCCTCGACGATTCGAGACAGACCGCCCGCAACCGCGACGAATCCTCCCCGCCCCGTGCCGTGGCCGAACGGTCGCGTGTGCCCCCGAGAGTGCGCCGCGCGGCGCAAGCCGCGCGTCACGCTCCCGTCCGCGGCCTCCAGATCCAGGAAGCGCGGCATCGTCATACGAAGGCTCATGCGATCGGCGTCCGCCGCGAACAGGCCGGCCATGACCGGCTCCGCGACACGCTCCAACACCTCGCGTCCGAACCGTCTTCCGACGAACGAGGCCAGAGTCTCGTCATCGCACGCGGCGGGTCGCCGCGCGACGAACGGCTCCCAGGCCATGCGCAGCTTCCCCCGCCAGGTGAACAGCGGGGATCTCAACACCGGCCCCAGGCGCGTGGGAGCCATCATCAGAAAACCATCCGGTACGGGGAGGAGCCGTCCTCCGTGGAAGATCTGGGTTCCGCTGCCACGACCCCCGAGGTTCAGAAGCTCGGGGCCGAGCCCGATCCGCTCGCACAGCGCGACGCCCGACAGCTTTTGGGCCACGAGCGCGTCGGGCCCGGCCTCGAATAGAAAATCCCCGTGACGCTCGGTGCGGATCTGTCCTCCCACGCGGTCGTCCGCCTCGCAAACGACGACGCGCGGAGGAAGCTCTCCTTGTCCAGCCTGCTCGATGAGACGGTGTGCAGCGGCCAAACCGGTGATACCGCCGCCGATGACGACGATCGGCGCGGATCGTGGGCGAAGGCCTACCGGAGCCACGCCGACGTCTCGCGCGCCAAGGTGACGACGCCGTCGGCCCACGCGTCGTCCGCGTTGACCGACGGGACCAGCCGCAGCGTCTCGCCGCCGGCCGCCTTGAAGCTGTCCGCGGCGCGGATGCCGAGCTCCTCGATCGTCTCCAAGCAGTCGGCCACGAACGCCGAGCTCAGGATCACCGCGCGCCTGACACCGCGTTGCGCCAGCCGGACGACGACTTCGTCGGTGTACGGGCGAATCCACGGCGTCCGCCCGAGCCGTGACTGGAAGCACACGATGCACCGGTCCTCGGGAAGCTGGAGTCCGGTGGCCAAGGCGCGCGCTGTCGCGAAGCATTGCGCGCGGTAGCAATTACGGTTCGCCTCGACGATACGGTCGCAGCAACCCTCGCTTTTCAGGCAATGCGCTCCCGTGTCGTCGCTCTTGACGCAGTGACGCTCGGGGAGACCGTGGAAGCTGAACAGCACCTTCTCCCAGGGGGCCTCGTCCATCACCGGCCGCGCCACGCCGACGCACGCGTCGATGAACGCCGGGTGATCGTAAAAAGGCGGGACGACCTGGATGAACGGCGTGTTCCACGATCCCGAAGCCTCGGCGAACACCTCCTCGATCGATGAGCCGGTGGCGGCCGAGCTGTACTGTGGGTAAAGCGGGAAGACGACGATGCGATCGACCGCCTGCCGCTTGAATCGATCGAGCGCTTCTCTTATCGAGGGTTTGCCGTAGCGCATGGCGAGCTCGACGACGACGCCATCGCCGCATCGCTCCTGGACCTTCACCGCGAGGTCCTGGCCGTGGAACAGCAGGGGGGAACCGCGTTCGGTCCAGATCTTCTCGTAGGCCTCGCCGGAGCGGCGCGGGCGAAACGGCAGGATGATCAAATTGAGGAGGAGCCATCGCCGCCACGGGCCGATGTCGATGACGCGGGGATCGGAGAGAAACTGGCGGAGGTACCGGCGCACGTCCTTCGCACTCGGACTCTCGGGCGTGCCGAGGTTGACCAGAAGGAGACCCGTGCGATCCGTGGGTGGCATGCCCGCTCCCGGGAAAGCGCGTAGTCTACCTTGGGCGCGGTCGTAAGCCTCGTCGAGCGCCTATCGGCGCCCCGCCTTGTCCGCGCTTCGGCGCGACCGCACACGCCGCCCCCGGGACTTCACGAGGCGGAGCTCCAACCGATAGCCCAGCGCGCGCGCGTACCGCTGCAGTGTCGCAAGCGACGGCGAATGCCGTTTGGTCCCGGATTCGAGACGGGCCACGGCGGATTGAGTGGTCCCGACGCGCTCAGCCACTTCGGCCTGGGTCAGGCCCGACGCGGCGCGTGCCTTGAGCACCTCATCCAAGAAGGCGAATTCGTCGTCGAGGGCCTCGTACGCCTTACGGACTTCCGGGCGCGACAGGGCGCGCGTCTTGAACTGCTTGAGCGTGCTAGCCATGCTTCAGCTCCTCCAATCTCCTCCGAGCAATGTCGAAATCCCGGCGAGGGGTTTTCTGCGACTTCTTGATGAAATGATGCAGCATGACGATCCGGCGACTCACGATCGTGCAATAGAAGACCCGGGCAATCCCCTCTCTCGCCTTTATTCGAAGCTCGAAAAGCCCTCCACCCATGGCTCGGGTGTGTGGCATTCCCAGTTCGGGGCCGAAGATCTCCATCCGCTCCGCGTAACGGATGAACCGGGCCAAAAATCCCGCAGGAAGTCCCAGAATCTCGGATTCCACGCGCGAATCGTAGAATGTGACCCTCCAGCTCACCTGACTAATATAGCACAATTGCGATACAACGCAACGCCCTTAGGAAACGAGAAGCGGAGGCATGTTCTGCGCGTGCGTCGCAGGGCGCCCACTCGCACCCCGCCTACTTCGGGCACCTCGGGCTTGTGTTTGCATTGCGTGAGTTGCTGAGAATCTGGTTACAGCACGATGACAACTTCGAACCAGGCTGCGAGTCGATGGGATCGAGCGAATATCAGCTACGAGAACTACCTCGACGACATCCCTCGGGGTCGCGACCCCTATCGGCTGACTCTCATCGACCTCCTGCACGTTCGCAATTTCAAGGGTTTGAATTCATTGGCTCACGAACCTGCAGCTGCACTGGAACCAAAAAGTCGAGGGCAAGGGGCCGCAGACTTCGAGGGCGGGGACGGCGACGTGAAGACTTGTTGCAAGTGCGGCACGCTCATCCCGGATCCACAGCTCGATCCGGGGGAGGACGAACGGTGCGACGGCTGCGCGGATGGTGGGTGCAATCGCTGCGGGGCCGGACCGGAGGTGGACTGCAAGCCTGGTTGCCCGAACGAATACGTGGAGGCCCCGGGCGAGCCTCAGTCGGCGGGTTGATCCTCCGAATTGCCGTGGAGGGGCGTAGCCCCCGCGCGGACGAGTGCCTCGTAGGTCGCGTCCATCAGGCGCGCCGGGTCCGTGGGCACGAACACGCACGTCCCGTCGCGACCGCGGGTGAGGAGGACGCGATAGGCATTCAGCCGGAGGCGATCGCGATCCACGGCGGCGCGCTTTCGCTTGCCGTCCACCTGTCGCCACTCGGCGCCCGTCCAGGTCAGGCCGTTTCCCCAGCAGGTGATCGCGTAGTCCAGTTCGAGACCCTGGCACCCGAACTCGCTGACGGCGTCGACGAGGCCGTCGAGGAGTGTCTGGAAGTCTCCGCGCCATCCGCAGGGCTCCTCGCGGTGCGTCATCGGGATGCAACCCCCTCCCGCTGCTCGCGCAACACGTGCTGCGCGCGGTTGAAGACCTCGTCGAGCGCCAGCTCGTCCGTGCCGTAGTAGCCGCGGATGCGGCCGCTTCCGTCCACGAGCGCGAGCTTTCCCGTGTGAGCGATGTCGATCGGCTCTGGGCCTCCCGGCGGCGGGGAGACGACGGGCGTCTTGAACCCGTCGACGACGAGGCTGCGCACCTTGTCCGGGTCTCCGGTCAGGAGCGTCCACCGCAGCGGATCGACTCCCATTTGCTTCGCGTACGTGCCTAAGACTTCTGGCGTGTCGTGCTCCGGGTCGACGCTGACCGACACGAGCCTGATCCCGCCGATGTTCCTCTCCGCAAACCCCGCCTGCAGGCGACTCATCCCCTGCATGATCGCGGGGCAGATCGACCTGCAGCTCGTGAAGAAGAAGTTGGCGACGTAAACCTGGCCGTGAAGCTCCGCGCTGCCGAACGGCTTCCCGTCCGACCCGACGAGAGAGAACTCCGGAAGCTGGGAGAGAACGGGGGGCGGCTCGGGGACGCGCCTCAAGAGAGGACGAATGGCGGTCAGCGTCACGATGCCGATCACGAATCCCCAGACGTACGGATTGCGAAGGATCGCCCGTGCGGTCATCGACGACCGTCGCTATTCAGGAGGCCCCGCCTTTTCCAAGTAGCGGTCGACCGACCATCGGCCCGGCCCGTAGATGAGAAGGACGAGAAGCAGAAAGAAGACCAGCGCGGTGAACTCGAGCCCCTGGTTCTGCGTGAACAGGCCCTTCTCGAAGTAAACGAAGAAGACCGCTCCGAAGAGCACGGGGACGTTGGCGAGGATCGCCGTTCGCGTCCAGAGACCGATCGCCATCATGAACCCGCCGCCGACGTGTGCCAGCGGGATGTAGTGGCTGATCAGGAACGTGAACGGCTGAAACCGCCCCGACTCCATGAGCAGGCTGCTCAAGGCGGTCATGTCCGTGAGGAAGAGGATCCCCTTCACGAGCAGCCCGATGCCGAGGTAGATCCTGAGAAGATCGAAGCATAGGTCTCTGTTGGCCTTGATCTTCTCGAGCGCTTCTTTGAATCCCGCCATGGGGACGGATTATACATGGCGTTTTTGAGTCTTGACCCTCCTCGGTGGCCCCGCTTAGACTTCCGCGACCGACGATGACGATCGATTGTGTCGCCGACCAGCGAGGATAACCGCGCTTGCCTCAACTCTTTCCACGCTGGTTGAACAAGCTCCCGCTGTTCGTTGCGGGGGTCGGTCTGATCGCACCCGCGGCGGCGATCGCCGGGATTTGGTATTACGGCTCCCCGAAGTTCACCGACGTCGGCTATCGCCCCATACAGCCGGTCCCCTATAGCCACAAGCTCCACGCCGGCGAGCTGGGGCTCGACTGCCGCTATTGCCACGCCTCCGTCGAGATCTCCGCGGTCGCGAACGTCCCTCCCACCCAGGCCTGCATGAACTGCCATCGCCTCGTCAAGCGCGACAGCGAGCAACTGGCGCCCATCCGCGAGAGCGCGGCGAGCGGCCATCCGATGCGCTGGATCCGGGTGCACAAGCTCCCCGACTTCGCCTACTTCACGCACCGCGCGCACGTCGCCGCGGGTATCGGCTGCGTGACCTGCCACGGCCGGATCGACACCATGGAGGTCGTGACGCAAATGCAGCCGTTGTCGATGAGCTGGTGCCTCGACTGCCATAGAAATCCGGCCCCGTTCAGGCGGCCGGTCTCCGAGGTCACGAACATGAAATGGACGGCGCCGAAGGACGCGGCGACGCTATCGGCGTCGCTCGCCGCCGAGCACCCCGTGAGCCCCCCCACCGCCTGCTCCGGGT
>CAZUGP010000016.1:0-3520 GCA_964619965.1 uncultured Acidobacteriota bacterium
TGCTGAAGATCCGCGCGCTCCGCCAGGGGGTCGACGATTTCCTCGTCAAGGCAAGCGACCTCGAAGAGCTGCTCGCTCGAATCGAGAACATCCTGACGCGAGAATCCGCACGGCGCGGCCTCGGCCTGAAGCGGGCCAAGCGGGGCGTCACCGGCCAGCTCGACCACTTAGGGATTCCCGAAATCGTCCAGACGCTCGTCATCGGCATGAAGACCGCGCTCGTCGCGCTCTCACACGGCCCACTGACCGGACGCATTTGGTTCCGCGACGGGGCCGTCGTGCACGCAAGATGCGGCGAGATGCAGGGAGAAGCGGCTTTCCACGCGATGGCCCGCTGGAAGACCGGGGAATTCGCCATCGAGCACGGGGTCAAGAGCCGCAGCACGACGATCGAGTGCGACCCCATGTTCCTGATGATGGAGTCGATGCGCCTCATGGACGAGGCGAGCGCCTGAGCTGGAGTCAGGGGAAGGCCCCTTCTTCTTACAACGCTCCCCGGATACCGCTTTGATAAGAAAAAGGGGCCTTCCCCTGACTCCAGCTCAGACGATCTCGCACCCGCGAAAAAACCAGCCGAGCTCGAAGGCCGCGGTGTCCGGCGCATCCGAGCCGTGGCTCACGTTTCTCTCGATGTTCTGAGCGTAGAGCCTGCGGATCGTACCCGGGGCGGCCTGTTGAGGGTCCGTGGCTCCCATCACCCCGCGCCAGTGCGCGATCGCGTTCTCCCGCTCGAGGCACATCAAGACGACCGGGCCCGAGGTCATGAACGCGACCAGATCCGCAAAGAACGGGCGCGCCTCGTGCACGGCGTAGAACCCCTCCGCCTCCGCGCGGCTCAGGTGGTGGAGCCGCATCGCGACGATGCGGAAGCCTTCCTTTTCGATGCGGGCGATCACCTCGCCGGCCACGCCCTTCTGGACGCCGTCCGGCTTCACGATCGCCAGTGTGCGCTGCAGCATGCCGTCTCCTCAGCGCGCGATCGCGCGTCGAATGGTCTCTCCGATGGCGGCGGGCGTGTCCACGACGTGGATGCCCGCCTCCCGCAACGCCTTCATCTTCTCGGCGGCGGTTCCCTTCCCCCCCGAGATGATCGCACCCGCGTGACCCATCCGGCGCCCGGGGGGGGCCGTCTGCCCGGCGATGAACGACACCACCGGCTTGGTCACGTGGTGACGCACGAAAGCGGCGGCCTCTTCCTCTGCGGAGCCTCCGATCTCGCCGATCATCACGATCGCATCGGTATCCGGATCCGCGGCAAAGAGCGCGAGGCAATCGATGAAGTTCGTCCCGTTGATCGGATCGCCGCCGATTCCGATGCAGGTGGACTGGCCGATGTCGAGGCGCGACAACTGGTCGACGGCCTCGTACGTCAAAGTGCCCGAGCGCGAGACGACGCCGACACGTCCGGGCCGATGGATGCTCCCGGGCATGATTCCGATCTTGCACTGGCCCGGAGTGATGATCCCCGGGCAGTTGGGCCCGATCAGACGAATCGCAGGCTGCGTCTTGAGGTAGGCCATGACGCGCATCATGTCGAGCGCGGGGATCCCCTCGGTGATCGCAACGATCAGCGGCACGCCTGCGGCTGCCGCTTCGAGAATCGCGTCCGCGGCGAACGGCGGGGGAACGAAGATGACGCTCGCGTTCGCGCCGGTCGCCGCGATAGCCAGCTCGACCGTGTCGAAGACCGGGATCCCTTCGTGCGTCTGCCCGCCCTTTCCGGGGGTGACGCCTGCGACGACGTTCGTTCCATACGCGACGGACTGTCCGGTATGAAACGCCCCCTCGCGACCCGTAAGCCCCTGGACGAGGAGGCGTGTCGACTGACCCACCAGGATCGCCATCGCTACCTCCCCGCGGCCGCGGCGACGACCTTTTCGGCCGCGTCGCGCATGCCGTCGGCCACCCGGAACGCAAGCCCCGACCTCCGCAGGATCTCGCGGCCCTCCTCGACGTTGGTCCCCTCGAGGCGAACGACGATCGGCACCTTGACGCCGACCTCTCTCGACGCGGCGACGACCCCTTGGGCGACGATGTCGCAGCGCATGATCCCGCCGAAGATGTTGATGAGCACGGCCTGGACGTGCGGATCGGCCAGGAGAATCCTGAAGGCGTTCGTCACCATCTCCTCGGTGGCGCCGCCACCGACGTCGAGAAAATTGGCGGGCTGACCTCCATGATGCTTGATGATGTCCATCGTTCCCATCGCGAGCCCCGCGCCGTTCACCATGCACGCGATGTTTCCATCGAGCTTGATGTAGTTGAGCCCGAACTTCGAAGCGTCGACTTCGAGCGGGTCCTCCTCGGCGAGGTCGCGCAGCTCCTTCAGCTCGGGGTGCCGGTACAGCGCGTTGTCGTCGAAGCTGACCTTGGCGTCGAGCGCCAGGATGCGGCCATCTTTGGTCTGGATCAGCGGATTGATCTCGATCATCGACGCGTCGGTACCCAGAAATGCGCCGTAGAGCGCGCCGCACAGCTTCGTGAACGACGCCCGAAGCTCGGGCGCGAGGCCGAGCGCAAAGCCGAGCTTGCGCCCGATCCAGGGTTGGAATCCCGTGATCGGGCTCACCGCCACTCGGAGAATCGCCTCGGGATCCGCCGCGGCTACCTCTTCGATCTCCGTGCCGCCCGAGGCGGACGCAATGAAAACCGGCGCCTGCAGCGCGCGATCGACCAACAGCGCCAGGTAGTACTCGACGGCGATCGTCATCCCCTCTTCGACGAGAACGCGGCGCACCTCGCGCCCGGACGGACCGCTCTGCTTGGTCACGAGCACGTTGCCGAGCATCTTCTTGGCGACGTTCCCGGCCTCCGCGGCATCCGTCACCACCACGCCGCCGAGCGACGTTCCGGAAAATCGTCCCTTGCCGCGGCCGCCGGCGTGGATCTGCGCCTTGACGACGACCTTCGGTGTTCCGAGCTTGCCGGCGATCGCTTGCGCCTCATCGGCCGTCTGCGCGACCTCGCCTGACGGCACCGGCACGCCGAAGGTCCTCAACACGGCCTTCGCCTGGTACTCGTGGATCTTCAAAGGGAGCCTCCGCCGCTCACGTTCGGGGATCGCGCAAGCGGCCGCGGATTATAGTCCTACAGCTTGACGAGTCCGAGGCTGATGCGAAGCGCGCGATCCACACGCGCCATGGTCTCCGGTTTGAGACGCCCCAGTCGTCCGACAAGGCGCCTGCGGTCGACCGAGCGAATCTGGTTGAGCAGCACCGCCGATGGCCTGGTCAGTCCGCCTTCCGGTGGGTGAAGGACGACCTCGGTCGGGTACCGCTCGCGAGCGATCTGAGCTGTCATGGCGGCGACGATGGTGATCGGGCTATGACGATTGTCGGTGTCGTTCTGGATGACGAGGGCAGGCCGCCCGTTCTGGAGCACCACCTCTCCCCTCTTCGGGCGTGCTATTTCCTCTGACCGTCCCATGCTTCCTCATCGACTGGAAACCACTCTTCGGCGATCTGGAGGTCGAGATCGGCCCGTTTGACCGCGCGCTCTTTCATCCGTTTTCGCAAGCGGG
>CAZUGP010000017.1:0-6562 GCA_964619965.1 uncultured Acidobacteriota bacterium
GGGCGCGCTCATGAGGCCTTCCTGAAATGGCGATTGGTTCCCGCGCCGGTGCGCGGCGAGACGGTGCGGCAACTGGGCAATGCGCTGCGCGAAGTGAAGAAGGAACTCGGCGCGCTGGTCAGTTGGGAGATGGGAAAAATCCGCGCCGAGGGCGAAGGCGAAGTGCAGGAGATGATCGACGTCTGCGATTTCGCGGTCGGTCTGTCGCGTCAGCTCTACGGCCTGGCGATGCACTCCGAGCGCCCGCAGCACAGGATGTACGAGCAGTGGCACCCGCTGGGGCCGATCGGCATCGTGACGGCGTTCAACTTCCCGGTCGCGGTCTACGCCTGGAACGCGTTTTTGGCGGCGGTGTGCGGCGACACGATGATCTGGAAGCCCTCGTCGAAGACGCCGCTGACGGCCGTGGCGGTGCAGAACATCGCGAACCGCGTGATGGAGCGGAACCGGTGCCCCGGCGTTTTCAATCTCGTCATCGGGCGCGGCGCGGACGTGGGGGAGCTCATGCTCGCCGACAGGCGCCTCCCCTTGATCTCGGCGACCGGCTCCTGCCGCATGGGCCGCCGCATCGCCGTCGTCGTCGGCGAGCGGCTGGGCCGCACGCTGCTCGAGCTGGGCGGCAACAACGCGATCATCGTCATGAACGACGCAAGCCCGGACCTCGCCGTGCGCGCCGTGCTCTTCGGAGCGGTCGGCACCGCCGGGCAGCGCTGCACGACGACGCGCCGCTTGATCCTGGAGAAGGGGATCGCGAAAGACATCGTTTCGCGCCTCCTGAGGGCCTACGGTCAGGTTCGCATCGGCGACCCGCTCGACCCGTCCACCTTGATGGGCCCGCTGATCGACGCGGGCGCGGCGGACGACATGATCGCCGCACTCTTACGCGTCAAGAAGGAGGGCGGGGAGATCCTATGCGGCGGCAAGAAGCTCGACCGACCGGGACACTTCGTCGAGCCGACCTTGGTGCGCGTCACGAAGGGAATGAAGACGCCCAAGGACGAGACATTCGCGCCGATCCTCTACATCTACGAAGTCGACAGCCTGGACGAGGCGATCGCGATCCAAAACGACGTGCCGCAGGGGCTGTCGTCGGCGATCTTCACCGACAGCATGCGCAGCACCGAGGAGTTCCTATCGCACCGCGGCAGCGACTGCGGCATCGCCAATGTGAACATCGGCACCTCAGGTGCGGAGATCGGCGGCGCGTTCGGCGGCGAGAAGGAAACAGGCGGCGGGCGCGAATCGGGCTCCGATTCCTGGAAAGCCTACATGCGCCGTCAGACGAACACGATCAACTGGGGCAGGGACCTTCCGCTGGCCCAGGGGGTGAAGTTCGACCTCTAGGGGTTCCCGCATCGAGGGCCAGCTTGACGAGGCAGAGGTTACCGATCGTCGGCCTTGGGAAGAGCGCGTATTCGAAACCACCGCGCCCCGAGGTCAGCCGCGGATGATTGGGAACGCCCCCCGAATGCTGCCGGGGTGATAGACGAGATCGTCCGCCTCCAGTGCCGACGGGAGCGCAGCTGGACCGGCTCGGAACAGCGTCCCTCTCTTTTCCAGCACCGCCTGCCCTGCGTGTTCGGCTGGAAGCAAGAGGACGACCTCGCGCGCGTCCGTGAGCGCAGCGTGCCACGATCGAGATAGCTCCGAGGCGCTCGGAGGCGGGCCTGCAAAATCGAGACCGGCCAACTCGAGCGCCGAATAGCGCGTTGTGCGCGCTGCCTGCTCGAGTATCGCCGCGGGGCTGAAACCCGGATCCTTGCCGCAGGCGGCCCAGGCGAGGTACCCCAGCGGCTGCAATTCGCGGTGACAGGTGAGCGTGTCCACGAAATCGCGCGGCTCCACACGGCCAACGAGAGCGAGCACCTTCGATGTCGCGAGGTCGAAAGGGTGCAGGGTCAGTCCGAACTCCGGATGACTCACTAGCGGAAAGAACCGGTACGCGCTGTCACGGGTCCACTGCACCAGCACCGAGTCCGCCCCTCGACAGACATGGGCCTCAACCATCCCCGGCCTTTCCCTGAGAATCCGCAGGTCGTATCCCGCCTGCTCCAGAGATCCACGGTCTGCCGCCCATGAGGCAGCAAGAGCTTCGTCCGTGTCGTGGAAGAGGTCGAGATCCCGCGAAAGCCGAGTAGCGGTGAGCACCTCGTTGAGGGCCGCGCCCCCCGCGACGTAGCTCTCGCCCGAACGAACTCGGTTCTCGGCTAAGAGCCGGCAGACTTCGCGTTGGTATCCTGTGAGAGCCATCGCCGGACCTCAACCACGCGCTGGAAAGCCTCGCGGTCCCCGTAGCGCTCAATCGACTCGAGAACGCGCATCGCCTCCTCGACCGTTTCAGGGTAGTACTGCGGGCGCAGGAACCACAAACAACTCCCCCTGTACCGATCCACGATCGTCCTGAGAGCGTCTTGGACCGAGTCTGGTATGGGACTCATACGCGACATCATAATGCCCGAGGGGTCATCTTCGCGGCATTTCTGAAGGTCACCCGCGCGGCGCAGCGAGTTCACATCACTATCGTGACCTCGTAGTCCCACGAACCCGTTCCCGAGCTCGTGTCGAGAAACGCCGGATCGGTGACCTCACCGATCTTCTTGAACGGCTCGATGATCGTCCGAGAGTGCGTGGCGCTCTTGTCGTGTACCCGCCGAAGGCGAGCAGCCTGCAAGCTCACGGGCAGGTGGCGTGGGACCTCACCGCTCCGTTGGACGCCGCGCCGAATCCTCCCAAGCCACAGCCGTTGCGGGCCTGGATCAGGTAGTAGAGGCCCGTTCCCTCGACGGGGTCTGGCGTGTCGGAGAGCGAGTTCGCGGTCGAGGCGCTTACCGGGCAGAAGGCCGCCGCGATGACGCCGCTCGACCGCAGTGTGTCGAGATCTCCTTCGACGACGTCGTACACCGTGCCGTTGCCGGCTTCGCGGGAGAGCGAAGCCCACGTCAGCGTCGTCTTGTCGGCGGCGAATCCCAGCCCCTCGACCTCGGGAGGCGCGTCGTAGGTTCCGCCATCGGCCGGCGCGCAGTCGCAGGCGTCCGCGATCCCGTCGCCATCCCCGTCGGGTCCGAAGTGGATGGCGTCGTACGCATCGATGAGTCCGTACCCCCAGGAGTTGTTCGGCCGATCGGTCGGCGCGGTGGTGCTCCCGCAGGTCTGCGGCGCGGCCAGCTGCACGATCGGGCGGGAGGACTGGCTCATCAAGCAGCGCGTGATCCTGATCAGCCCGCGCACCTGTGGCTTGGCGGACCACAGGAGGGCGGCCGCTCCCGCCGTGTGTGGGCCCGCCATGCTCGTGCCGTTGAAGGCGGCGTACAGTCCGTCGCGAATCGAGGAACGAACGTTGACGCCGGGCGCCGCGACATCCGGCCGCAGGCGGCCGCTGCCGTCGATCGTCACGGGGCCCCTCGACGAAAACCCCGCGAGGAAGTTCGAGCTATCGGTCGCACCGACGACGAACGATTCGTCGTAGATCGCAGGCGGATTGAACACGCTGCTGCACGACGAGCCGCTGTTCCCGGCCGAGACCACCGCCAAGATCCCGGCCGCCCGCAACGACGCGAAGCTGGCGCGAAGCACATTCGCGTCGCACCCCTCGGAGGGCGGGCAGGCCCACGAGTTGTTGACGATGTCCGGGGCTTTCGATGGATCTCCGTCGAGCTCGGGATCGCCTCCGTGGGGATACGGCGCGAGGAAGTACTGGTTACAAGCGATGTAGGTCGAAGGTTGGCCGTCGCCTTGGTCCATGTTGCGGCAGGCGATCCAGCGCGCCCCCGGGGCGACCCCGATCTGATTCCCGGCGCCGCCGTCGCCAACCATCGTCCCGGTCGTGTGCGTCCCGTGATTGTGGTCGTCGAGCGGTGCTGCCAGGTTTTGTATCGCGTCGAACCAGTTGAAGGCGTGGCTCGCGGTGACGCCGTCCCAGCCTCTGTACTGCGCCTTGATCGCAGGGTGCGTCCATTCGACGCCGGTGTCGGCCGAAGCGACCACGATCCCCTCGCCGCGTTTCCCGTCCAGGATCCACACCTTGTCCGCTTCAATCTTCGTCACACCCCACTCCGGCCCCACGGCGGGAGATGTAGGCGCGGGAGCGAGGAGGTCGGCGTCGATCCCGCGGACGAGGGGATCGCCGATGATGCGTACGACCTCGCCGTGCCGTGCCAGCCGGTGCGCGAGCGCGAGATTGCCGTGCACGGCGAGGCCGTTGACGATGTAGAGCGTGCGGAAGGGGATTCCGGCCTTTGTCAGCTCGTCACGGACGCGGGCCTGCGACGACCGTGCTCGGTGACGCAACGTGTCGTAGACGGCGTGCCGCGGCTTCCGCCCCCCGCGTGCCGTCGCGATCGCGGTGCCGAGGCTCTCTTCGTCGTCGAAAAGGACGAGAAACGAGTCGGAGCCTCCGGCCGCCAGGCGGGAGGAAAGCCATGGCGCGACCTTCGCGTCGGGGTTGGGCGGTGCGGCTGCCACGGGAAGTACGGCGAGGAGGACCGCGACCAGGATGCTCGATCTCAAGGATTCTCCTCCGGCCAAGGGGCCCTTCCGGGATCTACGACGAGGTCTCCCCTCTGTCAACGGAGGGGCGCCCGATACCGCGGATGTTGAAGTCCGGGGGCTCGATTTGGAGGGTGACGTGCTCGATCCCGTACAGCCTCGCAAGCTCGGCCGTCGCGGCTCGAAGCACGTCGTGGGCGTTCACCGTGAGGTCGACGACCAGGTGCGCGGTCAGGAGCGGCGCGCTCCCGCCGAGCGACCACAAGTGCAGATCGTGGACGCCGGCGACGCCCGAAAGGGCGCGGAGCGACCGGCCGATCGCCTCGGCGTCCAGATGCGCGGGGGTTCCTTCCATCAGCACGTGCACCGAGTCGAGAACGAGGCGGACGGAGCTGAAGACGATGACGGCACCGATCAACATGCTGGCCAACGGGTCGGCCCAGCGCCAGCCGAACGCCGCCATGAGCGCGGCTGCGACCAGCGTGCCCATCGAGCCCAGCAGATCGCCGAGCACGTGCAGGAACGCGCCCCGCGTGTTGAGTCCGCGGATGTGCCCGTGGAGGAGCCAGGCGGCGACGAGGTTGACTGCCAAGCCGCCCGCTGCCACCCATGCCATGAGCCCCGTTGCGACGACGGGGGGTGCCGCGAACCGGTGGAGCGCCTCCCAAAAGATGAAGCCGCAGACCACGACCAGGATGACGCCGTTGGTCAGCGCGGCGAGGATCTCCGCCCGCTGATACCCGAACGTCCGGCCCCGGTCGGGTGGCCGGCTGGCGAACCACCCCGCGAGCACGGCGAGGCCCAACGCCAGGTCGTCCGTGGCCATGTGCCCCGCGTCGGCCAGCAGTGCGAGGCTGTTCGAGGCGATCCCGCCCGCGACCTCGGCCGCCGTGTAGCCCAGCGTCAGGGCAAGAACCCACGTCAACCGCCGCCTTGCGGTGAGTCTGTCGCCCTCGCTTGGGCGGGGTTTGCTGTCCAAGGTGTGGACGTGCACGCTACGGGGCTCCGGGGGCCGTGAAGGTTAACTCAACCTTGAGGAACCCGCCGGGTACTGCGGCGTAGAATAACGGTGTCCGGGGCGTTCCCCCCTGATTGCGGAGGGTTCGATGTTCGTCCTGATGGTCCTGTTCCTTCTCGTGGGGTGCTTGATCGTCGTTCCCCTGATTCTCGTCGGGCTGGTGCTTCGCGTGGTGATCGGCCTGGCGCTGCTTCCATTCAAGATCGCGGGTTTGGCGATCCGCCTGACGGCCGGTCTCGTCATCGGCCTCATCGGCCTGATCCTGGCCGGCGCGATGCTGCTGATCCCGCTCCTGCCGATCGTGGCGGTCATTTGCGGGATCTGGCTGATCGTCCGTCTCAGCCGGCGCCAGCCGGCCGCGCGTCTCGCTAGTTGATGCCGACTGAGCCCATACCGCCGTCTTTGGTGGACTTCAGCCGTTTCACGCGCTGAAGAATCTCGTCCAAGATCCCCGCGGCGGTGCGGTGGCGCTCCCTTAGGTCATCCAGCTCGAGCAGCGACTGGCGGACCGCGGGCTCGGACGGAAGGCTCGCGCAGGCGCCGTTGACGGCGGAGGCAAACGACATCCGCTCATCCAGAACGAGCCTTGGATGCTCGCTGCCGGTCAGCTCCCGCACGAGGTACACCTGCGACGCGAACAGGTCGAGCTTGGCGCGTCGGATCGACGGGTCGTTCTCGTCGACGGGTGGCTCGGGAATCTCCTCGGCAACGACTAGGCGATAGGGCGCGTCGCGAACGACCTCGCCGAGCCTTACTCGGACCGATCCCACGAGCTTGAAGTAATACCGGCCGTCGTTGGTCGACTCGATGTCTTCCATCCGTCCGGCGGTGGCGATCGGGAAGTACTCCGGGTTCCCCGCGTACCGCCTTTCCCACCCGGGCTGCAACAGCGCGACGGCGATCGTCCCGTCCGCCGCGAGCGCGTCCCTCACCATCGCACGGTAACGGGTCTCGAAAACGTGCAGCGGAAGCACGGTCCCCGGGAAGAACACGACGTCGGGAAGCGGAAAAACCGGGATCTGGCGGGTAACCGTCACGGCGGCATAGTAGCGCGCCAAC
>CAZUGP010000018.1:0-2652 GCA_964619965.1 uncultured Acidobacteriota bacterium
GCCGACCTGTTCTTGCTCGATCCAGTTATTGCGGCCCAAGGAAAAAACCAAATCGCACCGCCACACCAGCACGACCGTGTATTATTCTTTCCGCGGCCGCGGCTTGACCAAGGTGTCGGCCAATGAATTGAACTGGGGCAAGGGCGATATCTTCGTCGTGCCGTCTTGGCAGTGGCACGCGCATGAAAACCTGACTAACGATGACGCGATTCTTTTTTCGATCAGCGACCGGTCGGCGACTGAGGCGCTGGGTTTGTATCGCGAGGAAGGCGAGGGGGCTTAAAGTCCAATCGAGGATGGAGGATAGAGGATGGAAGATCGCGATCGGAGTTTTTTGCCATCCTCCATCTTCGATCCTCTATCCTCGAGCTTCATCTGTTAGCTACTGCACTTTATAGCCCAACTCCGTGGCGAATTCTTTCGCCAAGCGATCGTCGGCGAGATCGCTGAAGGCCGGTTTTTTATCGGTGAAGCGACCTTGGGCTTGGATCGATTTAACTAAATTATCCATCGTGGTGAAAACCATCTTTGTTCTATATCGCAATCGCTCAGTACGGCTCGAAAGCGCGCAGCGCCGGTAGAACTTCCGAGCCGAAAAGGCGGATCGAGCGCATGAGATCGACTTCTTCGATGGCGCCGATATTGAACTCAGCCATCACGGTGTTGAACAAACCTTCCGCGGCGGCGCTCTTGATCTGCTCGATCACGGTCTTTGGCGAGCCGACGAAGGCGAGATTGCGCGCGCGCAGAAATTCCACATCGATGGCGTGACGGGCGATCTCGGCGCCGCCCGGATTGCCGCGCCTGGCGTGGTTTTCCGCCAACCTCAAATAGCCGATGCCGCCGTCGGCTCTGGTGCCGAAAACATGGGTGAAGCAATGCTCGAAATAAGGTTTCGCTTTCGCCACGGCTTTCTCGTCGGTGTCATCGACGTAGACCAGCACCCAGTAACCGATGTTCGGTTTCTGCTTGTGACCCGCTTCCTGCCACAGACGCAGATATTCGCGATAGCGCGGCGCGACTTCATTGCGCGGCACTAAGAAGAGATAACCGGTGTGCACGCCTTCGCGCGCGAGCAGCGCCAGGGTGTCGGCGTCGCGCGAGTGAATCCATATCGGCGGATGGGGCTTTTGCAGCGGCTTGACGCCGAGCGTGACGTTTTGGTATTGGCGCGATTCCCCGGCGAAGGAGAACGCTCTGTCACTTGAAAGGGCGTGCTTGATGAATAACAGCGCTTCGTGGGTGAGCGCGCGGCGATTGTTAAAATCAGCGCCGTAGGGTCCGAAGAAATCCGGCACGATGCCTGAAACCAGGCCGAGCTCGAAGCGACCGTTGGCGAGATTGTCCAGCACGGCGGCGTCTTCGGCGATGCGTAGGGGATCATAGAGAGGCACGACATTACCCATAGTGCCGACGCGCAGGCGGCGCGTGTGGGTGGCGGCAGCGGCGCAGTAAATCGACGGCGACGGCATCCAGCTCTCGTTGGGATTGAAATGATGCTCGACGCAAAAGCCATAGTCGAAGCCCAATTCATCGCTTAGCGCCAATTCTCGCCACAGTTGCGCGTAGCGCTCAGCCGCGTTCATGCCGGGCTTGTTCCAGACGTGGGAGAAATGGGCGAATTTCACGTTGCCTTCATGTCGCGTTGACGGAAAAATTCAAAGAATTTACCAAAACCCTTCTTAGCGTTTTTTGTAAAGGCTGTCCGTATAACCGCTCTGATCCAATTCTCTGACGAAGCTGGCGTCAAAATAGTCCTCGGGATTGTGCGACTTGGCTTTCGGTTCAGAGGCGAGAATGGTTTTCAGACCTTCGATCGACGGATATTGCTTTCTCGGCAGCACCGCTTCATTGAGTAAATTTTCCCAGGTTTTTTCCAAGACATCGCGCTCAACGGTGCGGCCGATAAAGCGCGCCAAAGCCCTGATAGCAGCTTCTTTGTCGGTATAGATGCGATGCACGGCTTCGATCTGAGATTTCACGTAGCGCCGGACAATGTCGCGATTCTCGCGGATGTATTTTTTCGTCGTCACCGCGGCGGTGTGTTGATAGACCAGCCCGAGCTTGGGCAGATCGGCGAGGGTGTTCATACCGCGCTTTTGCGCGATGATGCTCGCCGGCGGATTGACCACGGTGGCCTGCACGCGCCCGGCGATGACCGCGTCGACACGCGCCGTGGTGCTGCCGATCTGCACGATGGTGACATCTTTGCCGGGCGTTAGACCGACCTTCGCCAGCGCATAGCGGGCGATGAAATCTGATGAAGAGCCGAAACGGCTGATCGCCACTGAGCCGCCTTTGAGCTGCTCGGGAGTTTTGATATCGGCCCGGGTTTGTAAATAATAATTGAGCGAGGTGACGCCGCCGGCGATCAACGTGGCGTCGGAACCCGCCATGACTGAGTTCACCACAGCTGGCCCGGCCAACTGCGCAATCGGGGTGTCGGCTGAGACCAAGGCCATGACCGCGGTGGTGCCGCCGGTGAAGAATACCGGTTGGACGTCGAGGCCGTTCCTTTCGAAGATGCCGGCGTCTTTGGCCAACCACGCCGGCAGTGCATCGCCGCTGATGGCGCTATAGCCGACGCTTATCTTCGTCAACTGGGCCAGCGCCGGTTGCGCGAAGCTTAGCGAAAGCGCGACGGCAAAAAAC
>CAZUGP010000019.1:0-10744 GCA_964619965.1 uncultured Acidobacteriota bacterium
AGGAACTCCGAGCAGCCGCCGTAGAAACCTTTCTCGGACACCGCCGTCAGGCCCTCGATCTGCTGCTCCTTCGCCGGGTCGACGGCAGCCGCCGTGGCCGTCGCAACGTACCCCGTGCTCAGCAGGATCACGCCACCCCACCGGCCGGTGAGGATTTCGGCGTTTTCCTTCGTGTCGTAGGGAGAGCTCCCCGGGTTCGCGCCGATGTTGTCGTCGTCGAGGTCGGTGAAGGTGATGGGCTTCAGTCGGGTGCCGAGGGCGCGAATCTTCGAGCCCCTCGTGATGATGAGCGTGCCGGGGTCTCGTGCGCTGACAGCGGACTCCGGCTCGCCTCGAACCACCGTACCGGGCTCGATCGTGAGCGTTGCGCCGCTGGTCACGTAGATGCGATCGGTGAGGATGTACTCGTTGTTCGCGGTCCATGTCTGGCTGGTCGTGATGTCGGCGTTGATGAAGATGCTCGCGGCGAGCGCCGGAGCGGTTCCGAAGAGCCCCGCGAATCCCGCGACGGTCGCAGCGATCCGCACCTTGTGCCCCTTGATTTTCACGCAGTTCCTCCTGGTGGACTCGGGTGGTGTGACGCGTGTGTTTTACGAGGGGCGCGTGACGGAGAGATGACGAATGCGTGAGGAATCGGAGGCGCCGGACGGCCCTGCCGCTACCGAGGTAACACGGCCTTAACAGCCGGGAGCAGGTCGTCGCCTACTGGGCGACGCCGATGGCGACGTGGGCGTCGTTCATCTTCTTTTGGTCGGCGGCAGCCAGTTTCGTAGGCGCCAGGTCGATCACGACCTTCTTGATCTCGCCGGTGAACTTGAACGGCACGTGATAGTCCTCGGTGACGGGAGTGCCGGTGTCTTCACCGCAATCCACCCCTTCGTCCACCGAGAGGCGGAACGGCAGGGTGCGCTCGATCCGGCCGCTGGCCACGGCCTTGCCGTCGACCTCGATCGTGCCGAGGCCGCCCTTGCCGAGGCCACCGTCGTACTTGAATTCATAGACGATGGTGTGGGCACCCGGCGCGAGCGGCTCCTTGCCGGCGACGTAGTAGCGAGCGACTCCGGCGAGGTTGTAGCAGAAGACCGGCTTGCCCTTCTGCAGGTAGAGCCCGTAGCCGGCGAAGCGTCCGCCGTGCGTGATCAGTATGCCTTCCGCGCCGGCTTTGGGGATCACAACCTCGGCCTTGATCTGCCAGGACTTGTTCTTCGTGTCCGGGGCGCTGCCTTCGGGGATGCGGACCATGCCGGGGTAGTAGGTGAATTGTTCGCGCCCGCGCGTCAGGCTGGGGCGCAGATTCACGTCGAACCGCTCGACTTTGCTGTTGTCGATCGGCAGCACATTGTATTTTTCCGCCTCGGTCCAGAAGAGATCCTGCAGCTCCTTGAGCTTTCCGGGCTCCTTGCCGGCGAGATTGTCGGCCTCGGAGAAGTCCTCGCTGACGTGGTAGAGCTCCCATGTGTACGAGCTCACATCGACGGCCTCGCCCATCTCCCAAGGGGCGATGGGCGGCGTGGTCGCGGCCACCCAGCCATCGTGATAGATCGCCCTGTTGGCGAACATCTCGAAATACTGCGTCGTGTGTTTGGACGGCGCCTTGGCGTCGTCGAACGTGTAGACGAGACTCGTGCCTTCGATCGGTTTCTGGACGACGCCGTTGAGGCTCGTGGGTGCCAAGACGCCGGCGGCTTCGAGCAGAGTCGGCATGATGTCGATGACCGAAGCAAACTGGGTCCGGATCCCGCCCTTGTCTTTGATGCGTGCCGGCCAGGACATGACCATCCCGTTTCGCGTGCCGCCAAAGTGCGAGGCGATCTGCTTGGTCCATTGGAAGGGCGTGTCCATCGCGTGCGCCCAGCCTACGGGATAGTGATTGAAGGTCGTCGGCCCGCCCAGCTCGTTCATGCGGCCCATCACTTCCTTGAAGTCTTCTGGGATGTTGTTGAAGACCGACATCTCGTTGAGCAATCCCTGCGGCGTGCCCTCGGCACTCGCGCCGTTGTCGCCCTGGATGTAGATGACGAGCGTGTTGTCCATTTGACCCGTCTCCTCGATCGCGTCGAGGATTCGCCCCATCTGATGATCGCAATGTGCTAAGGCTGCGGCGTAGACCTCCATCATGCGGGCGGCAACCTTCTTGTGGTCGGCGTCGAGCGCATCCCACGCGCCGATCTCCTTCGGACGCGCGGTCAGCTTCGCATTCGCCGGGATGATGCCCAGCGCCTTCTGACGTGCGAACGTCTCCTCACGCTGCTTGTCCCAGCCCTGATCGAACTTGCCCTTGAACTTCGCGATCCACTCCACCGGCGCGTGATGAGGGGCGTGGGCCGTCCCCGGCGCGTAGTACTGCAGCCACGGTTTCTGCGGCGCGACCGCGTGCAGCATGCGGATGCGATCGATGACGTGATCGGCCATGTCCTTGTCGAAGAAATAGTCCTTCGCGTCGTGAGGCGGCTCGATGGGCTTGATGCCCTCGAAGAGCGCCGGCGCCCACTGGCTCGTGTCGCCCCCGATGAAGCCGTAGAAGTACTCGAAGCCCAACCCGGTCGGCCAGAGGTCGAACGGCCCCGCCTGGCTCGTCTGCCAGTCGGGCACGTTGTGGTTCTTGCCGTACCAGGCGGTGCTGTAGCCGTTCTGCTTGAGGATTTCGGCGAACGTCCCGGCATTTTTCGGTTGAAGGCTGTTGTATCCGGGGAAGCCGGTGCCGAGCTCCATGATGACGCCCGTCGCAACGCTGTGATGATTGCGCCCGGTGAGCAGCGCCGCGCGCGTGGGCGAGCACAGCGCCGTCGTATGGAATTGGGTGTAGCGAAGGCCGCTCTTCGCCAGCCGTTCCATCGTCGGCGTCGGAATCGGCCCGCCGAACGTGGACGACGCACCGAAACCGACGTCATCGGTGAGGATGACGAGAACGTTCGGTGCACCTTTCGGGGCGGTGACTTCCTTCGGGAAGTCCTTGACCGAATCCTTGACGGTTCGGCCGATCTTGCCGCCGAACGGTTGTTCCGGTCGGGGCAGGACCTCTTGTGCCATTGCGGGGACTGAGATGGCCGCGCCCAGCATGAGGCCGATGGCGGTGAGGGTGGGTTTCGTTTTCATCGATACTCCTACCGGAGGTTGGGTGGATGCGGGCGCACTCGATTCAATCCTACTCGACGGCAAGATACACTGCGCCCCCATTGGCGGAGGTCGAGCTTGCCAGCGAAGTCCCTCGGTTCGAGCGCCCCATTCCTCATCGCGCTCGCGATGGCCGCGCCCGCCTGGGCGCAGCAGCTCGAGCCGCGGGCGTATTCCCCCTCCCCCGTCGGTGCCAATTTCTTCGGCGTGGGCTACGCCAATTCGAGCGGCGACGTCGTGTTCGACCCGTCGCTCTCGTTTTCGGACGTGAGCGCGAACGTCAACGCCGTGACCCCGTTCTACGCCCACACGTTCGGGCTGTTCGGACGGTCGGCGAACATCGGAGTCGTTCTACCGTACGCGTGGGGCAGCGTCGAGGGGAACGTCGGGGAGACGTTTCGCCGCGTCACACGCTCGGGGCTCGCGGATGCGGCGCTCAGATTCGCCTGCAATCTGGTCGGCGGGCCTGCCCTCTCCCCTCGCGACTTCGCCGCAAAGAAGCCGGGCACGACATTGGGCGCCAGTCTGACCATCACCGGGCCGACCGGCCAGTACGACCCGTCGAAGCTGATCAACCTCGGCACCAACCGCTGGGCGTTCAAGCCGGAGCTCGGATTCTCGCAACCGCTGGGCCGATGGTGGCTCGACCTGTACGCGGGGGTATGGTTCTTCGCGACCAACCACGACTTCTACGGCGGCCAAACGCGGGCACAGGCTCCTCTCGCCGTCGTCCAGGGGCACGTCAGCTACGCCTTCCGGCCGCGGCTGTGGCTCGCGCTCGACGCCACCTGGTACGGCGGCGGCGAAACGACGGTGAACGACGTCGCCAACGCCGACCGGCAGGAGAACTCTCGGGTGGGCCTCACGCTCGCGGTGCCGGTTTCCGGGAATCACTCGCTCAAGTTTGGCTGCGCGCGGGGCACGAGCACGCGCGTCGGGTCGAAGCTCGACACGATCTCGGTCGCTTGGCAATTCCTCTGGTTCGATCGGCCCGCCGCACCCACCCCGCAGGCGGGACGGGTGCGGCCCGGTGAGTTGAGTCAGCGTTTCATCAAGCGCGGTGTCAGTTGCCTCCTTTCGGCGCGCTTTGAAGCGTCGCCAACACCTGGTCGAGGCTGAAGCTGCCCACCTTCTGGCTCGGCGGGAATTCCTTGAAGCTGGCGAGGAACTGCCCGACGTACTGCTGCGCCGGCACTAGCAGGAACAGGCGATCCGCCCTCCAGTGCTCAAAATCCATGGAGTGGTCGGCCGCTTCGAAGGGGTCCGAACGGAGGTTGTAGATCTTGGGCACGCGCAGGGTCGAGTACGGCTCCTGCCAGCCATCGAAGCCCTCTCCGCGCTGCTCCTGGAAGACGATCTTGTACTGCTGATAGCGCAGGGCCGTCAGGTTGCCATCGTCGCCGAAGTAGAAGAACTCCTTGCGCGGGCTCGGAGCCTTGCCGGCGAGCGCGTCGGTGATGTTGTAACCGTCGAGATGCACCTTGAAGGTCTTGTCGCCGACCTTCATGCCCTTGAGCAACTGCTCCTTGACGTCGGGGACGCCGGCGGCCGCCATCAACGTGGGAAGCATGTCCTCGTGGGCGAAGATGTCGTTCAGGACGGTGCCCGGTTTGATGACGCCGGGCCAGCGGATGGCGGCGGGCACGCGGAACCCGCCTTCCCACTGCGTCCCCTTCTCGCCGTGGAACGGCGACTGGCCTCCGTCGGGCCAGGTCATCTTCTCGGCGCCGTTGTCGGTCGAGTACATGACGATGGTGTTCTGGTCGAGACCGAGCTCCTTTAGCTTGTCGAGGAGTTGACCGACCATCGCGTCGTGCTCGACCATGCCGTCGGGATAGGTGCCGAGCCCCGTCTTGCCCTTGCTCCCCTCCTTGAGGTGCGTCCAGATGTGCATGCGGGTTGAGTTCCACCAGAGGAAGAACGGCTTGTCGGCCTTCTTGGCCCGATCGAGGTAGTCGAGCGAGGCTTTGGTGACCTCTTCGTCAATGGTCTCCATGCGCTTCTTGCCCAGCGGGCCGGTGGACTCGATTCTCTGCGTGCCATCGGGGTTCGCCCAGGCGTGGATCACGCCGCGCGTTTGATACTGCTTGATCAAGGCGGGATCTTTGAAGTAGTCCGGATTCTCGAACTCCTCCTCGGCGTTCAAGTGGTAGAGCGAGCCCATGAACTCGTCGAAACCGTGGGCGGTGGGCAGGTGCTCGTCGAGGTCGCCCAAGTGGTTCTTCCCGAACTGCGCGGTCATGTAGCCCTGCGCCTTGAGCAGCTGTGCGAGGGTGACGTCGCGCGCCTGGAGCCCCTCCTTCGCGCCCGGCAGGCCGACCTTGAGGTTGCCGGTGCGGAAGCCGCTCTGGCCGGTGATGAATGCGGAGCGTCCGGCGGTGCAGCTCTGCTGGCCATACCAGTCGGTGAACAGCGTGCCTTCCTTCGCTATGCGGTCGATGTTCGGCGTCTTGTAGCCCATCATGCCCTGGTTGTAGGCGCTGACGTTCCAGTAGCCGATGTCATCGCCCCAGATGATGAGGATGTTTGGTTTCTTCGTCTGGGCATTCGCGCCTGCGAAGCCCGCGAGTGCCAGCCCGAGCGCCAGCACCAGTGCCAACGATCTGCTTCGACTCATTTCCTCGGTACTCCTCTCTTTGGTCTTCTCCGGTCTGTGGTGTCGTTCAGAATTCCCCTGATGACGGAACGGTCGATGCTCACGAAGCCAGCACTCTATCCGATATGGACTCGCGAGAGAAGCCGGACGTCCCGCCTACCGCCGACGGCGCCTCATAGTCTTCCCCGTGTCAACTCGCCCGCCCCGATGCCGAGGCGCTTGAGGCACTTGATCGCCGAAGCCGGAGGCACGTCGAGAGGTTTGATCTTTTCCTCGGTCATCAAATAGACCGAACCGGACAGAGGATTCGGAGCGTCGAGCAGGTTATGTCCGACAAGCATAATGTTTGACGGGCATCAAACCTGCGGGTAAGCTTCCGGCCGTGAACATGGTCTTCGTCAATCGGGCCACGGAGTTGCGCGAACTGGATGCCGCAGCGCGGCACGGCGGGCTTTTGGTCGTGTTTGGCCGGCGGCGCGTCGGCAAGACACGCCTTCTGCGACAGTGGCTGCAAGGGCGCGACGGCCTCTACAGCCAGGCCATCGAGGCGCAGCGCGGCCTGCAAATTCAACAGGTGTTCGCCGACCTCCTTCCGCAACTCGAGACGCGGCTGGTCCCCAAGACCTGGCCGGAGCTGCTCGAGATCCTCGCGCTCCAAAAGCGGCGCTGGGTACTGTGTCTCGACGAATTCCCCTACCTGACGGCGGTGGACGCGTCGCTGCCGAGCCGGTTGCAAAAGTGGCTGGACCATTCGCTGCCGCGCGGCTGCCTGCTGATTGTGGCGGGTTCGAGCACGCGCATGATGAATGATCTTTTCCTCCATCGGGCGGCGCCGCTTTACGGTCGCGCGCGCAAACTCCTGCACATCCAACCGATGGACTACGCCGCGTTTTGCGACGCCTGCGATCTTCGTCCCAGCGACCCGGATTCGTTCGAACAGTTCGCCTGTGTCGGCGGCATCCCGAAGTATTGGGAGTTCGTCGAAGCGGGGCGGGATGCCGTGGCGCTCGCGGAATCGCTCTACTTCGATTACGCGCCCTACATGGAACAGGAGCCGCAACGCATCCTGCGCGACGAAGGCGTCATCGGCCTGAACGCCGTCGCTGTGCTGGAAGCCGTGGGACGCGGCGCGGAGCGGCCCTCGGAGATCGCCAAACGGCTCGGCACGGCGCAGACGAACCTCTCGCGCCTGCTCCAGCAGTTGCTCGACGCCTCCATTCTGACGCGCGAACTTCCGTTCGGTGAAAGCGTGCGGTCGACCAAGAAGACCCTCTACCGCATCCAGGACCCGACGATGCGTTTCTGGTTCAGGGTCTTTTCGCCGCACCGGAGCCGGTGGCGCACCTACACGGCCACGGAAAAGCGCAAACTCATTCATGACCACGCCGCGACGGTGTTTGAGGACGTGTGCCGGACGCGCTTTCCCGGCGCTCAGCGGTATTGGGAAGGCGACGTCGAGCTGGACTTGGTCGCACCCGACCCCGACAACCGCAAGCGACTGGTTGTGGCAGAAGTCAAATGGCGTCGCCTGACCGTCACCGAGCGGAAGAACGCACTCCGCCAGCTTGAAGGCAAATGGTCGCGCTGTTCGTTGCGCGCACGATACCCGAACGCCAGCCTGGACGTGCTCGACGCCAGTGTTCTGAGCGTCCGAGCGCCGAAAAATTGAACCGGAGGAAACTGGCCGTTCGGAGACGCCTCACTGTCTCATCTCCTCTCTCTCCGCTTCCTCCTGTTGAATCGGGATGTTCATCAGGTACGGCAGGTTGGGCGACGGGCGCTCCGCAGTCGGGTTTTCGAGGTTGCCCAAGCTCCCCTCCTACTTCAGCTTCAGCTTCTTCTGCGTTTCCGTGATCGTCGTCAGCTTGACCGGTTCCAAGCCATAGGCTTCGAGCGCGAGCTTGCCGTCCTTCACCGAGACCGCCGTGGCGGCGAGAAGCTTGCCTTCACCCTTTCCATCCTTACCCATCCTCATCTCGATGAGCGTGAACGGATAGTCCAGCACGGCGCCGTTGTCATAGGCGGTCAGAACGCTGACGGGCTTGTCGGTCGCAATGACGACTTGACGGGTTCCGTCCGGGAGTGTGCTCTGCCAGGCGTATTTCAGGTCCCAACCCATGCTCTTCGCGGTGCGGATGAAGCCGACTCGCGGCTGGATCGCCTGGAGCGCCTTGAGGAGCTTGTCCTGTCCTCCCGACTTGAACTCCGCGCTGGCGAGAACATCGAGAAGCCCCTTGCGTTCGGCGTCGGTCGTCCACCGCTCGATGGCGATGTCGATTTGGCCGGCCTGACCCTGCTGCATACTCATCGCGAATGCCGAGAACCGCACCGGGTTCTTCGGCGTCGGCGCTTCCGCCGCGACGGGCTGCTGCGTCGGTGCGGGTGCGGGTGTCGGGTTGGGGGCCGCGAAAGCGACAGCCCCACTCAGCGCCACGCCCGCCAAGACAATACGAAGGTGTCGATTAATCACCTACTCCTCCAAGTGCCGACGGCTCACGCTCGTTCGTCGCCGGCGGATAATGGCTCATCGCATGCTCTCCCGTACCTCGATCAGCACTTGGTCGTAGGCGTCGAGCCGGATGAAGCCCATCCGCGGGTATTCGATCTCCAAGACCACGTAGGCGGCGATCACCGACGCCGCGATGAATGCGAAGATGTGGAGCCAGCTCCTCTTTCTGCCGACGGCCATGGCATAGCCAGCCATGGTCGAACAGGCGAGCGCCATGACGAACAAGAGCGCGAAAATTATCAGCGGGGGGTGGATCCTGGCCGCCATCGTCCGCGTGGTCGTAATGTCGATCATCGCGTTCAGCGCAGGTAGGAGCAGCATCGCGGCGTTGGGATGAGCACCCGGCAAGCGCGTGGCCGCGACGGCCGCCTGCCATATCTCCGTTTGGATTCTCGCGGATTTGGCGAACTCGACCTTGACGGCTTCGAGATCCGGAGCCTTCCGATAGACGTCCAGCCGCGAATCCACATATCTTCGGAATTGCTCGCGCAGCGCGGGTTGCGATTCGGCGGCCAAGAGATCGATGCGCAAGTAGGCGGTGCCGATATCGTTGGCCTCCTCCGCGATCAGCTGCCGCCGCACGTCGAACCGCGCCGCCGCGCCCGAAAACGTGAATGCGATCAGCAACCCGTACAAACCGAGCACGGCGCCGTCGACGACGCCGAAGTTGGACATCTCCGCTTTCGGATCCTTCGCCAGCCTGCGGAGTCCCAAGCGGCGGCCGAGCTCGAGGCAGATCAGCATGCCGATGCCCAGACCGGCGGCGAAGAGTGCGGCTGAGATCACATGATCCATGGCGTCCGACGCTAGCACGCTCGAAGCGAATCGGACCGTCTTTCTCGCTTTCGACAAGCCTAAAGCCAACGTAAAGTAGACTCTGCCTGCTCGGTATGCGTAGAGGAAGCAACTTGTCGTGGCGAAGGCATCGAACATGAAGAGACGGATTGGAATGTTCGTGGCTGCGGCGCTGCTGGCCGCGTGGTGTCCTCTCGCGAAGGCAGAAACACCGAAGGATTGGGAATGGAACTTCGCCCCCTACTTGTGGGGTCCCAGCGTCAACCTCGACGTCACGATCAATAACGACCCCGTGATTTCGGCCGACGCCAGCTTCCAGGACCTGTTGGCCCAGACTGATTTCGCTGCTGCGTTCCACTTCGAGGGGCAGTGCGAGCACGCCGGGTTCTTCGCGGACGCTCTGTTCCTGAACCTAGGTGCGGAAAAGAACAGCGCAGCAAACCCGCCACTTCCGGGCGGCACTCTAACGCAGACAGATGTGAACATCGGGCTCTACGAGGCCGCTGGGTTCTACCGGCCGGGGGGCGGGGCGCATGGCCTCGACCTGATTTTAGGGGCCCGAATGTTCGACTACCGGACCCGCATCGATGTGACGATCCCGCCTCCCGTCAGCGCCACGACATCGGGGGGTACGGACAAGAACTTGATCGACGCCTTCGGCGGCGTGCGCTACATGACCCCCATAGGTAAGCGGTGGGACTTCTTGATCCGCGGCGATGTGGGAGCCGGCGGAACCGACCTGACCTGGAACGCCGTCGCGTCATTCGGGGTCAGGTTGGGAAGCACGGACCATTACAACTTGAGGTTCGGCTGGCATCACATGGAAATGGACGTCACCGCGAAGAACGCCCAGAACATCGAGATCGAGAGCAACATGACGCTCACCGGGCCGTTCTTCGGTTTCGCGATGAAGTTCTAGCGGGTCCGGATGTACTATTCGCGCGTTGTCGAAAAGGGGGCACCCATGCCGTTCAGAAGCGGAAGCCTGTCTCTCATCGGAGTCACAACTCTCGTAGTATTGACCGCGGCGGCGTCGGTCTCCGCGGTCCGCGCCGAGGACTTCGCGACGGACGTGCCGGATCTCGTCTGGATCGACGTCGGCGGAGCTGTGAACGAGGTGTCGACCAACGTCTCCTTCTCCGGCCCCAACGGACTGGGGGCCACGATCGACTTCGAAGACGTTTTCGACTTGCCGGGAAACAAGACCACCGCCCGGATGCTGGGTACCGCCCGCATCTCCCCGAAGCGGCGCTACATCGATTTCGGCTACGTCAGCATCGATCGCTCGGGCTCGAGGGTCCTTGAAGACGACGTCAAGTTCGCGGGCTACACGTTGCAGAAGGACGGCAGGGCGACCGCCCGGTTCTCGACGCAGTTCATCTACGCCGCGTTCCGCTACGACTTCCTTCACGAAGAGAAAGTTCGCATCTCGGGAAGCGCCGGGATGACGTTCCTGAGGTTCAAGACCAGCCTCAACGCGGACGGGGCCTTCGTCCTCGACCCCAACGGTGATCCGATCGCCGACGCGGTTTTCAGGAGGGAAGGGTCGCAGGGCGCCCCGGTCCCCATGGTGGGCTTGAATCTGGACTGGGCCTTGACCAAGCGACTGGTCCTACGCACCTACAGTCGGTTCTTTCGTCTCAATCTCAGCAGCTTCAGAGGGGGGCTGCAGGAGAACGGAATCCGACTGAATTGGTATTTCGTCCGGCACTTCGGGCTGGGACTCGGTT
>CAZUGP010000020.1:0-7478 GCA_964619965.1 uncultured Acidobacteriota bacterium
CTCGTCGCCGAGGACAACGAGTTCGTGGGTAACCGCATCGGGATCTATGTCGACAACTCTCCGAACTCCATCGACTCGCGTTGCATCATCCGGCTCAACGTCCTCGCGTACAACGACATCGGCATCGCGTTTCTTCCCTCCGTCAAGCGCAACGACGTCTCGTCGAACGCGTTCATCGACAATCTGGAGCAGGTCGGAGTGATCGGGCCGGGGAACTTCCACGGCAACGCGTTCACGGTGGACGGGCGGGGGAACTACTGGAGCGACTATCGCGGCTACGATCTCGCGCGGGACGGCATCGGCGATCTGCCGTACCGTGCCGAGAGCCTCTTCGAGAATCTGATGGACCGACATCCTGAGTTGCGCCTGTTCCAGTTCAGCCCCGTGCAGCAAGCCGTGGATCTCGCCATACGCGCGTTTCCCGTCGTGCGCCCTCGCCCGAAGCTCACGGACACCGCCCCGCTGATGCAATCGCTTCCGGCGCGCGCGTTGGCGGGACGGCCGCCGATTCGCGGGTCGTTCGCCGCGATGTCCGTCGCGCTCCTCCTGGCCTTCGGCTCGGCGGCGACCTGGGCGCGGGGAGAGCGGGTGGCCCCGCGTGGCCCGGCGCCCAAACCGCATCCGGTGCTCACAGTCGCGCATCCGGCACCCGCGCATTCGATCCTCGCCGTCCTCGGATTGACCAAACGCTTCGGGAAATTCACCGCCGTCGACGGCGTCTCGTTCGAGGTGGCGCCCGGGGAGGCGATCGCGTTGTGGGGGCCGAACGGCGCTGGGAAGAGCACCCTGCTCAAGTGCCTTCTCGGCCTTCTGCGCTTCACCGGCGACGTGCGGATCAACGGTCACGACGCCGTGACCGAGGCCAAGGCGGCGCGCAGCGGACTCGGGTATGTTCCCCAGGAGCTCGCGTTCTATCCGGAATGGAGCGGCCGCGAGCTCCTGGCCTTCCTCGCGAAGATCAAGCGCGTTGCCTCGGAGCGTGTCGATGTTGCGCTCGCAGAGGTCGGGCTCTCGGCCCATGGCGCCAAACCGATCGGCTCGCTTTCGGGAGGGATGAAGCAGCGGCTCGCGCTCGCGGCGGCCCTGCTTTCGGATCCACCGCTTCTTGTCCTCGACGAGATCACGTCGAACTTGGACGCCAACGGGCGGGAAGGCCTGCTACGAGTTCTGGCGCGCCTCAAGGAATCCGGCAAGACGATCGTGTTCACGTCCCACCGCCGTGACGATGTGCTCCGCCTCGCCGATCGTGTGCTCGTGCTCGAGCGTGGGAAGGTGGTGCGGCAGGCGCGGCCCGAGGACGTCGGAGAAGCCGCGACCGACGCTTTGGAGGATCTCGCATGACCGATCCGCGCAACGTCGCCATCGTCGCCGCGAAGGAGTTGCGCGACGCCGTGCGGAACCGGTGGTTCCTGCTGTACGCCGGGATCTTTGCGGTGCTCGCCGTTGCGCTGTCGTTCCTGTCGTCGCTGGGAGCCGCGACCTACGGTCACGTCGGATACGGGCGCACCGCGGCAGTCCTGGTCAACCTCGTCGCGTTGATCGTCCCGCTGATGGCGTTGAACGTGGGGGCGGCGAGCCTCGCCGCAGAGCGCGAGCGAGGAACCCTCGCGTACCTGCTGGCCCAGCCTCTCGATCGCGGCGAGCTGCTGCTCGGGAAATTCCTCGGATTGGCGGTTGCGCTCGCGGCCGCGTTGGCCGGCGGCTTCGGCGTCAGCGCCACGGCGCTCGCGATCTCCGGAGCGCGCGGGGACGTCGGCAGCTTCGGGACACTGGTCGCCATGTCGATGGTGCTCGCGCTCGTGATGCTCGCGGTCGGGTTGCTGGTGTCGTCTCTTGCGCCGCGAGCTTCGATGGCGGCCGGGATCGCGGTCGTCCTGTGGCTCGCGTTCGTGCTGCTGACCGATCTCGGATTGATGGGTGGGAGCCTCGCCTTCAAGTTGGGGGCTCCGCAGATCCTGCACATCGCGCTCGCGAATCCAGTGCAGGTGTTCAAGCTCGCGGTGCTCGCGCGACTGAATCCGACCCTCGACATGCTGGGGCCGGCCGGCATGTACGCAACGGCGACCTACGGGAGAGGCCTGCCTTGGGTCTTCGCGGGAGCTTTGGCGGCCTGGGTCGCGCTCCCGCTGTCCACTGCGGCGGCGGTCTTCGCGCGGACGAGTCGGCCGTAGTGAAAGGACTTGCAACCGCGACCTCCGTTCTTGCGCTCGCCTGGGCGTCGGCGTGCGGGGACGCCGCGCCCGCCGGGCCGCCGGAGATCCGTCTCGGAGTCGACGTTTGCGACGGCTGCGGGATGACGCTCGCCGAGCCACGCTACGCCGCTGCGGCCCTTGCGGACGACGGCAACGAGCGGCGCATGCTGAAGTTCGACGACATCGGATGTCTCGCGCGCTGGGAGGCCCAGGCCTCGGCGGCCACGATTCGTGAGCGTTGGGTTCACGACCGGCCGTCGGAGGCGTGGATCGAGGCGAGCACCGCGACGTTTTCCCAGACCCGAGATCTCACGACACCGATGGGCTCGGGAATCGCAGCGTTCGAGATGGCCTCCGACGCCGACGCCTTGGTCGCCGAGCGCGGCGGGGAAACGCTTTCCTGGAGCGCGATTCTGGCCCGGGCGCGCGACGGGACCCTTCAGAGGTCCCCCTCCCGACAACACGAGGCAGCCCGATGAAAAGCGCGCCAGACGATCCGATCGAACCGTTGAGGCCACCCGCGTCAGGCCCAGGACCGCTCAGTCTCGGCCTGTTCCTCGCCTTCGCCGTCATCCTCTTCGGTGCGATTCTGACCGGATACGCGCTGCTGCGCGTCAGCAATCCCGGTGCTTTCACGTGGGCTCCGAGTCTCCTCAACCGCCGGCTGGGAGTCGGCACCGCGGCGACCCTGGTTGTGACATGCCTCGCGGCTGCGGGCGCCTTCCGCTTCTCCCTCGTCGCGAAGACGGTCGAGGCGCGGCGACTGCTCGCCGTTGCGCTCGTTGCGGGGGCGGCGGTGCTCGCGATGCGCGCGATCGAGTTTAAGGCGACGAGTCGGCGCGCCGGCTTTCTCTCCGAAAGGGCGGAGGTTGCATCGAAGACGAGCCGCAGCGAGCCGGTGGCGACGGTGACGCACGTCGGCGACGCCGCGCAGGGCAAGCGGGTCTTTCTCGGAACATGTGCCGCGTGTCACGCGCCCGACGGCTCCGGAGTCAAGGGACAGGGGCAAAACCTCAGGGACAGCGTGTTCCTAAAGGACAAGTCAAACGAAGCGGCGCTGGCGTTCGTGAAGGCGGGCCGCCAACCGTTCGATCCCGAGAGCAAGCTGCACCTTTCGATGCCTGCGCGAGGCGGCAACCCCGCGCTCAGCGACGCGAGCCTACTCGACGCGATCGCCTATGTACGCGAGCTCGAAAAGCAGGCGCCGGTCATCGCCGGCGCTCCGTCAGGTGCGGTTGCGTCGGCGGCTCGGGCGACCTCGGCGACCTCTCCCGACCAGCCTCAGGTCATCGACGGAGAGCTCTGGCTCCCGCACTCGATTCTGCCTGCGGCAGCAACGGGACCGACCGGGTCGTCGCGCACCACGATCACTCTCCAGAAGCCTGGCGCGGAAGGACGCGCCGAGTCGAACGTGCGCCGGTTCTTCTCACTCCTGCTCGTCGTGAACGGACTGCACACGATCTATCTGCTTTTCGGCTTGGTGTTCGGTTTCTGGCTGCTCGTCTCGCCGACCCTCGGAGGAACTCCCAGGATCTCTCTCTCGATGGCGGCGGCCTACTGGGTCGTGATCGGCGCGATCGGCCTCATGCTCATCCCCGCGTTCTACGTCTGATCGGCCCGTTTCATCAGCGAGTCCGGTCCATGCCGTTGGACGATTCAAAATGTTGGATCGCCTTTGCATAAATACCCCCATAGGAACCCTGGTCTTATCGGTGTCGGTCTGTCTAACGTGTTGTTAAATAAAACACTTGGTTGCAATTACAAAAGTCGCTCCACGGGGCACACGATTTGCTGTTACTCTGTCCTGGGCATAAGACCCATATACTCGGGGGATTCAACAGAGATTCATGAGGTCACGACCGAAACCGGGGATGGTCCCCGGATCCCGTGCCCCCGCGGACACGGTACGGATCTCACAGCTGGGAGGCTGTTAATGAAGAAGGTGCTGTTCACGGTCCTGGCCGGTGTGCTCACCGGAATGACGTTCGTTCCGGCGCGCGCCGCAGACGACGCGGACAAGACGTTCGAATTCACCGGAGAGGTGCGCGCTCGCTACGAGTACCTCAACAACTACATTGACCTCACGGACAACCAGGAATCGGGCGATATCAACGACGACTCATTCTCGATCGCGCCCTACCGCGTGATGGTCGGCATCACCGGAAACTTCGAGAAGAACGTCACGGCGCACGTCGACCTCCAGTACGTCGGACACGCCGGCGACGAGTTCAATCCCTCGAAGGACAATCCAATTTGGCTGAATTCACCCTACTCCGGCCCGCCGGCCCAAGGCGATGTCGCCTATCAGTACGCCACCCAGGGCATGCAGCTCTATCAGGGGTTCGTCGATGTCGGGAAGATCGGCGGCTCGGACTTCGGCGTCCGTTTCGGGCGTGCGGAGCATACCTACGGAACCGAGCTCTTCCTCGGTGACAATGACTTCTACTCCGGTCTTTCGTTCGACGGCGCCCGCGGTATGTGGCAGCACGGCAGCAGCGATCTAAACGTCTTCTACTACAAGATCGCCGACCCGAACTGTTTCTCGTTGCTTTGCGCCGGCCTCGCGGCTTCGAACGACACGAATTTGTGGGGCGCCACGTACGATTGGAAATTCAAGACATGGGGCACCGTCGGCGGCTACGTGATGATCGGGCAGGATCTGGGTGGCGCCGCGAGCGGCGTCCCGGATACCGCCGTCAACACCTACGGGGCGCGTTGGAACCGCGGGATGATGACGGACGACAAGCTCAACATGTTCGACTGGAACATCGAATACGCCATGCAGGGCGGCGACTTCGGCGGGCCGGACGTTAGCGTCATTCCCGAAACGACACTTTCGGCGTGGATCGGCGAGGGCTGGTTCGCGTTCAACTACAAGGCGGGCGACAGCCACGGCCGTGTCCACATCGGGACGCTGATGACGTCGGGCGACGACATCACCTCGACCGACGACGAGGATTTCGTCAGTCTGTTCGGCGATTTCCATGCGAACAACCGCTTCGGGGACCTGGATTGGGTCGATTCGTTCGGCGCGCACAACATCACCGACTACAACATCGGCTACGAGCACTGGATCGGCGAAGCGCACTACGTGATGTTCGCCTACCACATGTTCCAGGACACGGAAGACTTTTTCATCGGTCAGACCGAAAACAAGATCGGCGACGAGATCGACCTGAAGTACGGCTACATGTACTCGAAGAATCTCGCGTTCGAGGTGGCCATCGGCCAGGCAAGCCCGAACGACGACTACTGGGCGTTCTTCACTGGGGGGGCCCCAGCGGACGCCGTTCAGCGGGCGTACGTTCAGGCCAAGCTCGCCTGGTAACGATCCTTTCGATCGGCTCCGGCCGGCGTTCGTCGCCGAGCCAAGTGAAACCCCCGCGGAACTCGCGGGGGTTTCTTTTCTAGCTGTCAACTGTCGACTGTCGACTATCAACTGTCAACCGCTCGGCGCGGAAGTGTCTCAAGCGCAGGCTGTTCGTGACCACGGAGACGGAGGAGAGCGCCATCGCGGCGGATGCGACGACGGGCGAGAGCATCCATCCCGTAGAAGGGTAGAGCACGCCGGCGGCGAGCGGCACACCGAGGACGTTGTACACGAACGCCCAGCCGAGATTTTGGCGGATGGTGCGAAGCGCCTGCCGTCCGAGTGCTACGGCGACGGCGACCGCGAGCGGGTCCGCGCCCACGAGCGTGATGTCCGAGGCGGCGATCGCAACGTCGCTCCCCGTGCCCACCGCCACGCCCAGATCGGCCGAGGCCAGCGCGGGCGCGTCGTTCACGCCGTCGCCGACCATGGCCACGCGTCGTCCGCTCGCGCGTAGTCGCGCGATCTCTTCCGCCTTGGCCGCCGGGAGAATCTCGGCGACGACTCTCTCGATGCCGACGTCGCGGGCGACCGCTTCGGCGGTCTCTCGCCGATCGCCGGTCAGCAGCACGATCTCGCAACCCATCGCCTTTAGCATCGCGACCGCCTCCCGCGCTCCCTCACGCGGAGAATCGGCGACGCCGACGACGCCCGCGAGCACTCCGTCGATCGCGATCAAGACCGGCGTGCGGCCTTGGGCGGCGATCTGTCCGGCGCGCTCCGCGAGCGATCCGGTCGCAACGCCGGCGTCCTCGAGCCAGCCCGCCCGTCCGGCGAGCACCGCGCGGCCGTCGACGTGCACCGCGATCCCCGAGCCCGGGATCGCTTCGAACCGCGAGACCTCGAGGGATTCCAGGCCACGGCGCCGCGCTTCCGCCACGATGGCCTCCGCCAACGGGTGGCGCGAGCCCGACTCGGCGGCGGCCGCGATCCGCAGCAGCTGGTTCTTGTCGAAACCGCGAACGGCGACGATGTCGGTCACCGCCATGCGGCCGGAGGTTATCGTGCCGGTCTTGTCGAAGACGACCGTGTCGATCCGCCCGGCAGCCTCGAGCGCCGCTCCACCTTTGACGAGAATGCCGAGCTCGGCCCCACGTCCGGTCGCGACGAGGACCGCCGTCGGTGTCGCTAACCCCATGGCGCAGGGGCACGCGATGATCAACACGGCCACGGCGTTGACCAAGGCCATCGTGAAGCGAGTCTCTTTCGGCCCCAACGCCATCCACGATGCGAACGTGCCGAGGGCGATCAAAAGTACGATCGGAACGAAGACCGCGCTGACGCGGTCGGCGAGTCTCTGAACCGGAGCTTTCGATCCTTGTGCTTCCTCGACCATGCGCACGATCTGCTGGAGGACGGTGTCGCGCCCGATGCGCGTGACCCGCATCCGGAAGGCGCCGCTCCCGTTGATCGTGCTCCCGAAGAGCTCGTCTCCTTGCGCCTTGGACACAGGGCGGCTCTCGCCGGTGAGCATCGCTTCGTTCACCGTGGAGCCGCCGTCGAGCACGACGCCGTCGAGCGGAACCGTCTCTCCCTCGCGAACGGCGAGAACATCGCCGACACGAACGGCGTCGAGCTCGCTCTCCCGCTCGACGCCGTCAACGACCACGCGCGCCGAGCGCACTTGCAGGCGCGCGAGCTTCCGGATCGCGGCCGACGTCTGCGCGCGCGCACCGGTCTCGAGAAGCTTGCCCAGCAGTACGAGAATCAGGATTCCCGCGGCCGCCTCGAAGTAGACGGGAGGCATCGCATGATGGTCCGGACCCCGTGGTGAGACGCGTGACGGATCGATCGTCGCGACCACCGAATAGAGATAGGCGGCGCCCGTTCCCAGCGCGACGAGCGAGTTCATGTCGGCCGTGCCGTGGCGAAGCGCGCCAAAGGCGCGGCGGAAGTAGCCGCTCCCCGCGAACGAC
>CAZUGP010000021.1:0-31157 GCA_964619965.1 uncultured Acidobacteriota bacterium
TCACCGTGCTCTATTCGATCATTCCTTGGATCGGCGTGATGGCAGCGGGTTACGCATTCGGAACGGTCATGGCCGAAGAGCAAGTGCGCCGACGTCGACTCTGCCTCGCGATCGGCCTCTCCGCCACGTCGCTTTTTCTGGTGCTCCGCGGATTCAACCTCTACGGCGATCCGAGGCCGTGGGACCGGGCGTCGCCCCTCGGGTTCCTGAACACCACGAAATACCCCGCATCGTTCAGCTTCCTCCTCATGACGTTAGGCCCAACGATCGCTCTGATCCCTCTCCTTGAATCGGCCCGTGGCAGGGTCGCGCGGTGGCTCACGGTGTTCGGCCGGGTACCGTTCTTCTTCTATGTGCTCCATATCCCTCTGATTCACGCGCTCGCACTCGTCATTTCCAAGGCGCGGCTCGGCGAGGTGAGCCCCTGGCTCTTCGCGAATCACCCGATGGGGAACCCGCCAGCGCCCGACGGGTACATGTGGAGCCTCGGCCTCCTGTACGCCGTGTGGGTCACGGCGATCCTGCTCCTGTATTTCGCTAGCCGTCGGTACGCCGAGATCAAGGCACGGAGGCGCGATTGGTGGCTCAGCTACCTCTGATCATTCGCAGCCTCGGCCGTCACTACAGCCCGGTGAAGTCGCTCGCCCCGAAGGACCCGTTCCAGCTCGTCTTATGGGAGTACGTCGCCTACTTGGCGGACGATGACACGCGGGCATCGGCGTTTGCGGAGCTGAAACGAACGGTGGGCCTTCGTCCGGCGGAGGTCGCCGCCGCGCCGGTCCCTGTGCTGGCGGCTATCGCGCGGCTCGGTGGGCCCATCGCGGCCGCACAGCGCGCTTCGAGAATCCGGGACGTCGCCATCACCGTCCGTGACAAGTGGCGGGGGAGCCTTCGCGGCGTGCTACGCCTGCCCTATGCCGAGGCCCGACGCGCGCTCAAGGCTTTTCCGTCGATCGGCCCTCCGGGGGCCGACAAGATCCTGCTCCTGACGGGCGCGCGGCCGATCCTGGCCCTCGACTCGAACGCCCTGCGCGTTCTCTTACGACTCGGCTACGGTCGCGAGCACAAGAACTACGCGACGTCCTACGCGAGCGCGCAGAGCGCCGCGATGGCCTCGTTGCCCAAGACGGTCCCATCTCTGCGGGCAGCCTTCTTCCTGCTGCAGCGTCATGGCCAGGAGCTCTGCCGCCGCACGGCTCCGCATTGCACGATCTGCCCGGTGCGAAGCTCGTGTCCCTTTGGAGGTGGGGCGGGGAGCGCGTAGGCCGGTTGGCGGCGGAGCGAGGATGGCGACCGATCTCGGGCGTGGACCATCACCAACCGGAAACACAGTACGCATTGCGAAGTCTCCAGAACTTGGAGCAATGGGTTTCCAGAACGCAACCCACCCTGCATAATCCACGTGTTCGGAGGCGCTCACGATGACAGATACTCGTACTCGCGCGCAGCGCAGTGCGATCATGCGTGCCGTCGGTGGAAAGAATACAGGACCAGAGCTCGCTGTAAGGAGCCTTCTCCATGGCATGGGTTATCGCTTCGGCACTCACCGGAAAGACTTGCCAGGAAGTCCAGATATCGTCCTCGTCGGGCGGAAGCGCGTCGTGTTCGTTCACGGGTGTTTCTGGCACGCCCACCACTGTCGCTACGGTCGCCCGGCAAAGTCTCGTCGCGCGTTCTGGAACGAAAAGCGCTCGGGAAACCGACGTCGTGATGTTCGGAATCGGCGGGATCTACGAAAACTCGGATGGCGAGCGATCACCGTCTGGCAGTGTCAACTAAAGAAGCCCGAATGGCTAAGAACCCGTCTGCGAGTCTTTCTCGAAGACTCGAATGTCTGCTGATTATCATCGAGCACAACGGTATCATGGGGTGCAGGTCGAGGGAATAAGATGCGACCAACAGCGATCGATCTTTTTGCCGGTGCCGGGGGAATGAGCCTGGGCTTTGAGCAGGCCGGCTTCGACGTAGTTGCGGCGGTCGAGCTCGACCCGATCCACTGCGCAACCCACGAGTACAACTTCCCGCATTGCGCCACCATCTGCAAGAGCGTGGCCGCGACGAGCGCTGCAGAAATCCGGACCGCGGCCGGACTCGAGAAGCAACCGGTCCATGTTGTGTTCGGCGGCGCGCCTTGTCAGGGCTTCTCCCTCATAGGGAAGCGAGTTCTTGACGACCCCCGCAACTCGCTCGTGCGGGAGTTCGTTCGCATTGTTGCGGAACTCAAGGCTTGGTACTTCGTGTTCGAAAACGTCAAGGGCCTCACAATTGGAAAGCACCAGAAGTTCCTTCACGAGCTTATGGCGTCGTTCGACGATGTCGGCTACGACGTCGAAGTCCGCTATCGTGTTCTCAACGCAGCGCATTTTGGCGTACCTCAAGAACGACATCGGCTCTTCCTAATGGGTGTGTTGCGGCGCCCAGGTATCCGCCTCCCCGTCTATCCGAGGCCAACCACGACTTCAAGGACGGCGATGCGTCCAATCACCGAATGTGTCGTCGGCCCTACCGTCTGGGATGCCATCGGCGATCTTCCCGATGTCGACCAAATCGACGAGCTGCTCTCGAAGGACGCGACCCACTGCATCCTCGGAGAACCGTCAGTCTACGCGGCGGCGATGCGAGCGATTGCGCCCGACACGCAAGATTTCTCGCATCCCAGGACTTGGGATCCTTCCATGCTCACGTCGAGCATGCGCACGATTCACACAGCGCTTTCCAAGCGGCGGTTTCGGGCCACGAAGCCCGGGTGCGTCGAGCCAGTAAGCAGGTTTCATAAGCTTGATCCCGACGGTCTCTGCAATACATTGCGTGCTGGTACGGCGAGTGATCGTGGCGCATTCACGTCGCCGCGCCCCATCCATCCGTTCGCGGCGCGTGTCATTACTGTGCGTGAGGCCGCCCGCCTCCACTCCTATCCGGACTGGTTTCGATTCCACGTCACGAAATGGCATGGCTTTCGTCAAGTCGGAAACTCCGTGCCGCCACGACTTGCGAGGAGCGTCGCTGCTCAGATACTCCAGGCTGTAGGTCTCAGTGCACAGCGACCGAAGATCCCGCTGGCCCTTGGGTCCCCGGGCCTTCTTGCGATGAACATGGCGGAAGCTGCTTCACGGTACGGCGTCAGTCGAACAACAATTCCGCAGCGGACTCGTCTAGCAGTCGCGCCGGGCTAGATACCCTTGACGTTCGGTACGAGTTCATAAAGTCCGTCGGAGGCAAGTTCGAGTTCCAAACGGCCTTCAGACTCGGAGCGACGGAATGCTCGGAACTCGACAATATAGACCCCACGAGGCGCGTTCCACGCCCTAAGCGCAATGGGTACAACCAAGTCAATTTCCGGAACTTCGAACGCCGCCGCAACCTGATTCCGAATCTGATCCTCAAGTACGCGTCCCTCGCGCCGCTTTGCCTCGCACGTGATCAGCGCCTGCCTGAGCTTGCCTCGCTGGCGGGGTTCGCATTGCGCCCAAAGAAGCGCGTCTATCTCAGTTTTTCGCAGCTTTACGGACATTTGAAGGTGCGTGATCTCTAAGAAACCGATGGATGATTGCGTCGCGAGGTGGGTCTCGATCAATCGCAACTGCAGAGCCACCTGAATAAGCCAGGCCTCGTCACTTCGGCCGAGTTTTTTCGCGGCGAGAGGGATGCTGACGCTTTGCACCTTTACGATCGGTGTGTCTTGGGAGGGTCGATATTTGTCTGGGAATGCCTCCATCTGTCCGGCCAAGAGCGGTACAAACTCGAAAACGAGTCCCTCCCCCATGACCTGCTTGCCGGTGAACCCTCGATCGAGCACGCTCTGTGGCCAATTCGCACTAGCGCCGTGACCGCGCACGATGTCTTTCATGAAGTTGGCGGGATTTCGCGTGCTCAGCGTGCTTCCGTCGCGCGCATTGCAGTGCTCGATCGCACGAACGACGTCGTCACTCGATACAAGAGGATTCGCCAGCGCGCGGGTGGTCGGGTCCCAACGCTGCTCGAAAAGGAACTCAATCACGCGCGGCTTTTCTGATTGGCGCCTACGAAGACCCATTGGCTGCCTCCGATGCTGACGGACGGCGATGTAATGAAGTACGGCCGCCCCTCCCAACCACTGCATGGATCGGTTCCAGTTCGAGGGCACGCAAGATTGCCCCACAATTACTCCGCATGATCACCCCACCCACACCAGATCCTGCCGTCCGTGCTTTCGCCTCGTCTCCCTCATGTCCTCGCCGCGCAGCTCACGCAGCGCGTAGGTGACGAACTCGCGGACGACGCGCTTGCGCCAGTGGAGGACGAAGTCGGTGTTGTCCATCGGCTTGGCGTGGCCGTACGCGGCGTCGGCTGCGGCGGCGATCACGGCGTCGTCCTTCAGGGTCTTGCCGACGAGCGCGGCCGCGGCGTCTTGCGCGTCCAACGGGCGTGAGGCTACGGCGCCCAGCACGACGCGGGCGTCCTCGACGACGCCCTTCTTTCCCAGCTTCACGGCCGCGGCGACCGAGAGGACCGGGAAGTCGAAGCTCCCGCGGCGGCGGAGCTTCCAATAGACGCTCTTCCAGCCTAGAGCAGGCGGGAGGAGGACGTGCGTGAGGACCTCATCGTGGCGGCGCGTCATGTACTCCATGCCGTCGTTCCGGTAGAGGTCGGTGAGCGGTAGCTCGCGCGGCCCGTCCTTCTTCGATACGAGCGTGACCTTCGCGCCTAACGCCAACAGCATCGGCGCGGTGTCGGTGGACGACACCGCAAGGCAATGGTCGGAGCTGGGCGCGACCCAGCAGATCGTCCCCTCCTTCTTCATGCAGAAGCCGATCGCCTGCCGCCACTCGTAGTTCTGGTCGTAGTAGTTGCAGCGCGTGTCCAGACAGATGTTGCCGCCCAGCGTTCCCATATTGCGCAGGAGCGGCGTCGCGATCTGCGAAGCCGCCTGGTAGAGCCCCGCGTAGTGCTGCTTGATTCGCGGGTCGGTTGCAAGTTGCGTCAGTGTCAGCCCGGCGCCGAGCACCATGCCGCTTCCGTTCGTCGCGTTGCGCAGCTCGTCGACCTGCGCGAGCGAGACGACGACCTTCGGCGTCTGTTGCCGGCGCTTCATGTTGGGGAGAAGGTCGGTGCCGCCGGCCATGATCATCGCCTCGCCCGGCGCATGGTCCGCGAGGATCCGCGCAGCCTCGTGCGCCGTTTTTGGCGCCAAGAAGCGAAACAGTGGGAGACGCATCATCGACTTGGATCTCTCTAAGAAAAAGGGGACTGTCCCCTATTTCATCTTTGCCGCTCTTTTGCGTTCAGGGTCGTTAGTTGCGTTGCCGTCGCCGCCTTCCCAAGGCGTGGGCACGATCATCGGCTCGGGAAAGGCAATGTCCGGGAACGCGCCCGGACCGTAGCGGCCCGGCTTTCCCTTGGCCTTGTCCTCGAGCGCTTTCAAGATCTTCTCGGGCGTTATGGGAACCTCGTCGATGCGCACGCCCACCGCGTCGTAGACCGCGTTCGCAACGGCGGGCATCACCGGGAGCAACGGACCTTGGCCGACTTCCTTCGCGCCGAACGGCCCGCGCGGGTCGGGGTTTTCGATCAGCTCGGTGTCCACCTCGGGCATGTCGAGTGAGGTGGGCGACTTGTACTCGAGCATGGAAGGGAACTTGTGCACGAGCGCGTCCGAGAGTCGCGGTGGCAGGCGCCTGAACTCCTGCTCTTCCATGAGCGCTTCGCCGAGGCCCATGTACACCGAGCCCTCGACCTGGCCGCGCGCCAACACCGGGTTCAACGCTCGCCCGATGTCGTGGGCGATCCAGACCTTCGGCACGTGGATCCAACCCGTTCTCGGATCGACGTCGACCTCGACAACGCACGCGGTGTACGAATACGTTGGCGAAGGGCCGACGCCGCCCCCCTTGTAGCGCGCGGCGGAGCGCGGCGGCGTGTACGAGCCGGTCGTGCCCAGCGTTCCGAACTCCCCCTCCGCGAGGACCACAGCCTCTTGGAACGTCACGCCCTTCTCCGGGTCTTGAGCGTCGAAGACGCGGCGTTCGGCGAAGACGAGGCGGTCCTTGGGAACGTCCAGCTTCTTCGCCACCGCCTGGGCCAGAAGGTCGCGCGCGCGGTCGGCCGCCTGGATCGCAGCGTTTCCCATCATCAGGGTGACGCGGCTCGAGTAGCTCCCGAGGTCGACCGGCGTCAGGTCGGTGTCGCCGGTGACGCAGCGGATGTCGAACGGATTGATCCCCAGGATCTCCGCGACGATGTTGGCCAGCACGTCGTCCGAGCCTTGGCCGACCTCGGTCGCGCCGCAGAAGGCCGTCACCCCGCCGCTGCGGTCGAGCTTGAGCTGGACCCCCGAGTGCGGGAGCTTGTTCCAATAGATGGGGAGTCCCGCGCCCGACAGGTACGACGAGCAGGCCAGACCCAGACCCGTTCCGTGGGGCAGCTTGCGGAATCGATGCGACCAGTCGGAACGTTTGACGACGCTCTTGATGCAATCGGAGAGGCCTATCGTTTGAACGTGCATGTAGTTCGCCGTGAGCGTGTCCGGCTGCTCGACGATCTTGAGGCGCAGGTCGGCAGGGTCCAAGGCAAGCGCCTCCGCGATCTTGTCGAGCTGCACTTCCTGGCCGAAGCGCGGCTGCGGGGTTCCGTGCCCACGCTTCGGACCGCACGGCGGCTTGTTGGTGAACATGCGGCAGGCTTCGAACCGGTAGCGCGGGATCCTGTAGGTCACGGTCTGGAGCGCGCCGGTGTAGAACGTGGACGCCACGCCGTACGAGCCGTAGGCGCCGCCGTCGATGAACGTCTTCAGGTGCATCGCGGTGATGGTGCCGTCGTTGTTCACCCCGGTCTTGAAGCGCATCAGGACGGGATGGCGGCCGCGGTGGCAGTAGAACACCTCTTCCCGCGTCAAGGCGACCTTCACCGGACGTCCCAGGATCATCGCCGCCTTCGCCACGACGATCTCGTGGTTGAACGGGTCGGTCTTTCCGCCGAACCCGCCGCCGTTGGGGCAGGCGATCACCCGTATGTGCGCTGCCTCTAGAGAGAGCGCGCGGGCGAGGGAGCGGTGCAGGTAGTGCGGCACTTGGGTCGACGACCAGATCGTCAGCTTCCCTTCGGGATCGGGAGCCGCGATCGCGGCGTGCTGCTCGATCGGCAAGTGCGTGTTCCCCTGGAAGAAGAAGTCGTCCTCGAAAACCCGGTCCGACGCCGCGAACGCTTCGTCGGTGTCGCCGAATCGGAAAGAGACCCGCTTGTGGATGTTCCCTTCCTCGCCGTACTCGTGGATTCGCGGTGACGGGTTGGCGTAGGCCGCAAGCGGCGTCGCGCGGGACGGCAGGATCTCGTAGTCGACGTCGATGAGGTCGAGCGCGTCCCAAGCGGTTGCCTCGTCTTTCGCGATGACCGCGGCGACGGGATCGCCGACGAAGCGCACGCGGTCGCGGCAGAGCGGGTCTTCGTCTTGGGAGACCGGGAGGATCCCGAAGGTGATGGGGAAGTCCTTTCCCGTGAGAACGAGCAGCACCCCGGGGTGTCTTTCGGCCTTGGACGTGTCGATCGATCGGACGATCGCGTGCGGGACCTTCGAGCGCAGCAACTTGCAATGGACCGTGCGGGGGAGGGCGACGTCGTCGGCGAAGCGCGTCTGTCCCGTCACCTTCGCGCGGCCGTCCACGCGGCGGCGCGCACGGCCCACCGTGTTGCGCGGAGTCCTCGCGTCGCTCATCGCGGATCGCGCATTCGCTCTGCTGCTTCCTCGACCGCCTCGAAGATCTGGTTGTATCCGGTGCAGCGGCAGAGGTTTCCGGAGAGCGCATCGGCGATCTCGTCGCGGGTCGGGTGCGGGTTCTTCTCGAGCAGGTGCTGCGCCGTCAGCAGGATCCCCGGCGTGCAGTAGCCGCACTGCGAGCCGCCGAGGTCGGCGAAGGCGTCCTGCAGGGGGTGGAGCCGCCCGTCACGGCCGGCCATCCCCTCGATCGTGTCGATCGTGCTCCCGTCGCAGGCGGCCGCGACGACCAGACACGAAAGGACAGGCTGGCCGTCTTTGAGGACCGCGCACGCGCCGCACTCGCCGAGCTCGCAGCCGTGCTTGGTACCGGTGAGGCTGAGATCCTCCCTCAAGACCTCGAGCAGCGTCTTGTAAGGAGCGACCGCGGTGTCGACCGCCTCGCCGTTGACCGTGAGGGAAAGATGAAGGAGCGATTTCACGCAGGTCCCCTGTGCGACCCGCGCAGTTTACCGCAGGGCTAGTAGCCGCCGCCTCCGGTCGAGATGGCGGTCACGGTCCCGTTGGCCGAGTCGAACGTGATGACCGCGATCGGCTGGGGCGGACTCGCCGAATCGAGGACCGTCGGCGGCTGTGTCGGAATCGCGGTGCTCCCGGTGAGTGCCAACGTCGTTGTCCCCTGTCTCAGCACTCGGAAGGTCAACTCGACGATCACCGCGGACGCGCCGGAGACGCCGTTTCCGGGAGGAACTCCCGTCTTGCTGACCCCCACGACGATATGCGACGGATCGGTCCCGTCCGGCGCGGCGAGCACTTGGACGCCTTGCCCGGCGAGCAGGGTGAGGGCGTCTCCGGCCGCGGCGGAGCCGGCAGCGTACTGGACGACGCTCGTGTCGCCGATCTTCACGTCGAAGGCGAAGGCGTACATGTCGAGGCCCATATCAGGTCCGTAGATGACCGCTTGCACGACGACGAATTCGCCGCTCGCCGTCTTCGGCACAAGCTTGATGAGATGTAAGGTTCCAGCCTGCGTCACACTCGGGGTGAACTGAGCGCTCAGCGAAGCGTTGTCATCGCCTCCGCAGCCGTAGCCGAGGAACGAGAAAGCAACGAGCGATCCGACGATGAAGCTGCGCATGGCAAAGACCGTTGCGCGGGAGATCATGACGCGTCTCCTTCCGAGGGAGAGGACGAGCCGGACGGTGGAATGATAGGCCCACTTCCACGGTGCCGGCGGCCGCCGCGACGTCTCTTCCGGGCCTGCGGGAACGGTTTCGCGTCCTGAGGCGTCTCCGTCACCGGGACCACGCCGACGCCGTAGCGCCCGGAGTCCTGCTCGTCGTCGCTGCCCGCCTGCGTGGGGACGGACGGAAGGGCCGCGAAAAAGTAGTTGTCGTCCCAGACCGGCGGGAGCTTCGCATTGCGCACGCCGACGCCTGCCGTGAGCGAGGGAGCGGGCGCTGGCGCAAGCGGGGGGGCCTGCACCCCCGTCGTCGCGGGGACGCCAAGCTCGCCTGTGCGATCCTTGCGGCGGCCACGCCCTCCGCGGCGTCCGCGACGACGCTTCCCGCGTCCGCCTTCGGCCGGCTCGGGCGCACCGCCCGGTTCGACAACCGCAACGGCACCCGGTGCCGCCTGGGCCCCGTGCCCGGAGACCGTTTCCGTCCACGCGATCCTGGCGGCGGCGAATTCGCCTCCCAGCAGGGGAGCCAAGGCGTCGAGCATCGACATCGCATCGCCAAACGCCGGGCGGCGCATCAGCGCCAGCTTGGCGCCGCGCCGCATGGGTTTGAGCGGCACCATGCGCTTCAGCGTGGTCAGCGTCTGCCGGGTGTGCTCCTGGTCCTTGCGGGCGATCCGCAGGCGCAGGGCCATCGGCCTCAACGCGTCGTCGACGAGCGTGCGGTCGTCGCGTCCGTCCCGTTTCACCGCGACTTTCGGATCGAGCGCCAGACCCAGATCGGCTGCGACGGCGGCTAAGAGCAATGCGGAGAAGATTTCGCCGGGGTACACCTCACGCCCGTCGTTCCAACGTGCATCGATGGCGTCTAAGAGCGCGAAGAGGACCCTGCGTTCCACGCCGAGATCGCCGTAGGTCGCCGCCAGCTCGGGGAGGATCACCTCGAACACGCCGGTGTCGAACGCGAGCTCGAACGCCCGTCTCCCGGCCCCGCTTCGGCAGAAGCGGTTGAATTCCTCGAGGATCCGCGGCGCCGCGGCTTTCGGAATCTCGGACCGCGTCTGGCGTAGCGCGGCGAGCGTTCTCTCCTCGATCGAGAAGTCCAATCGCGCAGCGAACTTGATCGCGCGCAAGATCCGGATCGGGTCTTCCCGGAATCGGACGACGGGATCGCCGATCGTACGCACCAATCGGCGGCGCAGATCGCCCAGGCCGTCGGCGTGGTCGATCACCGTCTCGGCATTGACGTCGTAAAAGAGGGCGTTGATGGTGAAGTCGCGGCGGAGCGCGTCTTCTTCCGGCGTGCCGAAGACATTGTCGTCGCGGATGAGCAGGTCGTCCGCGTCGTCCGCCACCATAGCGGGGCCCTCGGCCTCCGCGAGGTCCGGGCCGTTGTCCGCGGTGTCCTTCGCGCGAAACGTCGCGACTTCGATGATCTTCCCATTCTGAAAATAGATGTGGGCGAGGCGGAAGCGGCGACCGATGATGCGGCAATTGGAGAAGAGTCGCTTGACCTGCCGCGGCGTCGCCGAGGTGGCGATGTCGAAGTCTTTCGGTCTGAGCGCGAGGAGAAGGTCACGCACGCAGCCGCCGACGAGATAGGCCGGATAGTCGAATCGCGTCAGGCGTCTGACGATGCGGACCGCGTCGGGGTCTAAGTCTTGGAGGGCGACCGGATGATGGACGACCTCGGGACCGCGATGGACCGGCGGAGGGGAGTGTGGGGGCGCCTCGGCGGCGGGAATCGGCGGGGTCGGCGTCGTCTCCGGTCGAAGGCGTTTCGACCCGCGCGCAAGGAGAGCCTTGATCTTTTTCAGAACCATGGGAGAGAACTATAGCCCACGGGCGCCGCGGCCGGAGCGGGTCCGGAAATACCCGGTGCGCGGGGCCCCCTTCTCATTGAAGCGCCGCCGTCCGTTGAGTATGTTTCCGTGGACATGCGAGCCAAAGACCTGATGAGCACCGACGTCGTGACGATTCGAGAGGACGCCTCCGTCTCCCAGCTGTGCGACGTCATGCAGGCCGTCCACGCCAATGGACTTCCCGTGTTGAACGCGCAGGACGAGCTGGTCGGGATCGTCACGGAGGACGACATCCTCTACGGCACAATGGGCGTGTTCGACAAGGACGGGAGCGCGGTGCTCGTGCGCGACATCATGACGTCTCCCGCGATCTGCGCGACCGAGGATACGGATGTCCAAGAGCTGAGCCGGATGCTGTCGGGCATGCGGATCCACCGCATACCGATTCTCGTCGAGGGGCGGGTCACCGGAGTCGTCACCGCGCTCGACGTCGTGCGTGCGGTCGCCGAGGGGACGCTCTCATGAGCACGCCATCGCAGGTCATCGCGCTCTTGAACGCCCTCACCCACGGCGACCTCGACGCGATTCGCGCCAAGCTGGCCGAGGCGCGCGGGGCGTGCGAGCAGCTCGGACACGACGAGGTCGCTATCATCGTGGCCGAGGCGCACGGGGCACTCTCCGGGGGCGACCTCAAGACCTACCGCAAGAAGGTCGAGACGGCGGTGGCCAAGCTCGGCCATCTTCGTTGACCCCGCCCTTGCGCGCGTTCACGGTCGCGGCGGTGCAGATGCGGTCGACGAACGACCGCAAGAGAAACCTCGATAAGGCCGCGGCGTTCGCAGCCGAGGCTGCCGGCCGCGGTGCTCAGGTGATCGCGTTTCCAGAAAACGTCGCCGACCTGCGCGCGGAGGGGCGTGGCCGACCGCCGGCGGAGTCGCTCGACGGCCCGACCGCCGAACGCTTCGCCATGATGGCGGCCCTCCACCGCGTGTGGGTCCTCGCCGGAACGATCGCGTTGCGCAACACGCACGGCCGAAAGCCGCATAACGCGTCGATCCTCTTCGCACCGGACGGCGCGGTGGCCGCCGTCTATCGAAAGATGCACCTGTTCGACGTCTCGATCCCGGGGCGTGCGGAATTCAGCGAATCCAGCAGGATCACGGCGGGGGACACGCCCGTCGTCGCCCGAACGCCGCTTGCGACCTTCGGGCTTTCGATCTGCTACGACCTACGCTTTCCCGAGCTCTACCGGAATCTCGCGCTCGCGGGCGCGCAGGTGCTGTTCGTGCCGTCGGCGTTCACCGCGTACACGGGACGCTCCCACTGGACGGTGCTGCTGCGCGCGCGCGCGATTGAAAACCTCGCATTCGTCGTCGCGCCCGCGCAGTGGGGGCGTCATCACGCGGGACGGACCTCCTACGGGCACACCTCGGTGATCGACCCCTGGGGCCGGGTGGTCGCCGAGCGCGCGCGCGGCACGGGGGTCGTGCTGGCGCGCATCGACCTCGACCGCGTTGCTCGCATCCGCCGCGAGCTGCCCGCGCTCCGGCACCTGCGGCGGGAGTTGCTGGGCGGCAGGCTCCCTTCGGCCTGATATCCTTCCGGCGCTTTCTCGAAGGAGCTTCGGTCATGTTCTGCCCCGTCTGCCGCGATGAGTACCGTCCCGGGTTCACGCGGTGCGAACCGTGCGCCGCCACTCTCGTCGAGGTGCTGGACACGGCCGCGCCGCAGAAGCCCGCACCGATCGTGGCCGAGGTGGCGGCGGACGAAGCGACGACCAACTTCTGCGGCTTCCTCACGTTGGACGAAGCGCGCCATGCCCGGGACAAGGTCCGGGAAGGGAGGCTGACCGCCGAGATCCTGATCAAGGACGCTCCGGGAACGGCGGCCGGCGCGCCCGCGCAGGAGGAGTTTTGGCTCCGCGTGAGGCCTAAGGACTTCCGGGCGATCGTGGAGCTCATCGGGTTTACGCCGGGCGCGACCGAGGACGCGGACGCGGTGTTCGGGTGCTCTGCGTGCGGCGCGACCGTGCACGGGTCGGACGAAGCGTGCCCCGGGTGCGGTCTCCGGTTCGAGGAATGACCGGAACGCGTAGGACGACGGTCCTGTTCGACGCCGGTGGGGTTCTCCTCGACCTCGACTACGCCTTTCTGAAACGGCTCCTCGAGGCGCGCCGCGTCGAGACGACGGTCCTTGCGCTCTCCGCGAGCGAGTCGATCGCGCGAACGACGATCGACCGGCGCGTCCGCGAGGGCGGACGCTCGAGCGAGGCGTGGCGCGACTACTTCCGTATCCTGCTGACGCGAGTGGGTACCCCCCCGGAAGAGACCGAAGAGCTCATCGACACATTGGCCGAGGCGCACCAGCGTGTGGGGCTCTGGACGGTTGCCATCGAGGGCGCCGTCCTTACCGTGCGCGCGCTGAAGGACACGGGGCACCGGCTCGGTGTCGTCAGCAACGCCGAGGGACGTGTGGAACGCGATTTGGACAACGCGGGATTCGCAGGGCTCTTCGAGACGGTCGTCGACTCCCACGTCGTCGGCGTCGAAAAGCCCGACCCGGAGATCTTCCGCATCGCCATGGAGCGGATGAGCGTGGCGCCCGAGAACGCCGTATTTCTCGGTGACGTGCCGGCCGTGGACGTCGCCGGAGCGCGCGCCGCGGGGATGACGGCGGTCCTGCTCGATCGGCACGATCTCTACGGAGCCATCGACGTGCCCCGCCTTCGATCCATCGCCGAGCTTCCGGGGTGGCTCTCGCGGGACTAGGGGACGGTGAGGGAGAGGATTGCCCGGGGCGAGTTCGATGGCCCGGCGGAGATGATCCGCCCCTTCGTCGCGAGCACCCCGCCGCACCAGCAGGACCGCCAGGTTGTAATGCATCTGCGCGTACTCCGGGTAGATCGCGATGGCGCGACGCAGGTGCTCCTCGGCCTCGGCGACGCGGCCGGCCCCCGCCAGGAACATCCCCGCGCCGGCCTGGAGCTTCGCCGAACGAGGCATGGTGGCGACATCGGCCAAGCTCAGCGCGAGGTTGCTCTTCCAGTCGGGAATGCGCACCCACGTGCGTGCCGCGAATCCGGAAACCACGGCCACGGCCGCGGTCGCGACGCCGATCCGGCGCACGCGCGTCGCTCCCGTCGTCCCGTGGCGTGCGGCGAACGCGGCGCCTACGTGACCTACGGCCAGACACAGGCCGAGCGAGGGAAGATAGGCGAGCCGCTCGGCCATGATCGTTCCTGTCGGGATGAGCAGGTTGGCCGACGGGATGAAAAATAGGGTCCAGACGAGCACGGACAAAGCGATCGGTCGCGATCGCTTCCATCCCCAAAACCCCGTCGCGACGAGCCCCGCGACAAAAGCGAATCCGGCGAGAACGCGCGGATCGGCGAACGAGCGCGCGACCGAGATGGCGTCGAACGAATAGTCCGACACGAGGTGCCTCGGCGCCAGGCACAAAAGGGCGTAGTCGAGCTGGACCCAGACCGCGGTCGCCACCCGCGGCCACGTGCCCGCCGCCGCCGCCGGGTTGTCGAGTGGGATCGTGGCCTCAGCAGTCTGGTGGGCGCCGAGCGCCAGGCCGCGCAGCACGAGCATGACCGCGAGCGCCACCGCGTAACCGGAGAGGAGCGTCCCGCGCCGCGGCGCGGCTCGACGTCCCAGCAAGGCGTCATCTGCGACGAACAGGACTGGGGCCAGAATCGCGCTCTCCTTGGAGAGAATCGCCGCGAGATAGAACGCCGCCGCCCCGAGCCGCCAGTTCCCGCCAGGCTTTGGCGTCTCGTTCGCGCGCCGGTGAGCGAGCCAGGCCGCGAGCACGAAGAGCGCGGCCAGCAGCTCCGAGCGGCCGGCGACGTTCGCGACGGCCTCCGTGTGAATGGGGAGAACCGCGAACAGGAGACCGCCCAGGAGCGCCGTGCCGTAATACGTGCCCGCGCGCTTCAGAGCGAGCCAAGCCAGCGCGGTCACGGCCGCATGGAGAAGGACGTTGACGAGATGGAAGCCGAGTGGGCCGGCGCCGAGGATCGCTCGGTTGACCGTGAAGGAGGCGATCGTCAGCGGGCGATAGAGTCCGTAGTGTTCGCCGGCGACGTTCCAGTAGGGCTCGACGAACAGTATCGGGAGATGCGCGAGGGAGACGATGGCCGCATTGCTCTCGACGAGCCTGATGTCGTCGAGAGCGAATCCATTACCGAGGGTGCGCCAGTGTACGAGGACGGCGGCGAGGGCGCAAAGCAGCGCCCACCGCAGCGACGTCCTCGTCGCCATCAGAAGTTGTGGGCGTAGCTCAAGAGCACGCGGAAGTTCGGCGCGCTGTCGGTCAGGCCGGCCGTCACCGCGGCACGGAACATCCCACGGCCGAACGCCCGCCAGTTGATGCCCGCGAGAATCTGCGCCACACCGTCGTCGGCGATCGAACTGCCGGGATTGGGGTTGTCGAAGCGCGCGGTTTCAAACTGCGCCTCCCCGACGAGGGAAACTTGGTTCGCGAGGGGAAACAACATGGAACCGGCCAGCTCGAACGAGGTCGCCCCGGAAAGAGGGACGCCCTGGTACCTGCCGTTGCCGTTGAGGCGAACCCCGACGTGTCCCCCGAGCGCGAAGTCGTCGAAACGGTGGTTCACCGCGCCGAACGCCTGCGTGGAAAACGCGTTGAAGCCGAGCCCTGCGGTGTCGTCACCCGTCGGAACCGTGAAGAGCAGGCCCGCGGAGAAGTCGGTGTTCGATGCGGCGTTCGGGAAGACCCACTTCCCGTAGATATCGAGATCGGTGGCGCCTGTGCCGTCATCCTGGCCGACCGCCGAGGCGTGCGACGTGCCGAAGCCGACGCGGCCTCCGACCTCTAAGGTTTCGACCGGCCGGAACGCGACGACCCCGCGGACGAGAAGGATGTTGACGGGGATGCCCCGACTGCCGTCGATGTACTCGAGCTGACCCTCCCACCACTGCGACGGCACCACGGCCGCTTCCTGCGAGAACGCGAGAAAAAGGCGATCCGAGAACCCCGGCGGGGACGCGGGAGCCGGAGGCGTGGCCGGAGGCGACGCAGGATCGGCGCCGAGCGCGGCCGGGGCGGCGGCCGCGATCGCCGCGAGAAGGAGGGCCGGACGGAGGCGGCTCAACACACTCATGCGATGTCCTTTCATCGTTAGATACCGATGCGTGACGATACCGTTGGGTGCGGCCGCAGGGCCGCTTGTCCGTTCGTGGTGCCTCGGCGAAATTCCCGCGAGGCACGAGCATTGTGGCGAGCGTCGAAGCCTCTGTCAAACGCGCGGCCGGTTCCTAGCGTTGCGAGGAGGCTCCCGCGGATCCGCCTGTGGCGACCTCCGCCGTGACGATCGTGGCGCTGTCGCCGGGAGCAGCGAGGGGCGGCGCGCACGTGCGCGGGAGGGCCCCGCCGCGCCGGTTCAGGAGGTCGAGCACGAACGATTCCTCGGTACGGCGCGCGAGGCGGATGCGGCCGGCGGCGGCCGGGGCCGCGACGCAGAAGACGACCTCGCCCTGCGCCGTGTTGAGGAATCCGGCGAGCACCGTGATCCCGCCGTCGGTCGACGTGAGCGTACCGGTCTTCGCGACGAGGGCGGTCGCGAAGGGCGGGGCGGAGAGGCGGGGAAAGGACGCGTGCACCGTTCCGGGGTCGCATCCCGCGACGGGAAGCAGGTGTTCGATGCCGACGCCTAGCCCGGCGGCCGCCGATCGGAACCCTCGGAGCATCGCCACGATCTGGCGCGGGGAGAGGCGGTTTTCGCCGAGCCCCGATGCCGTCTGGATGAGCACCGGGGACGCGCCGGCGACGAGACGATCCGCCAGGAGCACCGAGAGGTCGCTCGGCGACCCGATCGAAGCGGCGACGCGTTCGATGTCGTTGTTCGAGTAGGCGTTGAATCGGCGCAGGGTCTCGGCAAGCGGCTTCGACCGATGCTCGAACAGGACGGTCTCGATCCCTTGGAGCGTCGGCTCGAAGCGCGTGCCGCCGATGACTTCGACCGAGGGAAGCGGGGAGTGCGGGATCCCCGTCCGCATGGCGTAGGCGTACCAGGCTTGGCGGGTTACGCGGTTCCAGCGTCGCGCGTCCAACGCCTGTCGCAGGCGCGTGGCCATGAGGGTCGCACGCCTCACCGGGTCCGGGTTCATCCCCTGCGAGCCGTTTTCCCAGCCCATCCAGAACGTGCCGTCGACTACGAGGGAGCCCGTCACCCGGCGCACTCCCATCCGATTCAACTCCCGCGCGACGAGAAACGCGTTTTCGGTTTGGAAGTCGGGGTCGCCCGCGCCGTGAACGACGAGGTCTCCCTTGAGGATGCGGCGCGACGAGTCGATCCCGCCGCGGGTGGCAAACCGCGTCGTGAACCGGTAGTCGGGTCCGAGCTTCTCCAACGCCCACCACGAAGTCGCGATCTTGACGACCGATGCGGGATTGATGGAGAGATCCTCGCGGCGCGCGTCGACGACGCCGCCGTCTACGGCCTCGACGTACCAGACGAGCTCCGGCGCCGCGACGTGCCGGCGCGCGGAGCGTTGGCGCACGGTCTTGGACGCGGCTTCACCAGGTGCCGCTACGAACATCGCGGCGGCGACTAGCACGAGGACGGATCTTGATGTCACAGGCGATCTCCGGATCGACAGGGTGGGACCTTCTTAACTTAGTGCGCGCCGTTTGCGCTGGTCAACCGAAAACGCCGTCTGGTGCTGCATCCGCCCGGCGATCCCCCCTCGCCGCGATTACGAAACTGGTCTCGCGACGGGCCGCCTACGCAGTCAGTCGAAATCGAGGGGGTTCTTGGGCTTCGACGAGGGGTCGGACGCGGCCTTCCGCCGCGCTTCCTCGAACTTCTTTTGCAGGAGATCGTCGAGGTTCTTCGTGCGATCGAATGCCTTCGAGAAAGCGTCCTCCCGCCGCGAGGCCCCGGACTTGACGTCGGTCATCGCCTGCTCGAACGTCGCCGACGGATCGGCCTTCGGGCGCTCTTCAGAAAGGATCGTCCCGGTCGCCGCATCGACGACCAACTTCGTCTTGCAACACGGGCAGTCGACCTGAACTTTGCCGCTCACGTGGGCATTGTCCGCGCGTCACGCCCGTCGGTCAACCCGTCGGACTGCGGCTAGGGCTTCAGAAAGGCCAGCGTGGCCCCCCATCCGCCGCGATCCGGCGGCGCATCGGCAAACGAGGCGACGCGGGGATGGCGGGCAAGGAGCGCGCGCACCGCCTCGCGCTGGACGCCGATGCCGCGGCCGTGGATGATGCGCACCTCGCGGAAGCCGGCCTCGTGCGCGGCCTCGAGGTACGACGCGACGACATCCTTCACGTCGCGGGGCGCGAACGCGTGCAGGTCGATCGCGTCCTCGATCGGAAGCGTGACATCGTCCGGGCTCTCGTCGTCGTCCACCGACCTCACCACCGGCTTCCGGATTGCGCACCCGGCCCCAGCGCCGCCGCGCGTAGTATCGTCTCCCCGCTCGACCGGCAAGGGGGTACCCGCCATGGCCGCGCAGACAATCCGGCGAGCCCGTTGGTCGGGCGAGCGCCGCCTCTACACGGGGATGGCGCTCGCGATGCTTGTCACCGTGCTTGTCGGATTCGCGCGCAGCTTCTTTCTGAGGCCGCTGTTCCCCACATGGCCGGCACCACCCGAGAAGATCTTCTACGTGCATGGCGCCTTTTTCACGGCATGGGTCGTGTTGCTGGTCGCTCAGGCGTCGCTGGTCGCCGCCGGTCGCACCGACCTGCATCGCAAGCTGGGCCGATGGGGGGTCGTGCTGGCCGTCTGCATGGTGGTGCTCGGGGTTCTGGGCGCATTGACCGCAGCCCGGCGGCCCACGGGCTTCGTGGGGATTCCCGCTCCGCCGCTGCAGTTTCTCGTCGTGCCGCTGTTTGACATGGTGATGTTTGGCTCATTCGTCGGTCTGGCGATCGCCAAACGGGGCGACCCGCAAAGCCACAAGCGCTGGATGCTGCTGGCGTCGATCAACCTGCTCACGGCAGCCATAGCGCGCTGGCCGGGAGTGATCGCGGCAGGGACGCCGCCTTTGTTCTTCGGACTCACGGACCTCTTCTTGGTCCCGATCGTGATTTGGGACCTCGTCTCGCGCGGCCGGTTGCACCCCGCGACTCTGTGGGGCGGTCTTCTGATCATCGGCTCGCAGCCGTTGCGGCTCGTGGTGTCGGGCACAACCGCATGGTTGGAGTTCGCGCGCTGGGCGACGGGGCTCGGGGGCTAGGGGCTGCTAGAATCTCTCTTTTCGTTTCGCGCGTGCCCCAGGGGATCGGCTCCCTCGGGCGGGGGAGACACGATGGCTCGTAGGACGCCTCTTGGGGCGCTAATCGCTTCGATTCCAATCCTCGCCCTTCTCGGCTGCGGCGGCTCGCACAACAAGGATGGCGCTCCACCCCCGGCCGCGACCGAGGCGCCTGTGTCCGGTGCCGCGGAGACGGCGGCGCCGTCCTATCCACCACCACCGCCGGTCTCGCAGGTCGCATCCCCGAATTCGGTCGCCGCGCGTGTCGCCGCTCGAAGACCGGTGGCGACCGTCAACGGCAGGCCGATTCCCGCGGAGAAGGTCTACTCGGTCTACCGAATGAACAAGACGATGCTCCAGCAACGCGGGCGCGCGCTGAATGAAAAGGAAGACCAGGCGCTCAAGGCCCAGAGCCTGGAGGCCGTCCTCGCCGACGAACTGCTCCACCAGGCCGCACTGGCCAAGGGCGTCAAGGTCGATTCTGCGGAAGTCGACGCCGCGCTGAAGCAGCTCAAGGCGCGCGCCGGATCGGTCGACGCGTACAACAAGTTCCTCGCGGACTCGGGGCTCACCGAGGCCGACGCCCACGGGGAGGTCGAGCGGAACATGCAAACCGAGGCCTACACGAAAAGCCTCGTCGCGGGAAGGGGCGTCACCGACGAACAGGCGAAGAAGTTCTACGACGCGAATGCACCCAAGGGAATGTTCAACGTGCCGGAGCAGGTGCACCTCCAGAACATCCTGTTGAAGGCCACAGAGAAGGACACCGAGTCCGTGAGGATCGACGCGAGGAAGCGCGCCGAGGAGGCCGCGAAGCGCGCCTCCGCCGGCGAGGATTTCACCGCGCTCGCGAAAGAGTATTCGCAGGACCAGTCGGCGGCCAAGGGGGGGGATCTCGGGCTCGTCCCGCGAGGGGTGTCGTTCCCGAACTTCGAGGAGATCGCATTCTCCATGAAGCCGGGCGAGGTGTCCGCGGTGTTCGAGACGCCCAAGGGCTTCAACGTGATCAAGGTCCTGGAGAAGAAGCCCGAATCGACACGGTCCTACGACGAGGTGAAGAACGCCCTCAAGGCCGACATGGGGCGGCTGATGGAGCAGGACGACCTGAAGGTCAAGATTCAGGAACTGGCCGCCGCAGCCAAAATCGAGATCCTCGACCCTTCCTTTGCCAGGCCCCCCCAGGAGGTCTCCGCCGCGTCTCCGCCCGTCAAGCCGTAGCCTTCGGATCGCGTCACGGCGTCTGCTTGTCCAAGACGCGCTCGTTGGTCCCGGTCTCGAAGAAGTGGTACGACGAGTACTCTCGCGTCGACGCCTCGGTCGGTTCCGTGCTCTTGGGAGTGACCGCGCGGAACGAGGAATAGCGCAGCTGCGTCGGGAAGTTCAGCTGGTCCCGCCTCGTCTGAAACAGCACCCGACCCGAGAACCCGATCGCCTTCGGGCCGGTGCGCATTCCCACGACGTTGAAGGATTGCGACCAACGCTCGAAGAGCAGTTTCAGGCGCTCCTTCTGATGGCCGGGCTCCGCCCGGATCTCGACCGGTGTCATCGTCGTCGCGTCGACGAGAACCACGCCGTCCCATTGGCGGATGTCCCGGCCGTCCGTGTAGGGGATCGCCCCCTTGAACTCGAAGATCCGCACCCAGTCATACCCCTCGAATCGATCGCCGCGCTCGCGATAGGCGAAGTACGGTTGGTTCGCTTTGCTGAAGAGAAACACCCACGCATAGGCCGGGGGAAACGCCTCCGCATCGTTCACCTCGGTGGTCGTCACGGTCCCGTCGCTTTTCAGCTTCTGGCGGAACTCACGGATAGTCTGCCCGTCTCCGCGCTCGAGAAGGTAGCCATAGATCCGCGATGTCTCGTGCTTCGCCTCGCGATCGTCGAACTGGGCCTTGCGCACCGACTCGGTGCACGTGAACTTGACCGCGTAGTTGAGGTACTTCTCCGCAACCCCGGCGAGCCGCGTCGCAAGCTCCGGCGAAACTCCCCATGGAGAGCCGTCGTCGGGGAGCAGCGTCATGTACGCGGGATCCGGGCTCGCCTCCTTGCTGCCCGGCGCGGGGGATGCGGGCGGTCGCTCCGGCGGGGACGCTAGCCCGGAATCCGGCGGGACCGGCGGCGGGAGAAACGCGAGAAGGGCGATCGCGACTGAGACCGGTGCAAAGCTCATGTGCGGATTCTAGCCCGTCACAACGCTTGACACCCCCGGAGGCCAATCCTAAGGTGCCGGCGTGACCGCAAGAAGGGATTACTACGAGGTTCTCGGCGTTCCCCGTTCGGCCACCGAGAAGGAACTCAAAGCCGCCTACCGGAAGCTCGCGCGCAAGTGCCATCCGGACGTCAACCCCGGCGACAAGAGCGCGGAAGAGAGATTCAAGGAAGTATCGGGAGCGTTCGCGGTGCTCTCGGACGCCCAGAAGCGCGCCAAGTACGACCGGGGCGGTCACGAAGCCTTCGAGCCCGGTTTCGATCCGTTCCAAGGCACGACGATCGACTTCCAGGATCTGGGTCTCGGCAACCTGTCCGACATCTTCGAGTTGTTCGGCGGCGGAGGCCGCCGTCGGGGGGCTGCTCGCCGCACCGCGCGGGGCGAGGACCTCAATCTCGAGATGAGCCTCCCCTTCGGCGAAGCCATCCACGGCACGACCGTCGAAGTCGCCATCCCGCGCGCCATCCTCTGCACGCACTGCGGCGGGAGCGGTCGGCTCCCCTCGGGCGGGCCGTGCCGGGTTTGCCGCGGCGGCGGTCGCGTGACGTTCACCGAAAAGGTGAAAGTGCGCATCCCCGCCGGCATCGACGACTCCGAGCGCGTGCGAATTCCCGGGAAGGGGAACGACGGGGTCGGCGGCGGGTCGGCGGGCGACGCCTACGTCAGTATCCGAGTTGAGCCGCATCCGATGTTTCGGCGGGATGGCGGCGACTTGGTCTGCGAGGTGCCGGTGGGCGTTGTCAAGGCCACTCTGGGCGGCGACCTCGACGTGCCGACGCTCGAGGGCCGCGCCACCATCAAGATCCCAGCCGGCACGCGCGGCGGCCAGCGCTTCAGGCTCAAGGGACGCGGCGTGGCTGCCCGGGCGGGCCATCCCGCGGGGCACCTCTACGCGGTCGTGCAAATCGTCACTCCGCGGAATCTCGACGCACGCTCGCGGGAGCTCTTGGAGGAGCTCGCGCGCCTCAACCCGAACGCCTAGCGGAGCGCCGCCGCGTGCTGCACCTCATCCATCCCGCCTTCGTCCACGCGACCGTCACGTTTCTCATCGTGGGAGGGCTCGTCGAGGCGTATGGGATCGGCCGCCGCCGCGCGAGCGCCGAGCGGTTCGGCGGGACGTTGGTCGTGCTCGGAACGGTGTCGCTCGTTCCGTCGATCGTCGCGGGATTCCTGGCCGAGAACTCCCTCAACTTGAGCGTCGCGGCGGGAGAGGCCGTCGACGACCACGAGCGCCTCGGCCTCCTCGCGCTCGGCGTGTTCGTTCCGCTCTTGCTGATGAAGGCGTGGGGACGAGGGCGGCCTCCCGAGCGTTGGGTTGGGCTCTATGTTGCGGGGCTGATCGTCGGCATCGGGCTCGCGGCGGCTACGGCGTACGTCGGCGGCGTCATGGTGTACGGGCTGGGCGTCGGCGTAGCAACGCCCTGAACGCGTGACCCGCGATCTGCGGGCTCTCTCGCAATCGCCTCACCGAGTACGCGTACCACTCCTGACCGTAGGGAACGTACACACGCAGCCTGTGGCCCGCCTTCAGGAGAATCCCGCGGAGCTCCTCCTCGACGCCGAGCAACATTTGGAATTCGTACTGCTCGGGAGTCAAGCCGAAACCCCTCACCAGCCGGAGAGCTTCCCAAACGAGTCGCTCGTCGTGCGTGGCGATCGCAACGTACGCCTTGCGCTCGAACATTCGCGTCAGCGCCAAGGTGAAGTTCTCGCGAATGATCTCCGGGTCGGTGTAGGCGATCGCACGCGGCTCGAGGTAGATCCCCTTGCAGAGCCTGAAGTTCGCGTGCTCGGCGGTCACCGCATCGATGTCGTCCATCGTGCGCCGCAATCGCGCCTGGAGCACGACGCCGACGCGGCCCGGGAACTCCCCGCGCAAGGTGCGATAGATCTCGAGGGTGGAATCCGTGCACTGCGCGTCTTCCATGTCGATTCGGACGAATCCGTCGGTCTGAGACGCCGCGCGAACGAGCGAGCGCATGTTCTGGAGACAGCGCGTCTTGTCGAGGAGCAGGCCGAGTGCGGTCAGCTTCACCGAGACGTTCGTTTCGGCGAGCCGCTCGGCGGCCACCGTCCGGACGAGGTCGACATACGCCCGCGTGTTCGCATCGGCCTGATCGAGCGACGAGATGAACTCGCCCAGAATGTCCAGCGTCGCCATCGCGCCCTGGCGCTCGAGCTCGCGTACGACGCGAAACGCGTCGTCGCGCGTGCTGCCGGCGATGTAGGGCTTGGAGAAGAACCCGACGATCGGCTTGGGAACGGCGGGAAGCGCCAGACTGACCACTTTGTTCAGAAGGCTCATGCCCCGCACGTCCTCGTTACTTGCCGCGATTACTGGGCACGGATCAGCTCGAGGACCTCTCCGTCCTGCGGAAACCGCCCGAGCGCTTTCTTCGAGAACACCTTCTTGCCGTCGACCGTGACTTCAAAGACTCCGCCTCCACCGGCTACCAGCTCACTCTCGACGGAGAGGGCCTGCTTCAGTTCGGCCGCCAGACCGGCGGCTCGTGGCTTGTAGCTTCACTGCGTGCAGTACTCGATCTCGATTTTCATGGTTCGTCCTCCGCTCGTCATCGTAGCAAAACTCGGAGGCTGTCCGATGGTACGATCCGTCCGTGTCGACTCTGCAATTCCTGGGCGCGACCGGAACCGTCACGGGGTCGAAGTACCTCGTGGAGCACGACGGATTCCGCATGCTCGTCGACTGCGGCCTGTTCCAGGGGCTCAAAGAGCTGCGCCTTCGCAACTGGAGCGCTCCCCCGTTCGATCCCCGGTCACTGGGCATCGTCCTGCTGACGCACGCGCATCTGGACCACAGCGGCTATCTACCGGTCCTCTATGGCCACGGCTACGCGGGCGAGATCGTGACGACGCCGGCGTCGCGCGATCTGTGCGGGATCATCCTCCCCGATTCGGGTCATATTCAAGAAGAAGACGCCCGCTTCGCGAACAAGAGGGGATCCTCGAAGCACAGGCCGGCGCTGCCGCTCTACACCGAAGACGACGCGCGGCGCGTGCTCCCCCGGATCCGGTGCGTTCCATTCGACACGCCGCACGACGTGGGCCCGGGGATCACCGCGACGTTTCGCACGGCAGGGCACATCGTCGGCGCGGCGATGATCGAAGTGAGGCTCCGCACGAAGGGCGGCGGAGAGAAAGTGATCGTTTTCTCCGGCGACCTCGGGCGGCCGGGGCAACCCATCCTCCCGGACCCGGAGCCCATGCCGCCGTGCGATCACCTCCTCCTCGAGAGCACCTACGGCAATCGCGATCACCCGAAAGACGATGCGGGCGCGCGCCTCGGGCAGATCGTCAACCAGACGATCCGGAGCGGCGGTTCGCTCTTGATCCCGGCTTTCGCCGTAGGTCGAACGCAGCACCTGATGTTCTTGCTGCACGCTTTGCGGGCCGCCGGGACGATTCCCAGCGACGTGCCGATCTTCGTCGACAGCCCCATGGCGATCGAAGCGAACCGGATCGTCATGCGTCATCCCGAGGCGCAAGACGCCGAGATGAGGGTCGCGAACGCGAACGGCGGTGACGTCCTCGGGATGCGCGACGTGCGGTTTGCGACGACCTCGGAGGAGTCGAAAGCGCTCAACGACATCGCCTATCCCGCCATCATCATCTCGGCCTCAGGAATGGCCGAGGGCGGCCGTATCCTGCACCACCTTGCGTTCAAGCTTCCCGACCATCGTACGACCGTCCTATTCGTCGGATTCCAAGCGAAAGGGACGCGCGGGCGCGCGCTCCAGGATGGACGAGAGTTCGTCAGGATGTACGGCCGCGAGATTCCGGTGAAGGCTCGGATCGAAACGCTCGACGGGCTCTCGGCCCACGCCGACCGCGGCGAGATCCTGCGATGGTTGCAGGCCGCACGAGAGCGCCCCGGCCGCGTGCACCTCGTCCACGGCGAGCCCGACGCGCGGGACGCCTTGGCCGCGTCGATTCGCGAGCGAATGGGCCTCGACGTGCATTGTCCGGATTACCTCGACACCGTGGAGCTCTGATGCCCTACTTCGTGAGGACGATTCTCATCACCGGGTCCGAGGACGATGCGGGGCCCGCGCGGCGCGACCACCTCGCCCATCTGGCGCAACTCAAGGCAGCCGGAAAGATCCGTGCCGCCGGGAGGTTTCCGCGTGGCGACGGCTATCTCGAGATCTTCGAGGCGAAGGACCTCTACGAAGCCGAGGCGATCGCGCGATCGAGCCCGCTCGTGACGCTCGGGCTCGGCACGTGGATGCTGCGCGAGTGGGAGGAGACCCCGCCCTGACCGATCCCGCGAGGCTCAGGTGCGCTCGGGATCGATCCACTTGCCGTGCCGTCTGATCAGCTCCACGAGCCGGTCGGCCGCATCGTGTGTCGGGATGTCCTTCTCGACCATGTCCTTGCCCACGAACAGGGCGATCTTCTCGTCTCCCCAGCCGACGTATCCGAAATCCGCGTCGGCCATCTCGCCCGGCCCGTTGACGACGCACCCCATGACCGCGATCTTCAACCCCTTGAGGTGTGAGGTGCGCGCCTTGATCGTTGCCGTGGTTGCCTCGAGGTCGAACAGCGTCCGGCCGCACGAGGGGCAAGAGATGAACTCCGTCTTCGTCATTCGTACCCGCGCGGCCTGAAGGATGTTGAACCCGAGCCGCCGCGCGTCGCCGCCCGTTCCCGTCTCGACGTGGATAGCATCGCCGATCCCCTGGCAGAGAAGGCCGCCGAGGGCGGCCGCAGGCCCCAAAATCTCGTCCGCGCCACGCGATGCCGGGCGATCGATCAGCACGAGGGGGATCTCCAGGGAGGCCGCTTCAAGCTCGGACGCGAGCCTCCTGTAGGCGAACAGAGGGGTCTGGTCGAGCGCGGGATCGAGGGCGAGGAGCGCGCGCGCGCCCGTCGCAGCGGCGGCCCTCGCCGCCTGTTTGGCCAGATCGATCGCGTCTTCGGCGTGGCCTCGGCGCGAGCCGGCCTCGACGAGCACTGCCGCGCGAGAGGACACAGACATCCGGAGGAGACGGTCGAGAAACGCCTTTGCGGCCGCATCGGGCGGGCCGGCCACCATCGCGTGCACGCGGTGGGCGCCTTCGAACAGGCGGGCCCACGCATCGTCGTTCAAGACCTCGCCGACCGGGGGGAGAACGCGGACGGAAAGTGCCACCCGCGGGGCGACGAGCTCCATGGAGGCCCGCAGTCTGTGCACCGACTCGATCTCGCTAAGGTCGGCGAGCTGGACCGAGACGATCTCGGCCCGGGTCTCTTCGGGGACCCGCACACCCGCCTCGCCGTCGAGCTCACGGCGCAATGCGTCGAGATCGCCAAGCGGCGAGTGCAGCGGCACTTCGACGAGTACCGTCTCGCGCCCGCCGACGACGCGTGGCCCGAAGGCGACCTTGATGTTCGTCCGCTCGAACGCGCGCGCCCAGGCGCCGCCCTCGAGTCGCAAGGACGCGGACGATTCCGACGGGGGTGAATGAGAAAGCGCGACTTTCGCGTTGTAGGGGGCGACGAGCGCGAATGCGACCGGAACCTCGGAAACCGGATCCTCGGTGAGCGAGACGCGGACGGTGTCGCCGATGCCCTCTTCCAGGAGAACGCCGATCCCGAGCGCCGACTTGATGCGACCGTCCTCGCCGTCCCCGGCCTCGGTGACGCCGACGTGAAGCGGGTAGTCCATGCCGAGGACACTCATGCGGCTCACCAACAGGCGATAGACGTCGAGCACCACGGCGGGGTTCGACGACTTCATCGACAGCACGAGGTCGCGGTAGTCCCAGTCCTCGCAGATACGGACGAACTCGAGGGCCGATTCGACCATCCCCTCGGGGGAGTCGCCGAAGCGGTTCATGATCCGGTCCGCCAGCGACCCGTGATTCGTGCCGATGCGCATCGCCACGCCGAGCTCCTTGGCGCGCCGCACCAACGGCGAGAAGACCTCATGGAGTCGCGCGAGCTCCGCGTCGTACTCGAGGTCTGAGTACTCGCGCACGGCGAACCGCTTCTTGTCGGCGAAATTCCCGGGATTGACCCTGATCTTCTCGACGTGCTCGACCGCTTTCATCGCTGCTTGTGGCGTGAAGTGGATGTCCGCGACAAGCGGCACCCTGATCCCCAACGCCTTCAGGGCGCGCCGGATGTTCGGAAGGTTGTCCGCATCGGCGTTGGTCGGAACGGTGACGCGTACGAGCTCACAACCGGCATCGACGAGGCGCGCGATTTGCGAGACCGTCGCGGCCGTGTCGGTCGTGGCCGGAGTGGTCATGGACTGGACGCGGATCGGGTGGTCGCCTCCCAGGTGAAGATCGCCGACGTGAACGACGCGACTACGCCTTCGCCGATAGGCCGAAAACCCGGAATCGAGTCTCATCACCGCACCACGACGCGCATTGTAGGGATCGCTCTGCGGAGAGTCCACGCGACCACCCCACCGACGAAATTTGCCAGTGGCGTCGACGCCCCGATCGTCGAATACTTTTGACACGCCTTCCGGAGGGGAGACGTGCAGCGAGGTTCCGTGATGACGAGCCGACAGAGACTGCTGTCGATCCTGATCGGTGTCGTCGGAGCGATCGGGAGCTTTGTCGCGCTCGTCGGCTTCCTGCTCAAGATCAGGCGCAACGGGCTGGAGCTCCCCGACGCTCCGACCACGCAGGCGTACTACCAGTCCGTGGGGACGGCCTACAGCGGCGGGTTCGTGGCCGGGTTCTCGCTGTGCTTCTTTCTGACGCTGCTCGCCGTCGCCGTCGGCACCTGGTTCGAGAATCGCCGTAACGCCGCGGCTTTGAACACCGGATCGGTCCGAATCCCCTTGGTCAGCCGGGGCCCACAAGGATAGCCTTGTCGACGGAGGGCCGGCCATGCTTCCCTTCCGACGTATCCTCGTGACGACCGACTTCAGCGAGACTTCGCTCGAAGCGCTCCCGGTTGCGATCGAGATCGCCTCGCACTTCGACGCGGAATTGCTCCTCGTTCACGTCCTGCCCGTTGATACGCCCACTCCGTGGGACATTCCCCCGTACGCCGACTTCGGGCTCGCCTCGCTCCCGCTCCCCGAGTACGAGACGCAGGTGCGACAGGAGGTCGAGCGGCGCCTGGCGATGGTGGCGGCAAAGCACGCGCACGGGGTGACGGTGCGAGGCCTCGTCGGCCGCGGCGACGCCGCGGGCGAGATCGACCGGATCGCCAGCGCGGAAAAGGCCGACCTGATCGTGCTCGCGACGCACGGCTGGACCGGATGGCGGCACCTCGTTTTCGGCTCGGTGGCGGAAAAGGTCCTCAGGGAGGCGCCGTGCCCCGTCCTGTCCGTCCGGAGCCCCGCACGGTAGAATCGTGCTCGTACAACATTTGGAGATCGCAACGATGCGCATCGCGCCGCTAGCGTCGATTCTCGCCCTGGTCGTCGCCGCCGCCGACGGGAAGATCCTCTACGAGACCAAGTGCGCGCAGTGTCACGGCAAGGCAGGCGTCGCCAAGCCGCCCGGCAAAGGCTCGAAGAACTTCAACGATCCCGCTTTCCAAAGCGCCTGGACCGAAGAATCGATCGCCAGGATCACCGCGGAGGGCAAAGGGAAGATGCCGGGGTACCGCAGCAAGCTGAACCCCGAGCAGCTCCGGGCGGTGGCCGCCCATGTGAAGACCCTCGGATCGTCGAAGTGAGGCGTCGCGCCGCGATCGTCGCGCTGCTCGTGCTTGCAGCCGTCACCGCGTGCGGCGGAACAGCGCCGCTTCCGGACTCGCCGCTTCCCGACGGGCTCTCCGCCGAAGAGCGGCGGGACATCGACGTCTTCCGTCGCGCATCCGCCTCGGTCGCCTTCATCACGAACTACACGCGTCAAGTCGACTTCTTCTCCTTCGACGCCGTAGACACACCCTCCGGGACGGGAAGCGGTTTCGTTTGGGACAAGGACGGGCACGTCGTCACGAATTTCCACGTGATCGAGGACGGTTCGAAGTTCTCGGTGACGTTGGGGGATGCGGAGTACGACGCGGCACTCGTCGGTGCCGCTCCTGACAAGGACGTGGCGGTGCTCAAGGTCGATGCTCCCGCGGGCCGGTTGGTCCCGCTCGTCGTCGGCCGCTCGGGCGATTTGGTCGTGGGACAGCGCGTGCTTGCGGTGGGAAACCCGTTCGGGTTCGATCACACGCTCACGACCGGTGTCGTCAGCGGACTCGGGCGCGAGCTCCGCTCGCCTTCGGGGCGGCGCATTCGAGACGTCATCCAGACCGACGCCGCGATCAACCCGGGAAACTCCGGCGGGCCGCTGCTCGACTCGTCGGGCCGCCTCATTGGGATCAACTCCGCGATCTACTCGCCGAGCGGGGCCTCGGCGGGGATCAGCTTCGCGGTGCCGGTCGATACCGTGAGCCGCCTCGTGCCGCAGCTCATCCGGTACGGGCGGATCAAGCAGCCCGGCATCGCAGGCGCGAGCCTGGTCTCGGACGCGATCGCGCGCTCGAACGGAATCGAAGGCGTCGCGATCTACCAGATCGACGAGGGCTCGCCGGGCGACCAGGCGGGCCTCGCCGGGATCACGGTCACGCGCTCACGCCGGCCGCGCCTAGGTGACGTCATCGTCTCCGTCGACGGTAAGAAGGTCCGCAACCAACAGGACCTGTTCGACGCTTTCGAGGCCGCGGGGGTCGGCGCCGAGGTTCGGTTGGGCGTCGCCGACGGGCGGACCGACAAGCGTCGCGAGGTACGCGTCAAGCTGTACGACCTTCGCTAGCGAGGCGAGGACGGCAGTGTCACTTCGCGGGCTGGTCCGAACCCATGAGAAACGCCAGCTCGACCGGATCGCCGCCGCCAACCGCAACCGAGAGCGTCATCACTCCGCCGAGTCCGCCCGGCGGGCGCGGAAAATAGACCACGTCGCTGAACCAGGAGAACGGCGCCAGTTCCACGCGCTGGATCCTCGTACCGGCGCCGGTGGGAGGATAGAAGCTCGACGCGATCCGCGGTCGCTCGGCGATCGTCATCCCCACGTCGATCGGCCACATCCGCATGAGGCTGCGATCGATGTCGAGTTTGGGATAGCCGTTCTTCACTTCAGCGAACCCGGCGGCCGGAACACGGTTCCCTCGCGAGTCGGAGAGGGTGAACGACTCGAGGGTGAACGCGACGCTGGATCCCGTCCGCATCAGCGAGATGGCCACGGGGACGGCGACGAACGCGTCGTCGGCCCCCAAGGATGCAGGGTAGCCGCCGGCGAAGACGCTCAGACCGTTTGCATCTTCGCGGAAAGTCGAAGAGCCGGTGCGGTGGCTGGTGGGCGGCGCAGCCAAGGCCACGGCGAGAATGGGGATCGTAAGTAGCGGTGGAAGGAGTCTCATGGTCACCTCGGTGGCACTTCTCCACGCCTTCCATCGTAGACCCGTCACCCGGTTGCGGCTACAGTACGGCCCGGCATGCGGACGAAGCCCGCCAGAACCCTCGACACGTTCCCGAACCCCGCGGCCCGGCGTGACTACACGATCACGTTCACCTGCCCCGAGTTCACATGCCTTTGCCCGAAGACCGGCCAGCCCGATTTTGCCACGATCGCCATTCGCTACGTTCCCAACCGCACCTGCGTCGAGCTGAAGTCGCTGAAGCTCTACCTCTGGTCGTTCCGCAACGAAGGGCACTTTCACGAGGCCGTCACGAACCTCATCCTCGATGACCTCGTCAAGGTCCTCCGGCCGCGCTTCCTGGAGGTCGTCGGCGACTTCTTCGTCCGCGGCGGAATTCATACGGTCGTCACCGTCACCCACAAGCGGAAATAGGGGACTGGCCCTATTTCCGCTCCTGGGTGCTATATTCGGACGCGTTTTTCACTTAGGTCATTTCAAGGAGGTGCCGCATCGACGACAAGGTCCGCGTGAACCAACAGATCCGCCTCAGTCCCGTCCGTCTCATCGGCGCCGAAGGAGAGCAGGTCGGCGTCGTTCCCATCGAAGAAGCCCGGCGAATCGCGGAAGAATCGGGGCTCGACCTCGTCGAGGTCGCTCCGGACGCCCGCCCGATCGTGGTCCGCATCATGGACTACGGAAAGCACCGGTTCGAAGCGGC
>CAZUGP010000022.1:0-34178 GCA_964619965.1 uncultured Acidobacteriota bacterium
CTCCCGGTCGAGACGCTGCAGGAGCGCATGGTTCTCGCGATGGTCAACGAGGCCGCGATCTGTCTCGAGGACGGTGTCGTGCGCGAGCCGCGAGACGTCGACGTGGCGATGGTCTACGGAACGGGGTTCCCCCCCTTTAGAGGCGGTCTCCTCCGCTACGCCGATTCCATCGGACCGGCCGTCCTCGTCGATCGCCTGTCGAGGCTCGCCGACGCCCACGGCGAGCGGTTCCGCCCCGCAGGTCTGCTTCGCGATATGGTTCGCGAGGAGAGAAGGTTCTATTCGGTGTGAATCTGATCCGATGATCATGCGAGTCGTTCGTTCCGTCGTTGTCGCCGCCCTGGCGCTCGGCTTTTCGATTGTCGCCCCCTGCGCGACCGTTGGGGTTGACGCGGTTCCTCCGATGGTTCGCCAGGATATCGAGACCGTGCTGAAGGAGAAGAACCGGAAGCTCGGCGAGGAGCTCGACAAAGACGGGATCAGATCCAAGCGCGGCTCGTACTCTAAGACGCTCCGAAGAGTCGACGCCTCCACGTACACCGTGGCGTACGTTCAGGACACCCTGGAAGCAGCGCCCGGGAACGAGAGCGATCAACTACGCACGCAGCGCTTCGAGCTCACCGTCAAGAGAGATCGTACGGGCAAGTGGGCGATCGCCAACGAAGAGAAGAAAGACGACGTCGTCGCGCTCTATCGGCGCTATTTCGGGGTGCCGTGGATCTACAAGTTCGATTCTCTGTCGTTCGAGAAAGAAGGACTGAAAGTCTCTGCGACCAACGGGTACGCGTATGCCTCCAAACTACTCGACTCCTTCAGTGGATTCAAAGTGCTCGCGGCAGACCTCAAGTTCGAGTTCACCCCCCCGCTCGGCACGTCGCAGGGCGACTACTACCGCATGCTCGAGGCCCAGCTGGCGAAGCAGCATCCGGACGACCTCGTCTTCAAGCCCGAATGGCTGTCGATCGCATGTGACCCGACGACGTGCGCCGACTTCATGACAAGCGTTTTCGGTGGATTGAAGCCGGACACCGGCGCCATGAGCAAGCTGCGCGAGGCGCTCACCGACGACAAAAGGGAATCCGAAAGGGACAAGAAGGACAACGCGTTCGCGGATTTGCAGCCTCCGGCGGATCCGGACAATCGTTACTGGAGCTTCGTTTTCAAACGGCAGGGTATGAAAGAGCACTTCACGCAACTCTCCTACGACAATTTCGAGCCCTGGCAAGTTTCATTCGGTGCGACCGGCTACGGAACGCTGTTCGCGTACTACAGCGAGGACATGCGTGGAAGGATCGACGCATCGATCCTGGAGAGGCGTAAGGATCGGGGTGCGCTCGACTTCGATCTCAAGGGCGTTGTGGGAAACGTCGATCTCGGTCTGGACGACCCCACGGCGATGTCGGGTGATCTCACCTGTACCCTCAAGATCAAGCGCGAGTTGACGCGCCTCCGCTTTTTCATCGGTCGCTTCAGACTTCCCGGAGAAAACGAAGCCGCGAAGAACCCGAAGCTCTTCATCAACTCCGTCCAGGACGCGGACGGAAACGAGCTCACGTGGACGCGCCTCGGTTCGACCGGTGGTCTCGTGCTTCTCCCCAAGACGATGCACGCCGGCGATGTGATCACGCTGCGACTGCAGTTCCTCAATTACGACGCGATCTATACGTTGAACCCGTCGTTCTTCGGCTTGTCGCGTGAAGGTTGGCTTCCATTCGCGCGCTTCGGCACCTTTGTCGACAAGTTCGATCTCACCGCGCGGCTCCCCAGCAAGTACCAAGTTCTCGGCCCGGGAAGGGCAAGCTCCGACGTGGTAAGAGACGGAATCCGCACGGCGCACCTTACGTCGCCGAGCCCGATCACCTTTCCGACGATCATCTTCGGCGACTACATCAGCGATGACGCGGGCAAATACAAGGCGACGAGGCTGGACCAATCCGTCATTCCGGTTCGTGTCTACGTCGACAAGGAGAGCGTGACCGAGGTCGGCATCCGCGTGTCCCAGCTCCGCGCGATAGCGACCCAGGCGTCGGTTGCCCTGAACCTCTACAAGGACCTCTTCGGCGTCGACTACCCGTTCGCGAAACTGGACCTGGTGGCCGACCCATTGGCCGCTTTCTACGGGCAGTCGCCGGCCGCCCTCATCTACCTCGGCTTCGGTGTCTTCCGCGGCGAGGGGACCGTCGCGTCGGCGATGGACCGGTCGTCCGAAGTCACGAGATTCAACAAGGACGTCGTCGCCCACGAAACCGCGCACCAATGGTGGGGCGCCCTCGTGACGAGCGCCAACGATCGAAACTACTGGTTCGTCGAGACGATGGCCGAGCTGTCTTCGGCGATCTACGTCGAGAGGACCGAGAGTGCGAAGAAGTACCGGGACAAGGTCGCCGCCTGGCGCCGGGTCATCTTGGACTACGACCCGATCTCGAGCGTCCAAAACGGCTACACGACCTGGGCGGGAGAGGCGGACCGCGCTGCGGTCGCCAATATCTACAACAAGGGCCCTTACGCCTTTCACATGTTTCGGTCCACGTTCGGCGACGCGAAGTTCCTCGCGCTCCTCAAGACGATGGCGAGGGAGTTCCAGCACAAGCAGATCGTTACGCGCGACATCCAGAACGTCATGGAGAGAGTCGTCGGCGGGGACATGGACTGGTTCTTCGATCAATGGATTCGCGGCGTCGGGATCCCGCAGTACGCGCTGAACTATGCGACGCGAAAGAACGAGCAGGGAAAATGGATCGTCGAAGGAACGATCAAACAGCGGGTCGTGTACGGCAAGGGCAAGGAGCCGATGCCCGGCGTCTTCTACCGAGGCGTCGCGCCCCTGACGTTCGTGACGCCAGACGGCAAGGAGCTGAAGTCGGCGAAGTCGATTCTGGTCCAGGGTGCGGAAACGCGGTTCCGCGTCATCGTCCAGGCCGAGCCCGCCCAGGTGTTCTTCAACAAGGACGGCGAGATTCTGGCCGAGGACACATTGATCAACCGAAGCTGGTAGGCCGGATCGCTGCCGCGACCGGCGATGGGATAGAATCTCACGTCTCGATATCTCCCCATCCTGTCCACAGGGGGTTTGCCATGTCGTACCGAAGCATCCGCCGCTTCCTCAGCCTACCCGTCACCGCCTGCGCGATAGCAGCGATGCTTGCGATCGCCGGAACGCCGGTGGTTCGCGCGATCGATGAAAGCGCCCCCCCCGATGTGCGGCAGGGCATTGAAAACGTGCTGAAGAGGAAGGCCGCCGACCATCTCGCCGAGAAGGACAAGTCCGGCGTCAGCACGAAGCGCGGCACGTACTCGAGGAGTTTCCGCAAAGCGGACGCATCGACGTACCTCGCCACGTTTCACATCGACACCGTCGAGCCATCCCCTGAGGATCCGAAGACCGACCGCCTCCGCACCGAGCGCTACGAGCTCACGCTCAAGGGTTTCGCGGGAACTCCGTGGAAGATCGCGAAGGAAGATCTCAAGGAAACTTCGACCACTCTGTTTCGGGGATGGTCCTCCAGCGACGAAATCTACCGCTTCGACAAGCTGGCGTTCGAACGCGAAGGGGCGACGATCTCGGCGACGAACGGCCTCTTGTGGATGGTGACCCGCCAGGGAAAGCCGCAGGGTTTCCATCTCTTCGCGGGCGATCTCGCGTATGCCTACAACCCACCGGCGGAAACCGGCTACTACGGCTTGATCAAAAATCGGATCGTCAAGGAACACTCGGAGGATCTCGTCTTCAAGCCGGAGCGGCTCATCGTGGGCTGTGACGCGACGACGTGTGCCGGACTGTTTCCGACGATTCTTACGGGACTGAGGAAAGTCGATCTCGCCGACTCGGGTGGGGCGCCGTCGGGCGTCGCACAGCTCTTCCGCGACGCGTTCGACAAGGACGTCAAGGAAACCGAGAAGAACCGCAAGGACAACCCGTTCAGCGGTTTCTGGCTGATGCCCGAGGAAGACCGCCGCTACTGGTTCGTGACAATCAAGAAGGATGGGAAGAAAGAAGGCAAGGACGCCCTCCTCACGCTCAGCTACGACAACTGGGAGCCGTGGGAGGTTCGATTGTACGCAACCGGGTTCGGCGCCCAATTCTTCATGGGGCCGTATGGGCCGATCTTCGGCACGCCGCTGTTCGCGTACTACGCTCAGGATGTCCGGACGAGCTCGATCCCGCCGGCCGAGCTCGAGCGTCGCGACGACAGCTACAGCCGCGACTACGAGCTCAATTCGATCAAGGGCGCCGTCGACCTGGCCCTCGACGAGAATCTCGAGCTCAACGGTGACGTGACCTACGGACTCACGGTCAAGCGCGAGCTGGCTTCGCTCCCGTTCGCGATCGCTCGGGAGAACGTGGCGAGCGACGTTCAGGACGCGAAGAACCCCAGACTCTTCGTCAACTCGATTCAGGACAAAGACGGCAACGAGCTGACCTGGGTGAGGCGCGGCGGGTTCGACGGTCTCGTGATCTTTCCGAAACCGGTTCCGGTCAACACGAAGATGACGCTCCGGATGCGATTCACGAGTCTCGACAGCATCCGGAAGGTGAATCCGTCGTTCTCGGCCCTCGACCGGGGCGGCTGGCTGCCGTTCGTCCGGTTCGCTGACTTCATCGATACGTTCGATCTGACCGTGCGTACGCCCGATCGATTCACCGTGCTCGGGGTCGGCAAGAAGATCTCGGATGAGGCCGCCGACGGGATTCGAACCACCCGCTGGAGTGCGCCGCAGCCGGTCAGCTTCCCGACCATAATCTTCGGGGACTACTTGAGCGCGGTTTCAGATCACGTCGTGAAGAAAGCGGATGGAACGCCGATCCCGGTGACCGTCTACGTCGACAAGGTGAGCACGAACGCGCTCGACACGAGAGTCCTGGATACGAAGGGCAGCCAGGGGTCCGGGTCGGATTTCGAGGAAATGCGCAACGCCGGCGCCAGCGGGGCGCGCGATATTCGCGGCAAACAGCTCGGCCCGATTGCCGTTCAGGCCGCCGTTGCGATCGAGCTCTATCAGAAAATCTACGGCGTCGACTATCCGTACGCGAAGCTCGACCTCGTCGCCGATCCCCTGGGCTCGTTCTACGGCCAGGCTCCGTCCTCGATTATCTACCTCGGATTCGGCGTGTTCCGCGGCGAAGGAACGGTGGCGGCCGGCGGGATGTTCGGCGGCGGTTCGAATATCGCGAGGTTCAACAAGGACGTCGTTGCGCACGAGGTCGGCCACCAGTGGTGGGGTTCCGTCATCGTCAACGCGAATCAGCGTAACTACTGGTTCGTCGAGACCATGGCCGAGGTGTCCTCCGCGCTCTACGTCGAAAACGTGTTCGGCAGAAAGAAGTACGACGAGAAAGTTGCGATCTGGCGCGACAACATCCTCAAGTTCGACCAGGTCACGAGCGTCCAGAACAACTACACCGTCTGGGCGGGCGAAGACGGCTTCCGCTCTGTGCAGTCCAATATCTACGACAAGGGTCCCTATGCGTTCCATGTCTTTCGCGCCACGTTCGGAGACGAAAAGTTCTTCGCGCTCCTCCAGGCGATGGCCCAGGAGCTTCAACACAAGGAAATCGTCACCCGCGACATCCAGGACGTTATGGAGAGAATCGTCGGTGGAAACATGGATTGGTTCTTCGACCAGTGGATTCGAGGCATCGGCAAGCCGCAATACGCGCTGAACTACACGACGCGCAAGAACGAGCAGGGGAAATGGATCGTCGAGGGGACGATCAAGCAGCGTGTCGTGTACGGCAAGTACGACGACCCGATGCCCGGCGTCTTCTACCGCGGCGTCGCGCCCCTCACGTTCGTGACGCCGGACGGCAAGGAGTTGAAGTCGGCGAAGCCGATTCTGGTCCAGGGTCCGGAAACGCCGTTCCGCGTCATTGTCGCGGATGAGCCGGCCCAAGTGTACTTCAATAAGGACGGCGAGATCCTCGCCGAGGACGTGCTGATCAATCGGAGCTGGTAGGCCGGCTCTGATCAAGATCTACCATCTGACGAAGAGCTACGCCGAGGGCGCGATCGCGCTCAACGACGTGAGCTTCGAGGTCGGCCGTGGCGAGTTCGTCTTCATCACCGGGCCTTCGGGTGCCGGGAAGTCGACCCTTTTGCGCCTCTTGCTTCGACGGGAGCTTCCCACGCAAGGCCAGATCCTCGTGAACGGCCGAAACGTGGTGTCGCTGCCGCCGTCGAAAATTCCCGAGTTGAGGCGATCGATCGGCGTCGTCTTCCAGGACTTCAAGCTGATCCGCCGGAAATCCGCCCTCGAGAATGTCGCGTACGTCCTCAACGTCGCCGGCATCCCGCGCGCCGAACAGAAGCGCCGCTCCTACCTCGCACTCAAGGGAGTCGGCCTCCAACACCGCCTGAACGTCACGCCGGACGTCTTGTCTGGCGGTGAGCAACAGCGCGTCGCGATCGCACGCGCCGTCGTCAACGACCCCGAGCTGCTCTTGGCAGACGAGCCGACCGGGAATCTCGACCCCGATCTCGCCGTCGAGATCATGCGGCTCTTCCGCGAGATCAACGCACGCGGCACAACGGTGGTCGTCGCGACGCACGATCGCGATCTGATCCGCCGCATGCAGCGGCGCACGATTGTGCTCGAGCACGGCAAGGTGTGCGACACCGCGGCGACCTCGTGAGCGCCGTTCTCGCCCATGTGCGGTATTTCGTCTCTGATGCGGTGGACGAATGGCGGCACAGCCCGGGACCGAACCTCCTTGCGACCGCCACCCTGGCGGCCGTGTTGTTCGTCGCGGGACTGAACCTCCTCATCCTCGCCAACCTCAAGGCGCACGTCGGCCGCTGGAAGAACGATCTGCGCGTATCGGTCTACCTCGTAGACGGCGCACGCGCCGCGGACGTCGGCGCCCTCTCGGCCAAGCTCGCCGCCGTGTCCGGCGTAGCGCGTGTGGAGCATGTCGACAAGAACGAGGCCCTGCGCCGCTTCCGCGCGTCGTTCAAGGAGTTGGCGGACGTGCCGTCGGAGCTTTCGGCGAATCCTCTGCCCGCCTCGCTCGAGATCGTGCTCGAGCCGGGGCCTCAGGCGCGTGACGCGGCGCGGGTTCTGGGCGACGCCGTCGCCAACGCCGCGGCCGTCGAGGAGATTCGTTACGACCAAGTGTTTCTGGACCGCATCGACGCCCTGCTCTCGATCGCGCGCTGGGGGGGGGCGGGCCTCGGCCTCGTTGTGCTGACGGCGGTCGCATTCGTGGTATCGGGCGTGCTCCGGTTGACCGTTTACGCGCGGCGCGACGAGATCGACATCATGCACCTAGTCGGCGCACCGCCGATGCTCGTACGGGGCCCGTTCCTCGTCGCGGGCGTCGCACAGGGGCTCGTAGGAGGCCTGCTCGCCGTGTTCCTTGTCGAGACGATGCGGCGCGCGGCGCGCGGGTACGTAGGGACGCAAGCGGGTCAGCTGCTCGATCTCGCCGCTGGGAATCCGCTGCCGCTCGGCCCGTCGTGCTTCGTCGTGTTCGTCGGGGCCGCACTCGGCTTCGCGTCGGCCTGGTTCGCGGTGCGAGCGGCCGGAGGCGTTTAACGCCGAAGTCGCCGACTACCAGTCGAAGGTGATGTAGAACTCGCTGCGGACCCCCCCCGAATCGGCCTCGACCGGGATCAGGTTGAGCCCCGGAATCAAGGGGTCGTCCCTGAAGACCGTATACGGGAGGCGCTTCGCCCACGCCCAGTTGAGCTGGAGCCCGCCGATGAAAAAGAACTGGAAACCCATACCGTACGTGGCGCGCAGATCCTGCAGCCGGTCGTTCTTGCCGTCCCACCAGCTGAACGGGACGTCCGGCCGTACGCGAAACGCGTCCGGGTCGTAAAACTGATCGTTGGGGAGCCAGGCGGTTCCGGCGTCGAGGAATAGGAACCCACGGATATTCCTGATCGGCCCGAAAGGGAACCTCAACTCGTCGACAAACGGAAATCGCAATTCGAGACTGGCGCCCGCGACGTTCGACCCGTAGAAGGCTCGGAAGTCATAGCCCCGCAATGTGTTGAGTCCGCCGACCCCGTAGAAGATCTCCCGCTCCCCTTTGTTGACGATGCCGAGCGTGCGGAAGGCGAGCAAAGATCGTCGCGTCAGCTGCTTGTACGCGCGGAAATCCAGGTGGTACTCGAAGACGTTACCGGGAAAATCGCCGCTGAGATTCAGGCCGTAGGTCGCTCCCAGCTCGAACCGTTTTCCCTGGAAGGGACCGAACGATTGGTAACGTGTCGTATCGCCGACGATCGAAGGCTGAAAGGTCAGGAAACGGTCCTTCGCCGTCGTGAAGTTCGAGACGACGTTCCCGCTGCCGTCGTCGCTGTAGCCGGTGAAGATGTCCTGCGAGCTGTCGGTCGCCGTGACGGCGGCGTCGATGCGGTAGTAACGGTTGATCGGAAACTGGGCAAAGAGCTGCGCTCCCGTGTTCCGCTGCGTCTGCTGGCGGTCGACGTTGAACCCGCTCGAGGACAGGTAGTAGTCGCGCAGGTCGAACACCGTGGCGCCCCAGTGGGTCCGATGCTTGAGGCTCGTATACGACACGAGAAAATTCGAGAAGCTGGACACGCTGTAGTACTGAAGGGCCACTCGTTGATCGCCGAGCAGATCGGAGAACTGCAATCCAACGTTCGACAGAAACGTCCCGTCGTCCGTGACTCCGACGCTGATCGAGGGCGCCTCCAGATCCCAGCGCGTCTTGTAGGCCTTCGCGTTGGCGACGTCGGCCTTCAATCTGAGCGGCGGCTCGAACGGCTCGGCTTCTGGAGTTCCCGGCACGGCCGTCTCCGCCGCCGAGCGAGCCTCCGCCTGCCGCAACGGCATGCGAAACAAACGGAACGTGCCGTCGAAGTATGCCGTGACGACGATGTAGGGCTCTCCTTCCCGCGGCGCCATCTCGACCGGCGAAAAACAGCCTCCGACGACATCGGTGTACTGCCGCGTCTCGCCCGAGGCGAGATCCAGCGCAAAGATGTTGAAGACGCCGTAACCGCCACGGTCCGACGCAAAGAACACGGTCTTGCCGTCCCGAGAGTACGACGGTTGCAAGTCGAGCGAGGGTCCGAACGTCAGCTGGGTCTTCCGCGTCGGATCCGAAAGATCGACCGAGAAGATCTTCCAGGACGCACCGATCCGCCGGTTGTACAGCAGGGTGGCGCCGTCGGCGGCGTACCAAGGGTTCCCGTCGAAGTCATCGTCCTGGGTGAGGTTGCGGATCCCCTTCGACTCGAGATCCAGCTCGAAGATGTCGACCACTCCGTCCTTGTTCCCCTCGAAGGCGATGCGCTTGCCGTCGTGAGAAAACGCCGGGCTCGCGCCCTGCGCGATCCCGGGAAGAGGGATGATGCGCTCGAGCTTGCCGTGCACCGAGTTGTAGATCGCAAGCTCGCGCTTGTTCTCCTTGCGCACGAAGACGACGATCTCGTCGCCGGTCGGGGACCATGAAAGATCGCGCCGCCCGGAGAACGCCTCGGCCACGAGATAGCGGTACTTGTTGCTCCACCCCTTGGTCAGATTCTTGACCTTCTTGCCGTCTTCTGCGGAGAGCACGACGAGGTCGAGATCCATCTTCGGGGACGCGAGCGCGGCGATCAGCTCGCCCGAAGGAGACAGTGTCGGCGAGAACGTAAAGACGCCCTGCTCGTGGATCCCGATCTCCTTGCCGTAGTCGTCGGGGCTCTTCTTCTCGAGGAGGACCGGGAGGTACTTCTTGCGAAGGTATCGGTTGAAGTTCCGGTTGAACGCATCGATGTCGGTGCCGAACGCTTCTTTGACCGCTTTTTCGACGTTGCCGGTCAAAAGGACCTTGCGGTATTCGTAGACGAAGTTGCGGACCCCTTCCTTGCCGTAATCCTGCTCGATGAAATCGAAGACCGCGTGGCCGAAGCGGTAGTTCAGATACGAAAGGGAGTCGAGCGCCTGGATGGGCGGGATGAAATTGTTGACGACCGCGTCCCGGATCGCCATCCGGTCGAGGCTCTCTTCGTCCTGCCCGAAATACGACGCCATCCCCTCGATGAGCCACGTCGGGATGCGTGCCCGCAGCGCCCGCCCGATATAGCCCTCGAAGAAGAGCGAGTACTGGAAGATGTGCGTGAGCTCGTGCGAGATGAGTTTGTACAGCTTGTCCGGAGGCTGATCGATCGGGAGGACCATCCGGTTCTGAATCGGCTCCGCGAACGCTCCGACCGCCTCGGGGAGCTCTTCGAGGGTGATGTTCGTCCCCTCGAACTCCCCGTGGGTCTTGTAGACGATCATCGGGATCCGGAAGCGCAGCTCGTGGTCGAGCTCCTTGCTCAGGCGGACGTAAGCGCTCTCAGAGTACGAGACGATGTCGTCGAGGAACGGCTCCGACTCCGGGTAGTAGTAGACGTCGAAGTGCGGCGCTTTGTAGACCTTCCAATGGAACTTGTCGTAGGCGATCTTGTTCTGCCCGAAGTAACCGCTGTATTGCGCCGATGTGGGGCGTGGGCTCCAGGCCGCGAGAACGAGAACGAGGAAGACCGTGGCCGCGCGCCGCCGATTCGGAGTCGTCATGAGGGGCTCCGGGTTCATGCTTTGAAGAGCAGACGTTGATCCTTCCGGGTCCGCGAGGCGACGACGGAGAGTACGTCGCCGGCGATCGAGTTCCCAAGCTCGTAAAAGGCGCTGATCGGATCATTCGCGGTGCCGCGAAAGACCACCTGCCGCCGCAGCCGGTCGCGGAAAAGGAGCGCTCCATCCGCGCCGCTCAGGTACAGCACGTCCAGCTCGAACGTGAACTCCTCTTGCTCGACGAAACGCGTCTGTCTGACTTTTTGCCCGGTTGACTCGCTCACGATGTCGACGTCCTCGAAGCCCGAGGCATCACGCCGTGTGTAGCGCATCGCGCCGGTCACGATGACGTCCGATGCGTGCTCGTGACCGAGCCAACGGAAGAACTCCGCGTTCTTCGCCATATCGTCGAGGGTCTGTTCCGGGACCGCCGGCGGCGGCGTGATGTTTTGGATCTCGAACGGGGTGTTCTTCCGAAACTCGTTGCGCAGGAATCGGACCAGCTCGCGGTTGACGTCGATCAAGTCCGAGTCGTTGACGAGGAAGCTCGCGACGAGAACCGTCTTGACACCGTCAAGCTTGAGTCGTGGGGGCAACGGCAGCGCAACGGGCACTTCCACGACGTCCCGCCCCCGTTTCTTGCGCCACTCGACGGGAGCGGCAGTGGGCGGCGAGGCGGCGTCCCCATCGGACGGGCGGCCCCAGAACAAAGACGAGCGCAACGCGTTGTCGTGGATCCGGGAGTCCGTCGCTGCCGCCGCGAGCGCACGTTTGAAGAGCTCGCGGGCGTGCTCGGGTGCCCCCAGCGCTTCCTCGGCGACCGCTAGATTGTTCAGGAGACGCGCATCGCCCGGGTCCTTCCTCAGGGCCTGTTCCCAACGGAACTTGGCCTCGCGCCAGTTGCCGCCGCGCGCCATTTCCGTGCCGAAGCGGAGGAGCTCGTCGACGGTGGAGTCACCCGCGACCGCGGGGGGCAAGAACCCGAGCGTGACGAGCCCGGCTGCGAGGGAAAGGCGCCACCGCCGGTGCCTTAAGGTCATTCTCGTCCCTTGCCCTCGTCCGGTCCCCTCATTCCTCGCCGCGGCGTCAGGCCTTCGCATAATACACTCGCTTTGCATGGCGGCGCGCTGCATCGAACCCGCAAAAGGCCCGATCGACGCGGACTTCGTTGCGATGCCGTCCAAGAGCGCGACGCACCGAGCGCTCGTGGCGGCGGCCCTAGCCTTCGGCAAAAGCGAGATCCGCGGGCCGCTCGATGCCTCAGACACGCGCCGCACGCTTGAAGGCCTTCGCGGGCTCGGCGTCCTCGTGGACGAGCAGGAGTGCGCCTGGGTCGTGCATGGCGCGGCCGGAGCGATCCCAGGCGGCGGATCGATCGACTTGGGCGCCTCCGGAACCTCCGCGCGTTTCCTCGTCGCGCTCGCCACGCTGGGTGCGAGACCCTCCATGCTGGACGGTTCATCGAGATTGCGCGAGCGGCCGATGGGGGAGCTCATCCAGGCGCTCTCGGCGCTCGGGGCGACGGTCGACGCCGCCGAAGGACTGGCTCTCCCGCTCCTCGCCGGTGGCTCGGGCGTGCGCGGCGGAAGCACTGTTTTGTCCGGCGCGCGCAGCAGCCAATTCGCGAGCGCGCTTCTGCTCGCGGCGCCGGCCTTCCGGCGGGGCCTCCGGCTGGAGGTCACGGCGCCACGCGTTTCTTCTTCCTACGTTCGCCTGACGGTCGAGATGCTCGAGGCGTTCGGCGCGGTCATCGCGACAGAAGGAGAGGCGACGTATTCGGTACCACCGCAACGACTCAGCGCCACGACAGTTACGATCGAGGGGGATCACTCCTCGGCGTCGTACCTCCTCGCCGCTACCGCGATCCTCGGTGGCCGGATCCGCATACGGGGGCTGCGGGCGGACAGCTCCCAGCCCGACGCGAGGTTTCTCCACGACCTGACGACCGTCGGTTGCCGGGTCCACTCCGACGGCGCCTCGACCGTGGTCGAAGGCTCCGGGAGCGTGCCGGCGTTTTCGTGGAATCTAGCGGATGCGCCGGACCTCGCCCCCACCGCGGCCGTGGTGGCGCTGTTCGCCGACGGCCCGTGCGTGCTGTCCGGGCTGCAGCACCTGACGATGAAGGAGTCCGACCGCCTTGCGGCGCTCAAGGAGAACCTCGCCCGCCTCGGCGCGCGTGCCGCGGTCGAGGACGGCACGCTCTCAATCTCCCCGCCACCGCGGGGAACGGCCCACGCAGGTACGATCCGGGTGGAGAACGATCATCGCATCGCGATGGCGTTTGCCGTCGCGGGGCTGGCGGTTCCAGGGGTGACGATCGATGATCCGGACGCGGTGGCTAAGTCGTACCCGCGGTTTTGGGACGACTTCGTCGCCCTCGTCAGAATTGGAAGCTGAGCCCCACGTTGATCGACGACACGACGAAGTCGCGCGAAATGAATCGAGCCGTCGTTCCGAGCGCGATCTGCGACGCATTCGCCGGGATCGAGATCTCTGTCGGAATGAGCAGAGTGTCGAGATAGCCCGTGCGGTTCCAGTCCGCAATCAGATGGAAACCCTCGAGGAGCCTGACGCGAACACCCGCCTCGAACGCGGTATTCCACGTCGACTTGGAGACGCTCTGTTCGATCCGTCCGGCGCCCGGGAAGTAGGCCCTCGGGCTGCTTCCCGGATCGAGCGTGAGGTACATGAACGGCCCTGAATCCGTTTCGAGGTTTTCCAAGAGGAACGCAGCCTGCACGACTCCGTAGAGCGTAAGGCGCTGCCGGAAGAAATTGAACTGGATCTCGCCCGAGCCGACCGGGCCGAAGCCGGTGGTCGACTGCTGCATGAGGAGCATGGAATTCTGCACTCCGTCCGAGTAGCCGAAACCGATCGTGCCCACGCTGCCCGCCAGCCAGGAGGGTGTGATGATCGCCCCCTCGCCGATTAGGTAGCGGATGCCCGCGGTCCAACGCGAGCGGATCTTCAATCCGCCGAACTCGCGACGGTAGTAAAGGTCCCAGGTCTGAATCCTGTTGCCGAGGTCCTTCGGAACCGTTTCCGAAAGGGCGATGTATCCCGGGTCGTTCGGCCCCAAGTACCGTATCTCGTCCTGATCCGGTTGACCGTTCGGCAAACCGTTCTCCTCGATTTGGTCGTCCCCGCCGATCTCCACGGAATTGGCATTCCAAACGGGCGGCGCCTTGATCGTCGTCAGCTGTCCGTTACGAACCGTGAGCTGCCACCAAGGAAGTTCGTATTGGATGATCCTCGCGCCCTGACTGGGTAGGTTTTGGTAGCTCTGCTGAAAGCCCGTCGCGTCGAGCTCGAAATCGCCGTCCGCAATCCCGCTGTACGTCAAAAGGTACTGGCCGCGGCCCCGCGGAAGGGTCCAACCGATCGTGAATTGCCCGACCGTGTTCCCGTTGAAGCTGATTTCGCTCGTGGATTCTGACTGGGTGCCGTTGGACAGAGGATTCCGGACGGCGTCGATCGACGCCGGGCCGCCGCGTGTCTCGAGGTACATCGCAAAGTGAGTCCCGAAAAAAGGGTCTTTCTTCTTGGGAGATTCCGCCGGCGCGGCGGCCGCGTCGGCCTTCTGGGGGGCCGGATCCTCGGCTCGCGCCGCGTGCGAGCCGACGCCGAGCCCCGTCGCGAGCACTCCCACTGCCAGCCTCCGCTTCCAACTCATGTACCGACCCCCTGCAGCTTCGTTCAACCGCACGGTACGGCGATTCGAAGCGGTGCTTCACGTTTCGATGTACCGAAAGTCTGCCTATATAGAGAAAAGCCGGACCCACGTCAAGCTTCGCCGGCGTTTGGACCAGGTTCCCGCTGCATCGATGCAGAATCGCCGTCGTGTTATCCTCACTCCGCCGTGAACGGCCGCGCCTGACCGCTTCATGAGCCCACGGCGCCGATTGAACCTGTCATGGAGGATCCAGGCGCCATGAACAAGCTGGCGCCGCGGGCTAAAATCTCAGCCGCTGTCGCACCGATTCTCATGGTTCCTCACACGTTGTCATCCCTCGTCGAGAGCTTCGGCACGGGCGCATCGCCTTCGGTTCTTGGGCGTGAGAACGGCATCTGGGGCCAGGAGAGGGCCCGCTTTGGCGACGAGGTCCGGGGGCTGGCCGCGGCACTGTCAAGCTACGGCCTGGGTGTGGGTGCCTGCGCCGCGGTTCTCGGCCCGGAAGGGTGCGGAACCCTCCGCGCCGGTCTTGCCGTGATCGCCGCCGGCGCGACGCTCGTTCCGCTCGACCCCGGGCTTTCCGACGACGCGCTGCTCCGCGCGCTCGCGTCGACCGGTGCCGTTCACGCCATCGCCTCCGATGAGCGGCAGCTCGCGCGCATTCTCGCGCTCCGGCCCGACCTATCCGCGCTCCAGCTGGTTCTCCTCATGTCGGCAGCGCCTTCCGAACGGAAACCTGCCGCGTTGCTGGTTGAGACGGCGATGGAAGTTGGAGCGGCAAGCCTCGTCGCCGATCCGCGCATTCTCCAGAGGGCCTTAACGGAGAGCGCGGGTCGGACATGTTGTGTGCTCGTCGACAATACCGGCACGACTCGTCCGGTCGGGTGCACGGCTCTCCTCGCGATGGCGGAGGCGATCGCGCAGGCCCTCGGTCTTACGCGAGGGAAGTCCGTACTGGCGGCTCTTCCCGTCGGTGGGATCGAGCGGCTCGCCGCATCTCTGGCGGCGTTGGGCCGTGGGGCGACACTTCTGCTTCCGGACCCCGGCGAGCGGCCGGACGCGGGTCTCGACCAGCGCCCCGCCGATGCCCTTCTCCTGAACGTCACCGGGCTCGGGCGTCTCCACCGCGCTTGGATCGAGGACATCGAGGCGAAGTCTTGGATTGGACGCGGCGTGACCCAGTGGGCACTGCGACGGGGGCGGAGTCCGGAACACCAAGGGTGGAAACACCGCGTCGCGGAGCGGATCGCCCTCCGCGGGTTGCGTCACAAGCTGGGAGGCCGAGCAACGGCGCTCGACGTGGTTTCCGGCGACGGGAGCCGCGCGTCTTCCGAGGTCGGCTCGTTTTTCGCCGCAACCGGTCTGTCCATCCGATACATGCCTACGCACCCCGCCGCAGCGGTGGCCCGATGATTGCAAGTTCCTGATCTCGGGAGCGTGTCGACCATGTCCGTTAACCACGTCATTTTGACCCTGGTCTGTTCGGCTGTCTTGGTTGGCACTGCGCCGACACGGGCGGGCGGGCCCGGCGTGATCTCCGAAGTTTCAGCAGGGGAGCAGAAGCTCGACAATGCAACGGTCGAGCGCCTGCTGCGACTTCAGGACGAGCAAGAGGTGGCCGTCAGGCTCGTGCTCTTGCCGGCCAGCGTCGAGGACAAAAGAGGGCGCATCGTGACCGGGCTCAAGGCTGGGGACTTCAAGCTGACCGATGAGCGCATTCCCCAGCAGATCAAGTACTTCTCGGTCGAGAGCAACGAACCTGTGGCCGTCGCGTTCGTGCTCGACGTATCGGGCAGCATGCGCCAGAGCGGGAAGCTCGACTCCGCGAAAGAGGCGGTTCGTTTCTTCGTGGACCAGCTCCGCCCGCAAGACCGCTTTGCGCTCATTTGTTTCGCGGACGAACAGGTGTCGTGGGTCACCGAGTTCACCTCGGATCGCGAGAGGTTCATCGAGCGTTTGATGGTCCAGGAAGGATACGGCCAAACCGCGCTGAACGATGCGGTTGCGGCGATTCCCAAGCTGGTCGACGACAGTACGAACGGCCGAAAGGCGATCGTCCTCATCACGGACGGCGTCGACAATGCAAGCAGGCTCACACTCGAGCAGTCGGTTGTGACCGCGCGTAAGGTCGAAGTCCCGATCTTCACGGTCGGGTTTTCCACGCTCCCGTGGGAGGATCGGAAGAAAGCCAAGGACCTGGGTTTCAACATGGCGGTGCTGCAACTATTCGCCGACGAAACGGGGGGCGCGTTGTTCGTCGTCCAAGACCCGGACGAGATGAAAGAGGCCGTGTCCCGTATCTCAACCGATCTCCGCCACCAGTATCTGATCGGCTATTCCCCCGGACTCGAGCACTGGGACGGGCGCTTCCGAGCAGTCCAACTCCTCGCGCGTAACGGCCGTTACGTCGTCCGGACCCGCAAAGGGTATTACGCCAACCCGTGAGTCCCGTCACACGTGTTCGGGCAATGTAAAAACGACCGGGCAGGACTGCATCGACAGCGAAGTTCGGTCGCGCACATGGGCAGCCAATCGTACGAATTTGTAAGTAGAGCGGCATTTTCGTCATGGCACGGCGCTTGACTCTCAATCAGTCGGAGCTCCGGTGTTCAGCCCATTGCGGGAAGCGGTCCGACTTTGTAAAGTCAGGCCGATGGTTCCGGGGCGGAGACAGCCCGGGGGATGCCGGATCATGATTCACCGTTACGCGATGGTGCCTTGAGGCGCCGGCGACGGTCAGGATGAAGGAGCGGAGGCTATGCAAAAAGGGTTGAGTTTGACGGTCGCGGGTGTTGCGGTCCTGGCGCTGTTTTCGGCCAGCAGCTGCGTCACCAAGAAGGCTTGGCGCCAAAACGTCGAGGCAACGGACACGCGCGTGAAGGGCGTCGAGAGCGGTGTCGAAGCGCAGGAGAAGCGCACATCGGAGCTTGCTCGGGACACCGACACGCGGATCAATCAGGTGAAGGGCACCGCCGAGAAGGCCGTCGAGATCGGCAGCCAGGCGATGACCAAAGCCGAGGCCGCTGAAAAGGCAGCTCGCGGGAAGATCCTCTGGACGACCACGCTCTCGGATGACAGCGTCAAGTTCTCGTTCGATGGCGACAAGGTCCCGGAAGGCGCGCAGGCGATCCTTGACGATCTCGGCTCAAAGGTGAAGGGCCTGGACAAGACCGTGTACCTCGAGATCGAAGGGCACACGGACAACATCGGCAGCGATGAGTACAACCAGCACTTGGCCGAGATGCGCGCGGAGGCCGTCCGCAACTATCTCGCAGAGAAAGCCGGGATCCCGCTCCACGCGATGAGCATCATTTCGTTCGGCGAAACGAAGCCCGTCGCCGCCAACACGACGTCGCAAGGCCGCGCCCAGAACCGGCGCGTCGTCGTCCGAGTCCTCGAGTAGCCACCGTTTCCAGCTCAACCTCGGGAGGCCGGCTCCGCGCGATGACGCGTGGAGCCGGCCTTTCGCGTCTTGAGTCGCGGTAGACCCTCCACATGACGAAGGACTTCCTCGCGGTCCTCTCCGAGCGCGTCGTGCTTTTCGACGGCGCCATGGGCACCCGGCTCTACGAGCTGGGCGTGTTCCTGAATCGTTGCTTCGACGAGCTTAACGTGTCGAATCCTGCGCTCGTCGAGAGCGTCCATCGCTCCTATGCCGTCGCCGGCGCGGACGTGATCGAGACGAACACGTTCGGCGCCAATCGCCTCAAACTCGACAGGCACGGCCTAGGCGATCAAGTGCGCGCGATCAATCAGCAAGGTGCGGTCGTCGCGCGCAAGGCTGCTGCCGACCTGTTCGTCGCGGGGGCGATCGGCCCGCTCGGCGTGCGCATCGAGCCATGGGGCCCGACGTCGGTCGACGAGGCCGTAGAGATCTTCGCCGAACAGGCGGCCGCGCTCGCTACGGGGGGCGTCGATCTCTTCTCGGTCGAGACGTTTTACGACCTCGCAGAGATCGAAGCTGCGGTTCGAGGGATTCGAAGGGTGTCCGACCTGCCGATCGTCGCGCACATGACGCTCGAGGACGATGGCAGCAGCCTCGAGGGAGTCGCGCCTGAGGTTTTCGGTCCGCGACTCGCCGCGCTTCCCGTGCAGGCGGTCGGCGTGAACTGCTCTGTCGGACCGGCGGCGATGCTCGAGGCGGTGGAACGCATGGTCGGGGTCGTGGCGCTCCCGATCTCGGCGCAGCCCAACGCCGGCAAGCCGCGCGCGGTCGACAACCGCAACCTCTACCTCTGCAGCCCCGAGTACATGGCGGTGTACGCCAAACGCTTCATCGAGGCGGGCGTGCGAATCATCGGCGGATGCTGCGGCACGACGCCGGATCACATCAAGGCGATCCGCGGCGCAGTTCGCGCCGCCGCACCCGCGCGTCGCGCGACGATCGCGTTGAGCCCTCCCGCCCCGACCGCGCTCAAGATGACGCCGGTTCCCGTAGGCGACCGCTCGCGATTGTCGAAGGCCGTCGGCGAACGGAAGTTTGTCGTCAGTGTCGAGATGCTCCCGCCGCGCGGTCACGATCTCGCAAAGACCCTGGCCGGCGCGAAGATGCTCCATGACGCGGGAGTGGACGCGATCAACATCCCGGACGGCCCGCGCGCCTCCGCGCGCATGAGTCCGATGGCGATGGCCGTGCGCCTCGAGCGAGAGATCGGGATCGAGACGATCATCCACTACTGTTGCCGCGACCGGAATCTGCTGGGAATGCAGTCGGACCTGCTCGGCGCGCATACGCTCGGGCTGCGCAACGTCCTGATCATCACGGGCGACCCGCCCAAGCTCGGTGACTACCCCGACGCGACCGCGGTATTCGACGTCGACAGCATCGGCCTCACGAACATGGCGACGCGGCTGAATCACGGACTCGACGTCGGTGGCAACGCCATCGGGGAGCCGACCGCGTTCTACGTCGGCTGTGGCGTCAATCCGGGGTCCCCCGACTTGGACCGCGAGATCGCCCGGTTCGAATGGAAGGTCGACGCGGGGGCGCAGTTCTGCATCACCCAACCCGTGTTCGACGTCGAGGCGCTGATACGGTTCCTCGAGCGTGTCCGTGGGGTTCGCATCCCCGTCATCGCCGGGGTCTGGCCGCTCGCGTCGTATCGCAACGCCGAGTTCATGAACAACGAGGTCCCCGGCGTGAGCGTCCCCGACGCCATCCTCGAACGCATGCGCCGTGCGGACACCAAGGACCGTGCGCGAATCGAGGGAGTCGCCATCGCGCGGGAGGCGCTTCAGGCGCTCCTCCCGCACGTTCAGGGTGCTCAGATCTCGGCGCCGTTCGGCCGCTATCAGACGGCTCTCGAGGTCGCGGAGGCGATCCCGCGAGAGCGTCTTACGTCATCCGTCAACCCGCGGGAAACCGGACCCCCCGCGTCAGGAGGCCCCCCCCCATGAGATTCCGCTCACGGATTGCTTTCACCCCGGCGATTCTTGCGACGATCACGGCTCTCACGCTCTCATCCTGCGGGGGAAACCGTCCAGCCGAGCCCGCGGCGGCTCCGGCCGCGTCAGCACCCGCCGCTGCTGCGTCAGCCCCCGCGCCCGCCGCACCCGCGGCTGAACCGGTCGTGCCGCCGCCGGACGAACGAGTGGCCCAGGCGATTCCCCCCGCCCCAGCGCCTCCTGCCCCTCGCCCGGCGACAAAACCTGTCGCCAAGGTCGCGCAGCAACCGACAGCAGCACCGCCGCCCGCCCCGAAACCCGAGCCGGTCGCCAAGACGATCGCCGCCGGAACCGATCTCGACGTCGAGCTAGTGGATGCCGCGTCCAGCAAAACGAGCCAGGTCGGAGGCGCGGTGCGCGTTCGTGTGACGAAGGCCGTCATCATCGACGGGCTCACCGTCGTGCCCGTCGGAGCGATCGTCAAGGGCACGGTCACCGAGGCGATCCCGCTCAAGAAGATCGGCGGCGCCGCGAGTCTCGGGCTGCGGTTCGATTCGCTCGAGCTCCCAGGCGGTACGAGAACCGCGATTTCGGCGGGCCTTCACCAGCAGGGGAAAAGCGAGTCCGGCAAGGACGCAGGGACGATCGCGGGAGCCACCGCGGGTGGTGCGCTGCTCGGCCGATTGTTGAGCAAGAACGACAAGACGAAGGGCACGCTCATCGGTGCCGCCGTCGGTGCCGCGGCCGGCACGGGCGCAGCGGCGGCGACCAAGGGACAGGAAGTCGAGCTCCCCGCGGGCACGCCCCTTGTGCTTCGCCTCGAGCAGCCGATTCAGATCATGGTCCAGACGTAGCTCCCGTCCCGAACAGGGGTCTCGCGCGTCCTCGCGCGATGACACGACCGATGGAAATTGCCCCGAAATACCGCGCATCGGCGCGCGCAGGGACGTGGCCCGCCCGTTGCTATTTACCCTCCGTGAGCCGCCGTATGCGGCCGGAGGTACAACAGATGAGACGACTCTTTGCCGCCGCCTCAATCGTCGTGGCAACGCTCGCCGCGGTCGGCCCCGCCGCCGCAGCCCCTCCGGGCCAAGACGGTGGGTTCAATTTCCGATTCGGAGGGTTTTTCCCGACCGGAAACAGCGACTTCTGGGACACGAACGAGGCCGCCTTCACGCTCGACCACAGCGACTTCAACGGCGTCACTGGCGGAGTCGGCTACACCGCGTCCATCAACAACTTCTTCGAATTCGATGTAAACGCCGATTTCTACGCAGCGTCGACCCGATCGGCCGATAGTCTCTTCACGGACCAGGATGGGTTCCCGATCTTTCACGACTCGAGGCTCGCGATTTTTCCGGTCACCGTCGGCTTCCGCGTGCTTCCGGCAGGACGCTATGCGCGCCGCGGGACCGAAGGCAAGCACTACGTGCGTCGTCCGGTCCCGTACTTCGGCGCGGGAGTCGGTATGTCCTACTGGCAGTACGAAGAGGAAGGCGACTTCGTCGCATCGGATTTCTCGGTCGTCTACGACCGATTCACGGAAACCGGCTTGGCCTTCGAAAAACACGCGATGATCGGAATCGAGTTCCCCGTCGCACCGGATTGGAACGTCACCCTCGAGGTGCGCCAGTCGTGGGCAGAGGCGACGCCGGGCGGCTCGTTTTCGGTCGTGAACCCGGGCACGTTGGACCTCGGCGGGACGAGCGTCTTTCTTGGAGGTTCGCTGCGCTTCTAGCGGCGATACGCGTCTTGCGGTAGCGGCTCGCCGAGCATCTCGGCGACCTTCCGCGACAGCGTCTCGTTCATGTTCATGCCCTTGATGACGACGTCATCAACGCCTAGCGCCCGGAGCTTCGCCCAGCCGTCACCGTACATGTCCGATTCGTCTTGCGCCGTGAAAAGTAGCACCGGACAGGTCTTTCCGGGTGGCTCCCGCAACAGCCGTAGGCCGTCCTCACCTCGCTCGAGCGTCAGGTCGAGCAGCATCAGATCGATCCCGCCCTGGATCAGCAGGGCGCGCGCCTCATCCAGGGTCGTCGCGATCTTCAACTCGTAGCGTCCGGCGAGCGCGTCGCGCGCGAGTTCGACGAAGTACTCCATGTCCTCGACGATGAGGAGCGTCGGACGCCCGAGGGCTTTCGGCTCGGTCTTGACGTCGGGCACGAAGTGGAGATTGCAGCGCGGACAGCAGACCTCGCTCGCACGTGCCGGCTCGGGCGTGACGCGTTTCGAAGCCGGCGTCTTGGGGACGGTCGGCGACGCCTTCAGCTCGATGGCAAGGCCGCAAGTCTGACAAGGCACGAGCCCCCCGCCGGGAGGAATCTTGGTCTCGTCGACGAGATAACCCTTGCCGCATCCGCCGCAGCGCACCTCGATCTTCAACGATGTGCCTCCGTCGTCCCCAAGAGGTACGGCATCGGGTTGACCGCGCGGTTCTCGAGACGAAGCTCGAAATGGCAGTGCGCGGTCGTTGCGTTGCCCGTGCGGCCCAGGAGCGCGATCGGCTGCCCCCGCTGCACCGAGTCGCCCTGCTTGACGAGCACTTCTTGCGCGTGCGCGTAGAGCGTCTGAACGCCGTCCCCGTGGTCGAGCACGACCATCGTACCGTATCCGGTCTTCGTACCTCCGCAGAACGCGACGATGCCGCCGCGCGCCGCGAGGATGTCCTGTCCGCGCGCGCCGCGGATGTCGACGCCCGCGTGCGTGTGATGACGCCGCGCCTCCCCGAAAGGCCGCATGAATGCCCCGCCTTCGACGGGCCAGAGGAAGTCGGCCGACGGCTCCTTACGAATGGGGGGTAAGACGCGTGCGGATGGGGGCGGCGCCGGGTAGGGTGCGACCACGATCGTCGCACGCGCACCTGGAATGACGAGCGGCGTCCCCACGTCCACGCGGGAAGGGTCATCGATGCCGTTCGCCTCCGCGAGCTTGTCGAGAGCGATGTCGTAGGCGCGCGCTATGCGCCACAGCGTCTGACCGGGCTGCACGATGTGCACGATGCCGTCCGGCGGCTCCGCAGAGTCCTCGTCCGGCGCCGCGGCGATCGCGCGCGTGGCGACCGTTTCCCCGGCGAGCTCCTCGGCCTGGGCATGCGGCTTCGGCGCGACGGTCGCCCGTGCCGCGCAGCCGCTGACGGCGATCCCTACGGCGACGAGCAGCACGAGGTTCAAGCGCATGCGGTGAATCTTAGGTTCCTCGGGGGACCGAAACAATCGCGAAATGCGGATTCCGGGTCCGTCGGAAGAATGGGCGCTGATAGACTCCCAAAACGTCGCCCGCGAACTACGGAGATACGCATGAGCCGACCGAAGTGGCGCTTCGAAACCATGGCGCTGCTCCTGATCCTCGTCCCGATCGCGTTGGTCGTCCATGCGCTCCACGCGCCGGCGCCGTGGGTCTTCGCGACGTCCGCAGCGGCCATCATTCCGCTGGCGGCCTACATGGGCCGTGCTACGGAGCATCTCGCGGGGCGGATGGGATCGGGGATCGGTGGCCTTCTCAATGCGACCTTCGGAAACGCGGCGGAGCTGATCATCGCGCTCATGGCGCTTCGCGCCGGGCTCTACGACGTCGTCAAGGCGTCGATCACCGGCTCGATCATCGGAAACATCCTCCTCGTGCTGGGCCTCGCGGTCCTCGCGGGCGGTATCAAGTACCAACGCCAGACGTTCAACCGGACGTCGGCGGGGCTCGGCGCGACGCTCCTCGTGCTCTCGGCGATCGGTCTGGTCGTCCCCGCGATCTTCCACCACATCGTGCGCGGGACCGAGGCCGCGCGCGAGCGCCAGATGAGTCTCGAGATCTCTATCGTTCTCTTCACGCTCTACATCGCGAGCTTGCTCTTCTCTCTGAAGACGCATCGCCACCTCTACACAGGCGAGGTCGCTCCCGAGGCGGACGCCGCGCACGGCGACGCGTGGTCGGTTCGAAAGAGCGTGATCGTGCTCGCGACGGCAACCGCCGGAGTGGCCTTGATGAGCGAGGCGCTCGTGAGCGCCGTTGAGGCGACAGCGGCTGCGTTCGGATTCACCGAGGTCTTCGTCGGCGTGATCCTGGTCGCCATCGTCGGCAACGCGGCCGAGCACTCGACGGCGGTCCTGATGGCGATGAAGAACCAGATGGACCTCGCGGTCAACATCGCGATCGGCTCCAGCATCCAAGTCGCGCTCTTCGTCGCGCCGGTCCTGGTGTTCGCCTCGTACCTGCTCGAGCGCCCCATGGACCTCGTTTTTTCGACGTTCGAGGTCGTGGCGGTGACGATTGCCGCCGGTGTGGCGACCCTCGTCGCGATGGACGGCGAGTCGAACTGGATGGAGGGGGCCCAGCTTCTCGGCGTCTACGTGATCCTCGGACTGGCGTTCTATTTCCTTCCGTAGGCGCCGGCGCCGGGCTTGGACTAGAATCACGTGTTCTTTGTCCGCAGCCGACCCCAAAGGGTTGGACGAACGCGGGGAGGTGGACGCCGATGACTCGTCAGTTCGCCCGTCGCACGGCCGTTTTGATCACGCTCTCGATCGCCGCGACCGGCATCATGCTCGCGCAGTCCGCTTCGAGGCCGGCCCTGCCGAAGGGATCGCCTGGCCTGGCCCCCGTGCAACCGGTCGATTTCGGCGGGGCGTTCCCCGCGGCGAAGTTCGCCAATTTGAACGATGCGCCCGGGCAGCCCAAAACCGTCGATCTTGCCTCGTATCTCGGCAAGAAGCCGATCGTGCTCTTCTACTGGATGGCGGGGAACGCACGTTCCGAGAAGATACTCCAGGACACCCAAGCGGTCGTCGACAAGGCTGGGGCGGACAAAGTGGCGTTCCTCTCCGTGGCGGCACCCGCGTATGGCTCCAGCGACGTGGGACCGGTCAAAGAGCGCACGGTGGCGCTCAAACTCAAGGCGCCCGTCCTCAACGATGAGGGATTCCGCATCCTGCAGCAGCTCAACGTGCACGCGGTCCCGAACATCACGATCATCGACGCCGAAGGGAAGCTGCGCATGGCCAACGGCGGCAGCCTCACGCAATCGCTTGAGTACAAGCTCGACGTCGAGGGTGCGATCCGGCGCGTGGCGGCCACAGGTAGGATCGGTACTTACGGAGCGCTCTCGACCTACTACCCGGTTACGGAGCTCGTCGGGAAGAAGTGCCCCGACTTCGACGCGCCGCTCATCAACGACGCCGTCGCACGAAGCCTCTCGTCGATGCTGGCTTCGGACAAGGTCAACGTGCTCATCTTCTGGTCGGTCGACTGCCCTCACTGCAAGACGTCGCTGCCAAAGCTGAACGACTGGCTCAAGGACCATTCGGCCGGGATGAACGTGATCTCCGCCGCACGCGTCACCGACGTCGCGACGCAAACGCGAACCGCCGAATACTGCAGGATCAGCGGCTTCAGCTTCCCGACATTCGTGGACAAGGACATGCAGATCGGCGCGACATTCCAGGTGATCTCCACGCCGACCGTCGTCGTGATCCGTCCCGACGGCGTCGTGGACTCCGTTCTGCTGTCGGGTGAAACCGATCTCGGCGCGGCCCTCGAGGCCAAGAAGCGAGAGATCCTCAAGATCACGGCGCCGAAGGGCTAGACTCCACCGTCACGGGCGATCGCGGGGACCCTCGACAGATCGGAGAGCGCCGCCCGCTCCGCACCCAGCCGTGAGCGCCGGTCGACGATCAGGCTGGCTATCCCCGCCGCCCGGGCACCCACCTCGTCGAGCTCGGGGATGTCTCCAACGTGGATCGCATCGCCGGGTGCTCCCTTCAACCGCGCAATCGCCCGAAGGAACAGTTCCGGCCGCGGCTTTTCCATCCCTTCGAGGTGCGAGACCACGATCACGTCGAACCACTTCGCGAGGTCGAGCCGCTCGAGAAGCCGCGGAAGGCTCGAGTCCCAGTTGGACACGATCGCCATGCGCGCACCGGACTGGCGCAACGCTAGGAGCACGGGAACGACGTCGTCGAAAACCTGCCACGACGCTGGGTCGCGAAAGGCCTCGCGCAGCGGCGCAACCGCACGCGTCGCCAAAAGGGGATCTCGTGGGGCACGGTGAGTTCGGGCGAGCGTTCCCTCGACGAACCGGAGCCAGTAGGCGTCTTCGCCGCCGTGCTCCATCGCATAGCGGTCCGCGCCCGGTTCGATCGCGCCGTTCGTGTCCGCCCAGCACCGGCGCAAGCCGCGCTCCAGGTCCGCCGCCTTCAGGTCGACACCGAGGGTGGCAAGCACGCGCGCGTACACCGCCCCAAACGATTCCCGAGGTGACACGAGCGTGTCGCCCGCGTCGAAGAGGACAAGGGGATAACGCAATGTGGCCATGGGCGGTCCGCATCGTAGCAGCGCGAGGCGTCGTGGTTCTGCGATGATCTCCGAACATGCCGTGGAACATCTACCAGGTCGACGCGTTCGCCGACCGGCCGTTTGCCGGGAACCCTGCAGGCGTATGCATCCTCGACCGTGCGGCGCCCGAGAAATGGATGCAGGCCGTGGCAGGAGAGATGAACGTAGCGGAGACGGCGTTCCTGGTGCGCCGCGACGACGGCGCCTACGACTTGCGTTGGTTCACGCCGACCATCGAGGTCGATCTGTGCGGCCACGCCACGCTGGCGTCGGCGCACGTCCTGTGGGACGAGCACGTCCTGCCCGCCGACGAACGCGCGCGCTTTCACACGAAGAGCGGCCCGCTGACCGCGTGGCGCGAGGCCGACATGATCCGGATGGACTTCCCCAGCGAGCCGGTCGAGGAAACCGAGGCCCCCGCCGCGCTTGCCCCTGGACTGGGTGTCTCTTTCACCTTCGCGGGCAGAAACAGGATGGACTGGCTGGTCGAAGTCGCGGATGAAGCCGCGGTCATCGCCGTGCGCCCCGAACTGCGCGCGATAGCCGGGCTTGGCGTGCGCGGGGTGATCGTGACGGCACGCTCGGCATCGCGGGAGCGGGACTTCGTCTCCCGCTTCTTTGCGCCCGGGGCCGGCGTCGACGAAGACCCGGTGACCGGTTCCGCGCATTGCGCGCTCGCTCCCTACTGGGCCCGGAAACTCGGGAAGGACGTCCTAACCGGGTACCAGGCCTCCGCGCGCGGCGGAACCGTACTGTGCACGGTCCATGGGGATCGCGTCGTCCTCGGCGGGCGCGCGGTGACGGTCCTTAGGGCCAAGCTGCTCTGACGCTAAGGGCGCGCGAACATCTTCACCAGCGCGAGCGATAGGTGAGGCACGTAGGTGATCAGCAGTACGCCGCCGCCCAAGATGGCGAGGAACGGCAAGACGTGCCTATAGAGCGAGGTCATCGGTTTGCCGAACCGAGACGATGAGAGGAAGAGGTTCAACCCAACGGGCGGAAAGAGGAACCCCAGCTCCAGGTTCGCGAGGAAGATCACGCCGAGGTGGATCGGATCTATTCCGTAGGCCGCGCCGAGCGGGACGATGAGCGGCGTGAGGATGATGATCGCCGAGAAAACCTCCAGCACGCTCCCGAGCACCAGCAGAACGGCATTGAGGACCAGGAGGAACAAAAGCGGCGAGCGAATGTGCGCCTGCACGGAGGCGAGGAGGCGGTCCGGAATTTGCGCCTCGATCAAGTAGCCCGTCAGGCCGAGCGCGCAGCTGAGGAGGATCAGTACCGCGCCGATCATCGCGGAGCCACGCAAGAGCGTGCGCGGGAGGTCGCTCGTAACGGTCAGATCGCGGTGGATGAAGCAGACGATCACGATCGTGTAGATCGCCGCGAAGGCTGCCGTCTCGAGCAGCGACGCCACCCCGGTCGAAAAGAGCAGGATCATGGCGGCGGGAATCGAAAGCTCCCACTTTGCCTCCCAGGTCGCGGCCATCGCCTCCCGCGGCGAGAACGCCTGCCGCGAGGCGTTCACGCGCCGACCGACGGTGATGCCGTAGAGGGCGACGATGACGACCAGGACCAGTCCCGGCAGGAGCCCGGCGAGGAACAGTTGATCGGCGGGCACCTTGGACACGACGCTGTAGAGGATCACCGGAAGGCTCGGCGGGAAGAGCAGTCCTAGGCTTCCCGCTGCGGTCACGAGGCCGAGGGAGAACCCCTCCGGGTAGCCGTCCTCGCGCAGGATCGGGTAGACGAGGCCGCCCAGGGCGATGATCGTCACGCCGGAGCCGCCCGTGAACGCGGTGAAGACGGCGCAGACGACCGCGACCAGCACCGCGACTCCGCCCGGCATCCACCCCACCAGCGCTCGGAAGAAACGGACGAGACGGCTCGCCGCGCGCGAGTCGGCCAGCACGTAGCCGCACCCGGTCAGGAGCGGGATCGCGGGAAGCGTGGGGGAGGCGATCAGGCGGTAGATCTCCGCGGTGACGGCCGAGACCGGGGTCCCGTCACGAAAGAAGAACAGCGCGGCCAGGCCCCCCATCGCGATGAAGACGGGTGCGCCGACGAGCGTGGCCGCGACCAGCACCGCCGCCAGCGGCCAGACGGCGTGGTGCGACACGTCGGGAGCGAGACCGAGGGCGAAGACGCCGAGCACGAGAGCCGCCGCAAGCGCGCGGCCTCGCCAGGAACGCCAGGACTTCGTGAAGTACAGGATCGCCATCACGCCGAGAGAGATCGGCATCACCGTCTCGCCGAGCCATTCCGGAACGCCGAACGGCAAGCGCCTGCCCAGCATCCGGTCGGCCAGCACGACGTTGACCGCGGCATACGCGAGCACGGCCGACACCGCGGCGGCGGCGGTGTTGGCGAGGAAGTCGCCGGCGCGTCGAAGACGGCCCTCGCCCAGGAGCGAGGCGGTGGACAGCTGAAGGTGCTCGTCGGACGCGGTCGCGGCGAGACCCCCGAGAAAGGTGAGGAAGAACGTCAGCAGCTGAACGAAGCTAGCCGAGCTCGGCACGTGAAACCGACCGAGCGGCCGGGCGACGAGGTCGATCAGCGGGAGAAGCGCCAGGACGAGGAACGCCGCGATCAGCAACCCGTCCCAGACCCGCCGCGCGTTGGCCCAGAGCTTCAACGCGAGCCGGTCCCCGGGGCGGCCTTCTTCTGCTGCCGGTACTCGCCGGAGAACTTGATCGCCGTGTCGAACGCCTCGGCCGGCATGTACTTGCCGCGCACGAGAGGGAGGACGCTCTCCAACAACTTGTGCCAGGAAGCAAGCTCGGCCGGGCCCGGCTTCACGACGTTGAGGCCTCGCTTCTTCATCGCCTCGACGCTCTCGATCTCTTCGGCGCGGGTCTGCTTGCTCAGCAGGCGCCCGGTCTCGCGCGTTGCCGCCAGGATCGCGGGACGCACGTCGGCGGGGATCTTGTTCCAGACCTTCCTGTCGATCACGATCGCCCCGAGGAGGAGGGCCCAGTTGACGTCCGTCATGTTCTTCGCGTTGTTGTACCACTGCATGACCGCCGCGACTTGAGCCGTCGTGCACAGTGCGTTGACAAGGCCGGTCTGCAGCGCAGTCGAGATCTCGGTAGCGGGAAGCGGGATCGCGTTGAAGCCGGCCCCCTTCCACAGCTCCGTGTACTTGTCGTCACCAGCCCAGGTGAACAGCTTGGCCGATTTCAGCTCGTCGGGCGTTCGCGCAGGCGTTTTGGTGAAAAAGTGGGCCCACCCGCCGTCGACCCAGGCGAGCACGACGAACCCCTTGGCCTCGAATTGCGCATCCAGGCCCGGAGTCATCTTTTCCATCACCCAGTCGGCTTCGTCGTAGTCCGCGTAGAGCATGGGGATCTGCAGTGCCAGCACCGAGCGGTCGATGTCGGCCAAGCCTGTAGTCGCAAGCAGTCCCGCGTTGAGCGTACCGAGGCGCATCTTGCGAACGACGTCGGCATCGTCCCCGGCCACCCCTCCGGCGTAGAGCTTGAGGACGACCTTGCCGCCGGAGATCTGTTGCCACTTCTGCCCCATCTCCTGCAGCGACCTGTTCCATCTCGAGCCCGCGGGAACCAGCGTCGCCATCTTGACCACGACCGGATCGGCCGCGGACGAGGCGGACACGGCGACAAACGCGGCCGCGGCACAAAGAGAGAAGCATCGAGTGAAGCGCAAGGTCGCGATCTCCAGGTTGGCTAACGCCACATCGCTATTCTGCTATTCCACGAACAGGGCGTCGATCCGCGAGAGCAGCCAACGGGCGCGCCGCTGCGCGACCACGTTCGCCAGGCGGTACTCCGGCGCGGCGTCGGGTTTCACGGCCAGCGCGGCGTCGAGCAGTTCGGTGAACTCCTTCCGGTCCTGCTTGCCAACCGACACCGACTCGGCGAACGCGAGATACGGGGCCGCCCGCCGTCCCTTCGCCAACTCGAGCGACTTCGCCAACTCTTCGCGGGCCCGGTCGATCGACCCGCCCGCGGCGCCTGCCCGCCCGCCTTCGTACGAGATGTAGTAGTCGTGAATCACGCCATCACCGTAGCTTGGGTCGAGCTCCAACGCCCGGTGCATCAAGTTTTCGGCCAACGGGAGGTTCACCGCCATGGCGGGGTCGGTCGCGTCCACCGAGATCGCGAGGCTCCAAGCGGCGCTCGTCCAGTACAGCATGGGGACGTCGGCCTTCTTCATGCCGGAGAGCGCGGCGCGAGCGTCGTCGTCGAGCGCCTGCCGTATTCCGGGGTGGTCGACCTCGAGTCCGCGCATCCCGTATTCGAACGCGCGACGGTAGAGGCTCATGGCCCGATCGCGCAAGTGTGTCGCGCGCGACAGATCGGCGTCTTCGACGTAGTCGGCCTCCGTTGCGAGGTAGACGTAGGCGTACTGCGTGAAGCCGGAGGCCGCTGAGAGGAGGAGCCCCTTGTGTCGCGGGGTCGTCGCGAGGAGTCCCTCGATCGTCTTGAGGGCGAAAGGAAGCGCGTCGCCGACCAGCTCGGGGTCGTCGTCGCTCGCGTACGTGGTACCCCCGCTCGCGAGGGCGTCGCCGAGCTTGCCGGCCGCCCATCGGCGGATCGAGCAAGCCTGCGTCGCCGTGACGAGAACCGCCATCAACAGCAGGCCGACGGCTCGATGTCGCGTGGCGGTGGACACGAATTTCCCCTCGACGAGCTAGTTCGTCGCCGGACTCTTGGGGATCGTGATGTCGACCGTGGTCACCTTCCCGAGCGTGTCGAGCGGCTTGGGAAAATCCGCGGCCTTCCCGACGACGAGGATCGCGAGCTCGTCGGTATGCACGTACTTCTTGGCGACGCGAACGACGTCGTTTTTCGTCACCTTCTCGATGTTGGACCGGTAGGCCTCCAGATAGTCCGACGGCAGGCCGTAGTAGGCGTAGCTCAGCTGCTGCACGAGGATGCCGGCCTTGGAGTCGTAGTTGAAGATGAAGCCGTTCAAGATCGATTCCTTCGCCTGACCCAGCTCGTCGTCGGTTGGCGGGTTTTTCACGATTCCGGCGACCTCTTCTTTCAGCGCGGCCATCGCGTCGAAGAGCGACACAGATTTCGTCTGCATCCCGAGGCGCATCAATCCCGGACGGTTGAACGCGGCACCCAGTCCCCCGTTGACGCCGTATGCGAGCCCTTTCTTCGTCCGGATTGCGTTGATGAGCCGTCCGGAAAAGCCGCCGCCCAAAACGTCGTTCATGACCTGAACCGCGAAATAGTCGGGGTTCTTCTGCTCGATGCCGAGATGGGCCATGGCGATGTTGACCTGCGTCACGTCGGGCTTTTCGATGAAGTACACCCCCGGATTCGGGGTCTCGCGGTAGGGAATCTTCGCGCCTTGAAAGGACGGCCCCTTGGGCCATGAGGCGCACGCCTTCTCGATCGTCTTGCGCATGCTTGCGACGTTGAAGTCCCCGGAGACGCCGAGCATCATGTTGTTCGGATGGTAGTAGGTCTTGTGCCAGAGCACGAGGTCGTCCCTGGTGATCGCGGCGATCGTGGCGTACTGCTCGAGCGACACAAGGGGCGAATCGGGGCCGTACACCAGACGTCCGATCTCGCGACCGGTGATGCCGCCGACACTGTCGTTGCGGCGCGCGATCGACGCGTTGACCTGGACCTTCGCGATATCGAGCTTGTCCTGGGCGAACGCCGGGTTTCTCAGGACGTCCAGGTAGACCTTGAAAACGTCGTCGAAGTCCTGCTTCAAGCAGTTCATCGACGCGGAGCCGGAGTCGCCGCCGATCCCCGTCTCGACGGAAGCGGCACGCGCCTCCAGGAGGTCGTCGATGCGATCGCCCGTCATCGACGTCGTGCCGCCGGTCCGTTGAACCGCACCGGTCAAACGGGCGAGCCCGATTTTGCTTTGGGGCTCCCAGAAGGCCCCTGTCCTCACCAGCGTGCGGACCGCGATCAAGGGGAGTTCGTGATCCTCCATCAGAAACACGCGAAGGCCGTTCGCGAGCGTGAACGTCACCGGTTTCGGGACGTCGAACGCCGGAAGGGCCGGCGCCTTGATGTCCGTGTAGCGCTTGGCCTGCGCTGATGCGGGTACCGACACGAGGACGGCCGCGAGGCCGGCGACGATCAGTCGGGTTGTGGAGCGTGTGATCATGGCGGCGTCTCCTCTCACTTCCCGGCCGCGGCTGCGTCTGTGTGCTCGATCATGCCCACGGTGCGGTTTTGCGCTACGAAGGTCACCTTCGCGACGCGCATGACGTCCTCCTTGGTCACCTTCTCGAGCCGGTCGATGTAGCGAAACATTTCGCGCCAGTCTCCGTGACGCGCCTGGGTGACGGCGAGCTGTCGGGCGAGTCCCGAGTTGCTGCCTAGGCTGCGGATGAGGTCGGCTTTCGCGCGCGTCTTCACCATCTTGAGCTCGTCGTCGGTCAGCGGCTCCGTCTTCAGCCGTTCGAGCTGCTCCCGCAGCGCCGTTTGCACTTCGGCGTTCGTGTGGCCCACCGCCGGAGTGGCGCTGACGCCGATGAGGGTCGGGTACTTCGCTCCGGGGAATCCGTTCATGACGCCTGCCGAGGCTGCGATCTTCTTGTCGCGCACGAGATTCCGGTACAGACGGGAGGTTCGGCCGGTGGACAGCACGTCCTCGATGACGTCGTAGATCGGGTCTTCCGGGCTTGTGACCTCCGGCCGGTGGTAACCCTCCATGTAGGCGGGCTGCGACGGGTCGCTCAGCACGACCGACTTCTCGGCGGTCTGCGGCGGCTCGACGGTGCGGAGGGGATCGGGCTTCGGCCCGGCTGGAATGCGGCCAAAGTAGGTCTCAACGAGCGGGATGACCTCCTCGGACTTCACGTCCCCGACGATGGCCACCGTCATGTTCGCGGGGACGTAGTACTCCCGGTAGAACGCCTCGGCGTCTTCGCGCGTGAACGCCTGGAGGTCGCTCATGTACCCGACGACCGGTTGCTTGTAGGGGTGCGCGGTGTACGCCGTGGCAGCGAACTGCTCGAAAAGGCGGCCGTTCGGCGTGCTCTCGGTGCGCAGGCGGCGCTCCTCCATCACGACGTCCCGCTCCTTGTAGAACTCGCGGAACACGGGATCGAGGAATCGCGAGGACTCGAGGTAAGCCCAGAGCTCGACCTTGTTGGCGGGAAGCGAGTAGAAATAAACGGTCCGGTCCGAATTGGTGGATGCATTCATGCCGACCCCGCCCGCGCGGTCCACGATCCGGCTGAACTCGTTCTTCTCGATGTACTGGTCGGCCGACGCTTGCGCGTCCTTGAACGCCTTCTTCAAGGCGTCCAACTTGGCGCTGTCGGGGCCGCCCGGCTTCAGTCGCTCGGCGTCATAGGCGTGATAACCGGCGTCGACCTTCGCGAGGGCCGCCTTCTCACCGGCGAAGTCTTTCGTGCCGATGATGCTCGTCCCCTTGAACGCCATGTGCTCGAACATGTGCGCCAGCCCGGTGATTCCGGGGACCTCCTGCGCCGCGCCGACGTCGACGTAGGTGAAAAACGAAAACACCGGCGCAACCGGACGCCGGTAGATGATCACCGTGAGGCCGTTCTTCAATGTGTGGACGGTAAGGTTCTTCTCGAACGACGCCATGTCTTGGGCGGCGGCGGGCAGAACGGCCGCGACCGCCAGGAAAAGCGCCGCGAGCAGGGGCGGGCGAAGTCGACGCATGCTGGGCTCCCTCGGAGAGCGGACTCTCCGTACCGTGGCGGCCTACGTTACCCCAACTGGAGCGAGGCGATGCGAGTTGCCTTAGGATCAAAGCATGCTCTTGAGGCCTCCGCCCAAGTTCCCCGGGTTCCGGCGCGAAGATTTCGACGTCTTTGCGATCCGCGAACGGGAGATACGCCGCCGGGCGATCATCGACGCGTTCCACCCGGGGCTCAGGCTCCTGGCCGACGACGCGCTCTTGCTCCTGAACGAGACACCGGGCGGCGCCTTTCATGCACACCTGCCCCGTTTGGACTGGCCCAAGGGGTACGTTCCGTTTTGTACCTGGTTGGCCCTCTCACGCCTGCCGCACGGGTATCAGGCCGGCCCCCAGCTCAACGTCGGCATCCACTCCGACTTCGTCGCGGCGCGCCTGGCTTGGGATACGTCGGCCGACGCGTTCGGCCGCTTCGAGTTCCGATGCCGCGTCGCAGGGTTGGGCGAGACACTTGCCGAGACGGCCGTAGCGTCCGGCCTGACGTTTCGCGTCTACGCCGCCACCACCTGGCCCGAAGGCTCTCGCTGCGTCTTCGCGAGCACGACCGGCTGGGACGATGCGTTCGCCGAGGTGGCGCGCCGGGGCGTTTGGTGGGAGCTGGGGCGTCGCTGGG
>CAZUGP010000023.1:0-6784 GCA_964619965.1 uncultured Acidobacteriota bacterium
GGGAGCGGGTGTTCGCCGAGCGACTTCAACCGTCGCGGATCTGCGACGAAGCGGCGTGGCCGGACCTCTACGACCGCAAGATGCGCACCCCGACCTTGACCCGGACACCACCCCACCGCCTCAAGCTCGCCTACTGACCGCAAAGCGTCTAGGGTGCAGCACGAGCTCGACGCCGGACCAAGCGGCGTCCTTCCCAGAGCGACAATCTCGGAACCACCATGGAAGGATCGAGACCCCGGGGCTTCGCGGTGCGGCGATCACATCGTGCGGACGTCGCCCGTCCTTTGTGCCTGCGCCTTTCCGAGGTCTCGTGCCCGCCGCGCGGCGACCGCGGCATCGGCGGGGCGCCCTGCGCGCGCGAGCAGCGTCGAGTACGAATTCCACCGGTCGGCACCTTCCGGATCGAGTCGCAGCGCTTGTTCCATCTCGGCGATGGCCTCAGCATGGCGGTCCAGAGCCGACAAGATCATCGCCACGTTGCCACGCATCGAAGCGTTCCACGGTTCGAGGGCGATCGCCTTTAGAAAGAACTCCACGGCGCCGGCGTAGTCCTTACGATCGGCCCGCGCGCGGGCCAACTCCGCCAGGGGGCCGGCCGCTTCCGGGTGCTCGCGCGCCATCGTCGTGAAAACCCGCTCCGCCTCTTCGACCCGACGCTGCCGCATCAGCGACTGAGCGTGCGCGAAGGCGATGTCGAAGTTCCCCGGGTCCTTCTCAAAGGCGGCGGCGGCAACGCCCGCTGCGTCGCGAAACTTCCCTTGCGCGGTGAGGGCCACCTCGAGGAAGTGCAGACCTTCCGCCCGCTCGAATCCTGCAGTGATCGCCTCGCGGAACTTCGCTTCGGCCTGGGGCCACATCCCCTTCCGGACTTCTGCGGGGACGGCTTTCGTGCGCAGCGAAATCGCCCGGGCCGTGTAGAACGCACGATCGGCGGCGGATAGCTCCGCGAACAACTCGGGGAAGAACGGCTCGACTTCGAACCGCGTGCGTGGCTTCTGAGGGTCGTCGATGCGGGCTCGAATCCAGTGATCGGTGAAGAGCACGTGCCGCTGATCGTCGGGCTCACCTTTCCTCATATGACACGCTACGCAGTCATCGGGGGGGGTTGTCGTGCGTCGCTTGGCACTCCCGGCCTTGCACGCATTCGCGGCGTGGCAGTCGAGGCACTTGGACCTGAAGAAGTCGGTGGGACGGTCCTCACGAAAGATGGTCTTGTGCGGGTTATGGCACGTGAGGCATTCGAGTCGGCCGCCGCTCTCGCGGAAGCAGCGGGACAGGACGAGGCGATCCACCTGCCCGGAGAGTCCGAAGTTGTGCAGCGTCTTCTCGGAAAAACGAAAGGGGATCACGGCCGTCGTGATTGGACGACCGGGGCGCCAGTCCTCGAGGGCGGCCTCGTACAAAGACACGCGCTCGGTCAGGTTTGGGTCTCCCAGGTGGCACGGAAAGCAGATCTGAATCCGGAGATCCGCGGGGAGCCGGCGGGGATTAACGATCGTGGGGTCGCCCTGGCCGGTCGGGGTCGCCCCGTGCTCCCACTTTGCCACGTGACGCTCCCCGGCACCGTGGCAACGCTCGCAGCTGATGCCATGCGGGATAGGCTCGGCGAAACCGTTACGCGAGCCGGGGCGGAGCGTCATCCGGTCGTTGTGGCAGTACACGCAAGTGCGCCCGGTCTCCCGTGCGAAGTACAGGTTGCCGAGCTCGTAGCCCGGGCACAGATCCCACACGGGCTCCTGCGTCTGCCAGCACACTGGCGCTTGGAAGAGCTTCCCGTTCTGGGAAACCACATAGGTCCGGCTGTGGTTCGCCGAGCCGATGACCCAAACGAGCTCTCGCTCGTCGACGGCGGTCTCGCCTCCGCGACCGTCGGCGATCGACTGCCTCATGAAGAACTTCCCGCCGCGCCTGGTCATCCGGTAGCGAAGCCCGGTTGCTGGGACTTCGACCGTATTGTGCAAGGTCCAATCCTCGACGACCGGCGCGGTGGACATCGGAGACCACGAACGGCCCATGCCCGTTCGGGAAAACGTCGACCAGATCTCTGCGTGGCAGGGCCGGCATGCCTCCCCGCCCACGTAGCGGACGGTCTCCGCTGGACCGGGAACCACGGCGCTCCCGGGTGGACCGGCGGCCGGTGGATCGGAGGTTCCAGGTCGCCCGCAGGCGGTCACCGTCACGAGCACGAGCGCCGCCAGCCGCCGGGTCACGTCCGACGCCCCTTCCGGATGAGCCGGCAAGCACAACCCCGCGGGTCTTTCATTCCGGATATCGTATCCGCTCCCCGGATTGTCCATCAAGACGGAGGAGGTCACGAGAGACGAGCGACGACGCGCCCGCTCGTGCGGCTGCCGGGCCGGACCCAGGGGTGGCTAGAGCAGGTTTCGAGGGCGGGGGCGGTCAAGGTGCTCCGCCGCCGCGCTCGTCGCGCGTCTGCCCCTAGGGGTGCGTTCGAGAAAACCGATTTGGATGAGATAAGGCTCGTAGATCTCCTCGAGGGTCTCGCCGTCCTCGCCCACGGCGGCCGCGAGCGTCGAAAGACCGACGGGTCCGCCTCGAAACGTGTCGAGGATCGCGCCGAGAATTCGGCGGTCGACCTCGTCGAGTCCGAACCGGTCGACTTGGAGACGCTCGAGCGCATCGGCCGCCAGCTCTGCGCTGATCGTCGGACGGGACGCGACGTCGGCAAAGTCGCGAACGCGGCGCAGGAGGCGGTTCACGATCCGCGGCGTACCGCGTGCACGACGGGCGATCTCGTGAGCGCCCTCCGGCACCAGCTCGATGTCGAGGATGTCGGAGGAGCGCACCGCGATCGTCGCCAGGTCGACGACGTTGTAATAGTCGAGATGGTGGACGATTCCGAAACGCTCCCGAAGCGGTGCGGAGAGAAGGCCAACGCGAGTCGTCGCTCCGACCAATGTGAATCGCGGCAACTCCAGTCGGACGGTTCGGGCGCCGGGCCCGCTTCCAACCACCAGATCGAGCGCGAAATCCTCCATCGCGGGGTAGAGGATCTCCTCGAGCGCACGGCCGAGCCGATGGATCTCGTCGATGAAGAGCACGTCGCCGGGCTGGAGGTTGGTCACGATGGCTGCTAGGTCCCCCGCCTTTTCGATCGAAGGCCCCGACGTCACGCGAATTTCTCCGCCCATCTCCCGGGCGATGATGTGGGCGAGTGTCGTCTTGCCGAGGCCCGGGGGTCCGTAGAGCAGGACGTGGTCGAGGGTTTCCCCGCGCTTTCGCGCCGCCTCGAGAAACACCGCCAAGTTGTCTTTGACGCGGGACTGGCCGATGTACTCCCTCAGCCGCTGCGGCCGCAGATTCTGCTCGAAGGCGTCTTGGTCGTCCTTTTCGCGATGCGCATCTCCCCCGAGGATCCGGCCGTCGTCGGTCACGTTGGGCTCCCGTCCCTAGCGCACGAGCGCGCGGAGCGCCGTGCGGAGCAGGCCTTCGATGGGAGCGTCCGCACCCAATGCGCGGCGCGCGGCGACGATCGCATCGTAGGCTGCATCGTCCGAGTACCCGAGGTGCACGAGGGCGGACACCGCATCGGCGTCCGGACCCGCAGCCACGGGGCCGAAAGCTGGGGCCGTCGATTCCGGCGAAGCACTTGCGCCACGGCCACGCCGCGTCGTCGGGCGGTCGCGCAGCTCTAGAAGAACTCTCTCGGCGGTTTTCCGGCCGATGCCCGGGATCCGTTCGAGAACGCCGCGGTCACCCTCCCGCACCGCGCGCTCCATGGCGGCTACGCCCACGCCCGACAGGACCGCCAGGGCGATCTTCGGACCGATTCCGGACACGGCTATAAGCCGCTGAAAGGCCGTTCGTTCCTCTTCCGTCCAAAAACCGAACAGCTGGATCGCTTCCTCCCGAACATGAGTGTGCACGTGCAGCGACACGATCCCCGGTGCGTTGACGAGTTTGTAGAACGTGCTCAGCGGGATGTGGACACGGTAGCCGACTCCCGAGACATCGACGACGACTTGGTCCGGTCGAGAGGCGACGATGATTCCAGAGAGTCGACCGATCATGTGTCAGCGCCGCATGCGGACGACGCCGGCCCTGCCGAGTGCGTCGGTGTGGCCCGTCCCGAAGAGATGACACAGTGCAGCCGCGATGGCGTCCGCGATGTCGGATCTCCCAGATGCATCGGCTCCGGCCACGAGACGGGACACCATGGCCTCGACCTGTTCCTTCTCGGCGCGACCGTTTCCCGTCACGGCCTTCTTGATCGTCGCCGGGCTGTACTCGAAGACCCGCAATCCCGAGGCCCCCAACGCCGCGAGAACGACTCCACGCGCGTGGGCAAGCTGGAGCGCCGAACGCGCGCTGACGCCCTGGAATGGCGCTTCGACCGAGGCTTCGGAGGGCGCGTGCCGCGCAACGACAGCGGAGATTTCAGAGTGCAATCGTGCGAGGCGATCCGCCAGCGCCATCCGCTCGGGAAGTAGGATCTCGCCGCAGGCGATCAGTTCAGGCTTGTAGACGGTTCCGGCGATAACGGCCCACCCGGCGCATCGGGTCCCCGGATCGACACCCACGATCCTTCGGGCGTCCGTCAGGACGCTTCCTGGGAGACGGCATCGTCGTCGAATGACAGGTTGGCGAAGACGTTTTGAACATCGTCGTGGTCTTCGAGGATTTCGAGTAGTTTGAGGCACTGTCCCGCCTTCTTGGCATCCAACTCGACGACAGTGGTTGGAAGCATCGCCAACTTGGCCTGGGTGGGGACGATCTTCGCCTTTTCGAGCGCGTCCTGAAGCTGTCCAAAGACCGATGGGGAGCAGGTGACTTCGAGGTTGTCGTCGACGGCTTGGAGATCATCGGCTCCGGCCGCGAGGACGATCTCCATCAGCTGCTCCTCGGATGCTGCGGAAGCTGGAATGGAGAATTGCCCCTTCTTCTCGAACATCCAAGAGACGCTGTTGGGCTGGCCCAGATCCCCGCCGTGCTTGGTGAAAACGTGGCGGATCTCCGGAGTCGTTCTCATCTTGTTGTCGGTCAGAACCTCGACGTAGATCGCGACGCCGCCGGGTCCGTACCCCTCGTAGACCACGTCTTCGTAGGTGACGCCCGGGAGCTCGCCGGTCCCCTTCATGATCGCGCGTTTGATGTTGTCCGCAGGCATGTTCGCGGCCTTCGCCTCGGCGATCGCCGAGCGGAGCCGTGGGTTACCGTCGGGGTCGCCCCCTCCCACCTTCGCCGACACGGTCAATTCCTTGATGACGCGCGTGAAGACCTTTCCGCGCTTGGCATCGAGCGCGGCCTTTTTGTGCTTGATCGTGCTCCACTTGCTATGGCCGGACATAGGAAAGCCCCCGTGACGCCATCCAATTCTACCATGCGATCGCGAGTCCAGGAGAAAGCGCGCCGTCTTACGATGGCTCGCTCAGAAGGTGAACTTCACCCCGATCTGAAGCGACGCGCCGTCGTAGCGGACTTTTCCGGCGTGAATGTAGTACGTCCCGAGGTCGGCGGTCCCGTCCGGGGGGCCGGTTAACTCGCAATTGACGATGCTCTCCTCGCAGGACTCTCCTTCGTGTCCCACCTTGGGAAGGAAGGAACCACCGTCGATGAGACCCCCGCTCGTGATTTGGAAAGCACCGAACGGCCCGAATGCGCCCGGCTCGTTGATGAACTTGCTGTCGGCCGGAACCGAGATACCGAGCTCGTCCGATCCGTTGACCGTCATCCCCAATTTTCCGCTGTAGACCAGGTATCTCGCATCGATGAAGACGACCCATCGGCTCTTGAAGGAGAACTCGAATCCCCCACCGAAGTGCCATTCCGGGGCGTCACGGACGTCGACCGTGATGCCGGTCAGATTCGCGGTGCCCTCCGCGCTGCCCAGGGACTCACCCCCGAACAGCGTGCCCTCAAGGCGCGCGAAGCCTCCAGTGGACTGATCGAGGCTGGTCGATAGCTGATTGATCTCATCGCTAGGCGTGAACGAATTGAACGTGTATCCAGCCCCGAGACAGAGGTACGGGTTGAAGACGGCCTTCGGCCGAAAGCGAATCCCCGCCGTCAATTGAATCGGAACCTGAGAAATCGTACCTCCGTCGAGGTTGTAGATCGCGAAGTTGAACGGCAACGTGTTGGTTGTCGGAGCCCCGTTGAATTCCGCCTGGACTTCCACGTTCCCAACAGTTCCGCGACGATATCCCGCCGAGGCCTCGACGTACCACAGACGATTGAGGGCGTACGAGGCGGAGAGCACTCCGCCACGCGCCGTACCAATCCCGAAGTCCGATGCCGCTCCGGAGTCGTTGCGCGGATCGTAGATCTGGTCTTCCAATTCGCCGTTCGGACGAAACAACGTGCGGCGGTTGCCCGAGCTGCTGTGCACTTGGTCGGTCGTACCGTAGCTACCGACGCTGAAGGCGAGACGGAATTTGTTCTCGATCTCCTCGGCGCGGGTGGAGGTGGTGCTTGCCAAGACGAGAAAGGCGGCCGCGCCAGACGCCACAATCGAATTCGGTCTGCTCACCGCTCGCGACCCCCCAGCCAGACGGATTGATGTGCAATTCAAGAATCACATTTGATTGAAAGGCCTTTATACCGTGCCACCTTGGAATGCGTCAAGACGGAACAGAACGCGTTGCTGCGTATCGTCCGCGCGCCATCTCGGCCATGAAAAAAGAAAGGCCCGCCGGATTCGGCGGGCCTCCCAAGAAAGTCCCGGCAACGTCCTACTCTCCCACGCAGTTGCCCACGCAGTACCATCGGCGCTGAAGGGCTTAACGACCGTGTTCGGAATGGGAACGGGTGTGGCCCCCTCGCT
>CAZUGP010000024.1:0-2725 GCA_964619965.1 uncultured Acidobacteriota bacterium
CTCTTCCTCGCGCTGCGTTCGGGCAATCGCTCGAGCGGGCAGGTGACCTTCCGGCAGCTCAGCTATCGGCCGGCGGCGATCTTCCGGGCCGCCTTCGCGCCGGACGGCAAGACCGTCGTGTACAGCGCTGCACGTGAAGGCAACACGCCCGAGATCTTCACCGTCCGCCCCGAGTATCCCGAGCCCCAATCGCTCGGACTGCGCAGCGTACAACTCCTCTCGGTGTCCTCGACGGGGGAGTTGGCCGTGCTCACCGGGGCACGTTACCTCGGCCACCGACTGTTCACCGGTACGCTGGCGCGCATGCCGCTGGGCGGCGGTGCGCCGCGGGAGATTCTCGAGAATGTCCGAGAGGCGGACTGGTCGCCGGACGGCTCGCAGCTCGCGATCATTCGCTCCGTACAGGGCAAGGATCGACTCGAGTACCCGATCGGCCACGTGCTGTGCGAATCCGGTGGGTACCTGAGCGATCTCCGTGTGTCTCCCCGGGGAGACCGGATCGCCTACTTCGAGCATCCCTCCCGCTGGGACGATCGCGGTTCGGTGAACGTCGTCGATCTCCACGGCAAGAAGACCATGCTCTCGGATGGCTACTGGGGCGAGGAAGGGATCGCCTGGACCAGGGACGGCGGGGAGATCCTGTTCTCGGCGAGTTTCAGCGGCTACGCATGGACGCTCTACGCCGTGACGCTGGCCGGCAAGCGGCGCGTCGCGCTCGAGAGCGCGGGCGGGCTGACGATCCACGACGTGGCCCGGGATGGACGCTGGCTCGCGACCCGGGATGATCAGCGCTCTGGAATAATGGTCCACACTCCCGAGTCGAACGAGGACCGGGATCTCTCCTGGCTCGATCTCTCCGGGCAGGCGATCCTCTCGCAGGATGGGCGGACGGTCATTTTTGGCGAGCAGAGCGCCCCGATGGGGAACAACTACGCGGTGTGTCTTCGAAAGACCGACGGATCCCCCGTGGTGAAGCTGGGGGATGGAACCCCGAATGACTTGTCCGCGGACGGCAAGTCAGTGCTTGCGGTGATTGCCTCCACACCGCCGCAGGTCGTGATCTATCCCACTGGGGCAGGCGATCCCCGACGTCTCGATCGAGGCGGCCTGGAAAGCGTCGAGTCCGCGCAGTGGTTCCCGAACGGCGACAGCATCCTGATCTGCGGCAACGAGCCGGGCACGGCGACACGGTTCTACGTCCAAGATCTGGCCGGAGGCCCCCCGCGCGGTGTGACCCCCCTGGGAACCAACAGCGGGAAGCTCTCGCCGGATGGCAAGTTCGTCCTGGCGAAGGGGCCCGATGCCAAGTACTTCCTCTATGCGCTCTCCGGCGGCGAGCCGCGCGCCGTCCCGTGGCTATCGGAATTCGAGAGGCTCATCCGCTGGACTCCGGATGGGCGCTCGGTGCTCGTGAGTAGCGACGCGTCGATTCCCAGCCGCGTCGAGCGCGCCGATATCGAGACCGGGCGCCGAATCCTCTTCAAGGAGATCGCGCCGCCGGACCGCGTTGGATTGATGTCGGTTGGTCTCAGCTTCCTCACGAATGACGAACGATCGTACGCCTACGTAATCAGCCGGACGGTCTCGACTCTGTTCCTCGTGGAGAGCAAGAAGTGAGAGCGGGCTGCCCGGCATCCACCGCGGCCGAAGACCGTCAGGCAAGAGGCGCGAGCAAGCTTCGAACAGCGGTCTGGTGGACCGCAGGCCGGACGCCTGAGTCGCCTCTAGTGTAGATTCCCCCGATGTCCCTCACCCTCGGCACCCGCCTCGGCCCCTACGAGATCCTGTCCCCGCTCGGCGCGGGCGGCATGGGGGAGGTGTTCCGCGCCAGGGACACGCGCCTCGGCCGCGACGTCGCGGTCAAGGTGCTGCCGCAGCATCTCTCCGCCAACCCCGAGGTGCGCGCGCGCTTCGAGCGCGAGGCGAAGACGGTTTCGAGCCTCAACCACCCGAACATCTGCACGCTGTTCGATGTCGGGCGCGAGGGTGACACCGACTACCTGGTGATGGAGTTGATCGAGGGCGAGACGCTGGCGCAGCGGCTGGCGAAGGGGGCACTGCCCGGCCCCGAGGTGCTCAAGCTGGGCGCCCAGATCGCCGACGCGCTCGACCGGGCGCACCGCGCCGGGGTGATCCACCGGGACCTCAAGCCCGGGAACGTGATGCTGACGAAGAGCGGGGCCAAGCTGATGGACTTCGGCCTGGCGCGCGCCACCGGGATGTCCGGTCCCGGCGGCGGCAGCGGCATCACGCAGGCCGCGCTCACGCAGTCGCCGACCATCGCCCAGCCGCTGACCGCCGAAGGCACGATCGTCGGCACGTTCCAGTACATGGCGCCGGAGCAGTTGGAGGGGAAGGAGGCGGACGAGCGCAGCGATCTGTGGGCGCTGGGCTGCGTGCTCTATGAGATGGCGACCGGGCGGCGCGCGTTCGAGGGGAAGAGCCAGGCGTCGCTAATCACCTCGATCATGGGTTCGCAGCCGGCACCCATCTCGCAGGTGGCGCCGCTGGCCCCACCCGGGCTCGAGCGGCTGGTGCAGGCGTGCCTGGCCAAGGACCCGGCGGACCGGTTGCAGAGTGCCCACGACATCCGCATGCAGCTCTCATGGCTCGCCGAGGGCGGGTCGCAGGCGGGCGTGCCGGCGCCGGTCGCGGCGGCACGGCGGGGCAGCGCAAGGCTCGCCGTGATGCTGGCCGCCGCGGGATGGCTCGTCGCCATCGCCGC
>CAZUGP010000025.1:0-5256 GCA_964619965.1 uncultured Acidobacteriota bacterium
TTGTTCATGGTGCCGAGCACCGTGACCTCCCCCGCCTTCACCCGCAGCGTCGTCACGGTTCCGGAGATGGGCGAACGCACGGTCGACTTCGTCACCGTGTCGTGGTACGCGTTGACGATGGCGCGGTTCTGCACGATGCGATTCTCCGCCGCCTGGTAGGCACCCTTGGTGCCGTCGAAGCTCGACTGGGCGCGCTGGTAATCCGCCGCGGGGACGATTCCCGCATCGTGGTTCTTCCGCGCACGCTCTAAGTCCTGGGCCGCCTGGTCCATCGCCGCCTTGGCCGAGTCGAGATCACCAAGGCTCGCCTGAACCGCGGCGGCGGAGCCCGCCTCCTCGGCGGCGGCCCGCTTCTTGTCGATCTGAAGGAGAAAATCGCCTTCCTTGACGCGATCCCCCTCGCGCACGACCAAGTTCACGATCTGGCCCATGACCAGCGCCGAGAGGTCGACCTTGTTCTCCGCCTGGATCTTGCCGTTGGCGATCACCTTGCCCACGACGTCCTGGACCTTGACCTTGGCCACGCTGACCTCGGTGGCTTGGTTCTTCTTCTTGTAGATGCTGGAACCCGTGAGCCCGGCCACCGCCAACAAGATGACGCCGACGATGATCTTCCCCTTGTGACGCTTCCACATCCGGCTCCGCCCTCCCCTGTGCGCGCCAAGACAATACGATGGACTGGCGCTTTGGTTCTAGTTTTGCGCCGCGACCATCGCGAAGGGGACTCTCCCCTTTTTTCGCAGCGAGGTGGTATCCGGGGAGCCTAGCAAGAAGAAGGGGAATCCTCCGGTTAGCCTGTCGAGGCGCTCGGCCGCTCGAAGGTGATGAGTTTGTTCGGGTAGTCGAAGGTCACGACGTAGCTTCGCATGAACCCGTAGCCGATGTTCAAGTCATGGCCCCAGTCGTCGCCCTCGAGCTGCGAGGGGGCGATCATGACTCTGGGCGATTCCACGACGAACGGGCCGAGCGCGAGGCAAGCGGACAGCAGGATCGACATGGTCCAAAGGGTGGCGGTGCGCAGAATCCTTCGCCTTCTCCCGTCGCGGACGTCTTCCCGAATGCGGTTCTCGCATTCTGGACATCGTGGCCGCCTTTCGGCTAAGGTTCTTGAACTCGGGGAACTGCCATTTGAGAAGCCGGGCACGAAGCCGGTGAGGCCACACAGGTTTTGATCCACCACGACGACGATGCCCATCTGCGCGAAGTGGACGCCGATGCGATCTTCGCGCTGACGCGGCCCGACCGTAACTTGCTGTCGCTCTACGTGATCTACTCCCTGATGTCGAACGTCGCGTTGCTGTTTGTTTTCCCGCCGCTCTATTTCCGCTACATCACGCTGCGATATCGCTTCGACAAAGAGGGCGTCGCCGTTTCCCATGGACTGCTCTGGCGGCGGGAGAGCTACCTGACCTACGCGCGAATTCAGGACATTCACGTTTCACGCAACATTTTCGAACGCTGGCTCGGCATCGGCACCGTGCAGATTCAAACAGCTTCGGGCAGCTCCACTGCGGAGGAATCGATTACCGGGGTCAGGCAATTCCATGAGATCCGCAACTTCCTTTATGCCCGGATGCGCGGACAAACATTGAAGGTCGGAACGGAGACCGCCGCGACGGAAAGGGTGTCGATCGACGACATCCTGAATGGCATTCGCGATGAGCTGCGCCTTATCCGCGAGCTCATGGAGGCCAGACGTCATGTATGACGTTCTGAAATCAATCGTCTTCCCGCTGTTGAAAGTGGAAGAGAGCGAACCGACCCCGCCCGCAGGCTCGCATGACTCGTTTCAAGTCTTTCGCGCTTGTCCCGCCTTCCTGTCGTACAAGCTGTTCTTTTGGAAAATATACGCCGTGATCCTGGCGTTGAGCGTGGCGATGGTGTCCGCGGGGCTGCTCCTGTTCAATCGTTGGTTCATTGTGCTGGTCGTTCCGCTCGTGCTGTTCGCGGCGTTCAAGGCGGCGGTTTTCTATGTGACCACGCGATTGAACTACGACATGCGCTGGTATGTCATCACAGACCGAAGCCTGCTCATTCGAGAAGGCGTTTGGATCGTGCGCGAGATCACTTTGACTTTTGCCAACGCACAAAACGTTCGGATCACGCAAGGCCCGCTGCAACGCTATTTCGGATTCTCCAATGTCGAGGTCGATACCGCCGGCGGCGGGGGCGGGCACAACGAATCGCAAAGCACGTCGCCGCATCGTGCCGTGCTCCGCGGCCTGGACCAAGCGGCGCAGGTTCGTGACTTGGTGCTCGAACAACTGCGAAAGCACCGAACCGCCGGCCTCGGCGATCCAGACGATCACGTGGCAGGCTCGCACCTCACCTTTGATCGTGGAACGTTGCGCGAGATATGGGACGAGGCGAGGAAGTTGCGCGAAGCGCTGGCCGCCCCGAACAACGTCTGACGCGCGCGGGCGCTGAATCCCAAGGCGCGAGCGTTCCTGCGTTGCGCGCGCTGCACCGCGTGTCGGGCGCCGCATGCGTTGTCGGCGCGAACGAGATACCAAAACCCGGAACCCTCCTGCGGCACATCGGCGTCCAGCGGGAACGCTGTCGAGGCTGGCAGCCGACTCGCGAGACACGTCTCGTCTTCGGACGCGGAGCCCACGGGGAGCGAGCCCACTTGCCCCCGCAAGACGGACGATGTCGCCGCTGTCACGCGACCGATGCGTTCGACGACCTATTGGGCTGGCGGCTGGCCTGGGTGTTCCCAGCGCCCATAGAAGTTCACGAACCTATCAGGCAAGTTCCCATTACGGCCGTAGACGTCTTGAATTCTCAGCAAGTATTTCTCGACCGCCTTCATCTTGAGCGTCGAGCGGTAGTCTTCCAGTTTGACGCCCGTCAACTTGAGAGGGGCGTACTCCTTCGCTTCCGCCTCTTCTTGCCTGGGTATGTCCGCGACCAGGAACGCTCGGTAGCCCGCAAGCCAGGTGTGGAACGGGCCGGTCTTCCACCACTGGGGGCACACCTGCGTTTCGTACACACGGTCGACTTTCCTGGAATAAGCGACCGCCTCATCCATATTCTGGGTCGCGCTTACATCGTGCATCCACCCGCCACCCGACCGCGAGACCCCGTCTCCTCGCGGCGCCAAGGATCCTTCCGAACCCCAAAACGAAGAGCTATCAGTCGTCGCCGCTTTCAATGTGGCTTCGTAGCGTGCGACCAGCTTGGCAAGCGCAGCCTTCTGCTCGCTGTCTTTCTTGTCTTGTTCAACGTTGGCCTGCCGGCTCGGCTGCACCGACGCGTTTGCCGCCTGCACCGGCTTCATCGCGTTCTCCGGATCCTTCATCATGTTCTCGGTGATGCGGCGCGCCATCTCCATGGGATCCACTGTTCCCGCATTGAGTTGTGCGCTAGGGGCGCGCAGTATTTCGCTGTTGAGCTTGTCTTGACGTGTGATCTCTTCCCCCAGCGTTGCGAGCCGCTGCGCCACGACCTCGTCGAAATCATCTTGCTTCCCGTAGCATGCAGGCGGGAAAGCCGGCACCAGGGACCAGGGATCGCCCGGCATCGCGCCTCGCGCGAGTGAAGTCACGAGCACGGCGAAACCAAACAGGTACGGTTTCATGTCACGCTCCTAGCGGAGTCGGTGCCTTCATAGTTGACCTCGTCCGTGCCCGTCATCGCGGGTGGCCCGGCGCAGCTCGATGTCCAGGTCACCTTGTTCCCGACCCTTTGCATGATCGTGACGAACCCCCCACAGATTCAGGAGTCAAACTACTCACCGTCGCCGCGATACTACTCCTCCGCCCTGGCTTGCGGTGACTCCCCGGAAATCGGCTGGTCTAGCCGATGTGTCCAAAAGCGACCGAGGGCACGATTCGGCTCCTCGACCGGTCGGGATCGGGTCGTGATCGTGGAGACGGAATGGAGGCGGCGGGAATCGAACCCGCAACGGGGAGTAACGGGGACCGTGCGAGGGCCGGACGGATTCGGTCGAAGGTCGGACAGGATGGGTCACATGTAGGACAGCTAGAAGGAGTTGACGTCTGCCCTATGTGCAAAGGCCGGACAGAGCGTGTCGCAGACCGGACGCGAGACGAGCAAAACAGGAGCACAATGGGAGGACGTCCCCGCCAATTTGGTGCAGGCGATTCAGACGAGAGTTTGCAGGAACCGAGCTGCCGACCACAGGTGGACGCCTTCGGCCGTCACGCTCTCGTCTCGCCCTCTCAGGTGTACCTGATAGGCGTCGCACCGCGGAAAACGCTGCTTGAGGTATCGAAGGGACGGCGACAGCGGGCCGCCGGCCAGCTTCGCTTCCACCATCAGGATGGGCTTGCGGCGCTCGGTGACGACGAAATCCACTTCCCGTCCGTCAACGTCCCGGAAATAGCGCAGCTCGAGCTCCCGCCCCTCGCTGTCGAACTGGAAGTGGATCCACTTGAGCAGGTGCGAGGCCAGCATGTTCTCGAAGCGCGGCCCCTCGTCCGGCACGACGCTCCAGTCGTAGTGGTAGTGCTTCTGCTCCTGCTTCACCGCGCGCAGCCGCGGGGCACCGAACGGCGGCAGCCGGAAGATCGCGTACAGGCGCTCGAAGATGTCGAGCCAGCGCGTGACGGTCTGGTGGTTCAACTCGAGATCCTCGCGCAGGCTGTTCCGTGACAGGGGACTCCCCACGCGCTCGGGGAGCGCGAGCATCAGGCGCTCGAGCGCTCCCAGGTCGCGAACCGACTCGAGCGACGTCACCTCCTCGCGAATGAGCCGGCTGCGATACTCGGCAGACCAGCGGCGTGCACGGGCGACTGAACCCCGGAGGAAGGGCTCGGGGAATCCGCCCAGCTGCAAGAGCGCCTCCACATCGGCTTGCGACCGTGCTCCGACCTCGGCCGCCGACAGTGGGTGCAGCCGGAGATAGTGATAACGCCCCTGCAGCGAGTCTCCGCCGAAGCGATACAGGTCCAGTCGCGCGCTTCCGGTGACCAGAATCCGCCGCGTCTTGCCAAACTCGTCGTACACGCCCTTCAGGACGTTGCGCCACTTGCGGTACTTGTGCAGCTCATCGAACACCCAGGCGTCGGTGTCGGGGAGTGTTCGTCGCAAGATGCGCTCACGGTGGGCCGGGATGTCCCAGTTGAGGTAGCCCTCGGCCGCCGGCAAGACCTCGCGAGCGAGCGTGGTCTTCCCGACCTGACGCGGCCCGCCGAGAAAGACCATCTTCTCGCGAAGATCGGCCACGAGCTGAGACTCGAGGTAGCGTTTCATGACGCGTGTTTATCACGATACGTCGTGATAAACAAGCGC
>CAZUGP010000026.1:0-37896 GCA_964619965.1 uncultured Acidobacteriota bacterium
GGGCACCGACAACCACCTCTTCCTCATGGATGTCTTCTCGAAAGGCATCACGGGGAAGGTTGCGGAGAAGGCCTTGGAGCGCGCGGGGATCACCGTCAACAAAAACACGATCCCGTTCGACCCGAACCCCCCGATGGTCGCGAGCGGCATCCGCATCGGTACTCCCGCCGTGACCACGCGCGGCATGGGCGAGGCCGAAATGGACCAGATCGCGTCGCTCATCGCCCGGGCGCTCGAAGGGCGTGACGACGCTGACGTATTGTCCCGTCTCGAGTTGGACGTCGCCGAGCTCGCGTCACGGTTCCCACTCTACGCGTCCCGCCTTGCGCCCACGCGGGCGTGATGGACCGCGGCACCTTCTTCGCGCCGGGCGGCCGCCTCGACTCCGCTCATGCGGGGTACGAGCACCGGCCCGGCCAGGAAGAGATGGCCCACGCGGTCGCGCGGGTTCTCGACCACGGGGGCACGCTGATGGTCGAAGCGGGGACGGGCACCGGGAAGACCTTCGCGTATCTGATCCCGATCCTCGAATCGGGACGGCGCGTGATCGTCTCGACCGGCACCCGCAACCTCCAGGACCAGATCTTCCGGAAGGACCTCCCGTTCCTCCGTGACGAGGCAGGCCTCTCGATGTCGGCTTGCCTCATGAAGGGCCGCGAGAATTACCTCTGCCGGTACCGCTTTGCGCAATTCGAGCAGGCGCCCCTGATCGAGGTTCGCGAGGAGCGCCGCTTCATCCCGGCGCTGTCCCTTTGGAGTCGCGAGACCGGGAGCGGCGATCGAGCGGAGGTCGCCGAGCTCCCGGACGACCTGCGCCTGTGGCGCGACGTCAACGCCCGCGCTGACACCTGCACCGGATCGAAGTGCCCCGAGTACGAGTTGTGCTGGCTGACCAGGGTCAAGCGCCAGGCGCAACAGGCCCAAATCGTCGTCGTCAACCATCACCTCTTCTTCGCGGACCTCGCCGTGCGCAGCGCCTACGGCGCGGTCCTGCCGGACTACGACACCGTGATCTTCGACGAAGCACATCTCCTCGAAGAGGTCGCCACCCTGTACTTCGGCCAGAACGTCTCCGCCAACCAGATCGAAGAACTGGCGCGCGACGTGGAGAAAAACGCCGCCAAGGGCGGCGGTGCGGCGAAGGGTGGGGGAGGCGCCGCGGAGCTGCGCGAAGCGGCGCGGGAGCTCTTTGCGCCGATTCGCGACGCGCTGCGGGCGGCTTCGGGGCGGCAGCGTTTCGAGCCACCCTCGCGCGACGGGCTCGATCTTGCGGCCGAATGGGCCGGCTTTTCGCGTGCGATCGACGAGGTCGCGAAGCCGTCATCCGGCAGGAGCGACAACGACGCGCTCGAAACGCGCGCGCACGACCTAAAGGATGCCTTGGAGACCGTCCTTCGCCGCGACGTCCCCGGCTACGTCTACGGCATGGAGGGTCGCGGGCGGGGCAACGTCATCCTCTCTGCGGCCCCGATCGACGTGGGCCCGCTTCTTCAGGAGTCGCTGTTTGCGAGGCTGCACGCGTGCGTCTTGACCTCGGCGACCCTGTCGGTCGGGACGTCGTTCGACTTCTTTCGCAAACGCCTGGGGCTTTCGGACGTCCGTGAGCTGATCGTCGAGTCGCCGTTCGACCATGCGCGCCAGGCCGTTCTGTACCTCCCCAAGCGCATGCCCGAGCCGAAAGAGCCCGCGTTCTTCGCGCGCGCGATGGAAGAGATCGAGGCGCTTCTTGCGGTCACCGCGGGCCGCGCGTTTCTCCTGTTCACGTCCCATGCGGCGCTGGCAAAGGCGCGAGAGCATCTCGTTCGCCTCGATCGGTTCCCGTTGTTCGTCCAGGGGGAGGGGAGCAAGGCCGCGCTGCTACAAGCGTTCACGACGACGCCGGGGGCGGTCCTCCTCGGGACGAGCTCGTTCTGGCACGGCGTCGACGTACCGGGCGAGGCTCTCTCTTTGGTCGTTATCGACAAGCTGCCGTTCGACGTTCCGAGCGATCCGCTCGTCGCGGCGAGGATCGAGCGGATCCGCGAGAACGAGGGCAACCCGTTCGCGGAATACCAGACGCCCATGGCGGTGCTCGATCTCAAGCAAGGGCTCGGTCGGTTGCTCCGAAGCCGAGGCGATCGCGGGATCCTCACCGTCCTCGACCCCAGGATTCTGACGAAAGGCTACGGCAAGACCTTCCTTGCGTCGCTCCCTCCCTATCCGGTCGTGAGAGAACGCGAGGCCGCCGCCGCGTTCTTCCGCGATTCCAAGACCGCATGAAGCTCGCCGTCGTCGTTCCCGCGCGGGACGAGCAGCTGCGGCTCCCCGCCTGCCTTGCGTCCTTGGGCCCTTTTCGACGAGCGGGCGACCCGATCGTCGTGGTCGACAACGGAAGTCGGGACAGCACGGGCTCGATCGCGCGTCACAGCGGCTTTGAAACGGTCGTCGAGCCGAGGCGGGGCCGGGGTCGCGCTGTCGCCGCCGGCTATCGGGCGGTGCGCGAGCGCGCTTCGTGGGTCCTCGTCATCCATGCGGACATGGTCGTCGCGGAGGGTACGCGCGAGGCCCTGGTGGCGGCGACGGCGGCCTCCCCTGGGTGCGTCGCTGGGGCGCTCGGCCACCGGATCGACGATCGCCGCCCCGTGTTCCGGCTGATCGAAGCAGGGAATCGACTGCGCGCCCGATCCCTCGACCTGCCCTACGGGGACCAGGCTCAGTTCTGGCAGGTCACGGCGATCGAAGCCACGAACGGCTTCCCCGATCTCGATCAGTACGAGGACCTCGAGCTGGCGCTCAGGCTGCGTCGCTTCGGGAAGGTGATCTACGTCGACCATCCCGTGACGATCCCCTCGCGCCATTGGGAGCGGGGCGTGGTCCGTGCGACCCTCCGGAACTGGCGGATTGCGATGAGATTCGCCCTTCGAGGTTCGACCGACAAGCGGGCTTGACACGACGCGGTGACCGTGTATATTGTCCTAGGACATTAGGACAATAGGTGCCCGACGTGATCCTCGAGCTCGACCCGCAGAGCCCCATCCCTCTCTACCTGCAGATCGTCGAGCAGGTTCGCCGCCTCCTTGCGATGGGAGCTCTCAAGCCGGGGGACCGGTTCCTCACCGTGCGCGAGCTCGGGGTCAGGGCCCGCGTCAACCGAAACACCGCCGCCCGCGCCGTGGCCGAAATGGAGCGCGACGGATTGGTGCGCACGAGGGTGGGGCAGGGGACCTTCATCGCCGAATCCGTCCCGACGATGGCGCCGACAGAACGCGCGGCCGCGCTCGACGCCGCGGTCGAGAAGCTGCTCGTCGAGGCGCACACGTTGGGTGTGCCTCCGGAAGAGCTCGGTTGGCGCCTCCAACGGAAGCTCGAGCACTTTGCCCGCGCGCGTCGCGATCGTGAGAAGGAGTCGTCATGAGCGTTCCCGCCGTCGTCTTCGAAAACGTCCGCCGAAGTTTCGGGACGACCGTGGCCCTAGACAATGTCGGATTCGAAGTCGCTCCAGGCTCGGTGCTCGGCTTGATCGGACGCAACGGGGCGGGGAAGACGACCGCGCTCCGGTTGGCTCTGGGTACCCTGTGGCCCGACGCCGGGAGGATCCGCACGTTGGGCTTCGACCCTGTCGTCGACGGCCGTGAGGTGGCGACTCGCGTAGCGCTTCTCTCCGAGGAGTCGGCGCTCTACCCGTGGATGTCGATCGACGAAATCGTGCGGTTCACCGCGGCCCTTCATCCACGATGGAACACCGCTACAGCGGCGCGGCTGACTCACGACCTTGGACTCGATTCGAGCAAGCGGATCCGGGAGCTGTCGCGCGGGACGCGCGCGAAGGTAGCTCTGGTGCTCGCGGTGTCCACCCGGCCGGAGCTTCTGCTCCTCGACGACCCGACCGCGGGGTTGGACCCGCTCGTCCGTCGGGAGGTCTTGGACGGAGTGCTCTCCGCGGTCTCGCACGAAGGGGGGGCGGTCGTCTATGCCTCGCACCTCGTTCATGACGTCGAGCGGGTCGCGGATCGCGTCATCGTCCTGGATGGCGGCACGATCCGTATGGAGGGGGACCTAGACACCCTGAAGTCGCGGATCCGTCGAGCCCGCGCGGTTTTCGACGACGACGCTCCGGCCGCCGGAGCGATCCCGGGCGCCATCGTCTCCCTCGCGGACGGCCGGGTGCTCACCGTTACCGCGGACACACGAGACGGCGAGCTCGACGCCGCGCTGCGCAAGCTCGGGGCGCGCGAGGTCACGATTGAATCCCTCCCGCTCGAGGAGATCTTGGTCGCGCTCCTGCGCGAAGGGCGCACGAAAGGGACGGCGCATGTTTAGAGCCCTGTTCTGGAAGGAGTGGCGTCAGCTCGCTCTCGTTCGCTGGGGCGGTCTAGCGATCGGCGCGGTCTTGCCGATCGCGTTCACGGCTGGAGCGGAGCTCTCGCAACGCGGTCTGCTCCCGACGGGAACCGTGAAGACGTATGCGCCGCGCGACCTGATGTACGAGCTGCTCCCCGCGGCGCTCGGATTCGGGTTGTGGCCGTTGATCGGCCTCATGTCCGCGGCCCAGGCGTTCGCGGGGGACCGCGCCGCGGGGACGGAAGCGTTTCTCCTCGAGCGTCCCGTCCGGCGAACGACCATTTGGCGCGCGCGACTCTGCGCTTCGTTATTCACGCTTTTCGCCGTGATCGCCGCGACGGCGGTGCTCGCCGCCATCGCCGCGGCGCTCACGGGCGCCCCTCCCGGGCTGGGTTGGTCGCGTTGGCTGGTGCTCGTGTCGCTCGGACTGGGAGTCGGGCTCCTCGCTCTTCTCAGTGGACTCATCGCCGCATCATTGCTTTCGTCGCCTCTAGGTGCCGTTCTCCTGGGGGCCCTCCTCGGAGGGGTCCCCGTCGTCCTCGCCGCGCAACTTGCCGTGGCTTTCCCGTACGCGCGGATCGGCAACACTGTCGTCGTAGGCGCAATCGTGCCCTTCCTCGTGCTCCCGGCCTATCTCGCGGCGTCGTGGCTGGCATCCTGCCGTGGAGAACCTGCCGGAGGCGGGCGTATCCGACGCGCCGTGACGTTTCTTGGCTCGGCGCTCGCGGGCAGTCTCGTACTGTTCGTCGTCCTCGTGCCGGTCGCGATTCGGGCAAACGCCCGGGCCGGCCAGCACTGGGTCAACGCCGCGCCTCACGGCAGTCGCGCGTTCGTCGGCGCGAGCGTCGACACGGCCTGGGGAGGCGGATGGCTCGTTGACACCGCGACCGGAGCGAAGCGGGTCTTCGTCCCTCCACCGGTCCGAGAGACCGCCTGGAGCCCGGACGGCTCCGAGATCGCCATCGTGACGTGGTCGGGCGCGTTGGGGAGCGTGCGCGACAGGCAACGGATCGACATTCGATCGGCTGTCGATGGCAGGGTGTTGCGTTCGATTCCTGTTCCCGAGGAACACTTTCTTTACGATCTGACGTGGGCGGATGACGGCCTTGTCGCCATCGTGTCGCAGGCGGCCGCAAACAAGTCCCCGCAAGTCGAGGTCACCATCGTCGATTCGATCACAGGCGCGTGGCATCCTTCCGGCTTTCGATCCGACAGTTGGCCGATGAGTCTCGTCGGACCAGTGGAGGACCGGCGCGTCTTCGTGCAGATGCCGGTCTACGAAAAAGATTCCGTAGGAAAGGGACCGCGCGGCCACCGTCTCCATTTGGTGGACGTCGCCGCAGCGCGCGTTGGCCCCGCGATGATCGACGCGTCCGGACGCGTGCTTACGCTCGCGGGTTGGCGCGAGGGCCTCTCCCCCGGCGGCCGGTTCGCGCGAATCGTCAACCCCGAAAACGCTACGCGCGAGTCCCACATTGTGGATCTGCGAGCCATGACGGATCAGCCGTCCACGGTGATCCCGCCCTCGGCCCGCTGGCTTTCCCGAGATCGTCTCGTTTGGGCCGACGATCTCGGACACAGAAAGCGCATGTTTGTCGGGAACCCGGGTGCGCAACCGTCGGCGCTTCGCGAATGGCGCGATGCGCAGCTCGGTGTCGAGCCTTCCCCCGACGGCCAGGCGGTTTTCGTGTCCGTGCTTTCGGGAGGCGTTCCGGCATCCGAGGCGAAACACCGACCGCCGAATGCCGACCTTTTCGAAGTCAGCGCGCCCGCCGGCGATGTGCCCGAGGAGCTGGTCTACCTCCCAGACGAGGACCGGTTCGTTTCGCTGGGGCCACCGTTCTCCGATCGCGTGAACGACCACCGCTACACGCAGTGGGCCGGCCCAAAGACGCTCGCGCGGATCGCACCCGGGGTCGTATGCTTCGAGGACATCGACGCGCCCGGCAAGCGTCGGTTCGTCATCGGCGGGGCGTCCGACCTGGAGTAGGATGCGGACCCGTGCGGCGGCCGTGAAGAACCTCTACCTCATCGACGGAACGTCCCAGCTCTTCCGCGCGTTCTTCGCGATCCGTGGCTTGACGAACTCGGAGGGCTTTCCAACCAACGCCGTCTTCGGCTTCACGATGATGCTCCGCAAGCTCCTCAACGACGAAAAGCCGGCCTACATCGGGGTGGCGTTCGATCTCGAGGGCCCCACCTTCCGGCACGAGCGCTTCGCGGACTACAAGGCGCATCGGCCGCCCGTCCCCGAAGATCTCCTGGCGCAGCTCCCCCTGGTCAAGGAGGTGTGCGAGGGCTTTCGCATTCCCCTCCTCGAGCTGGCGGGCTATGAGGCCGACGATCTCATCGCAACCTACACGCGGCTGGCGCGCGAGGCAGGGTACGAGGTGGTCGTCGTCGCATCGGACAAGGACCTCCTCCAGCTCGTAGGCGAAGGCGTCACCGTCTTCAACCCGACGAAAGAGATCCGGCTCGACCCCGCCGGGGTCATGGAGCACTTCGGTGCCGCACCGTCTCGGGTCCGCGATGTCCTGGGACTGATGGGCGACGCGGTCGACAACATCCCGGGCGTCCCTGGCGTCGGCCAGAAGACCGCGCTTTCGTTCGTGAATACCTACGGCGATGTCGAGGACATCATCGAACGGGCGGGGCTTTTCGTCGCGGCGTTCGAAGCGCGGGATCGGATCATCGCCGCCCTCGAGGCGTCGGACCTCGATCCGTCTGCGGCAAGGGACCGGTTCGTCGCGAGTGCCCGTAAGCTTCTCGCGATCGAGAAAGACGGCGTCTTCGCGGCGCGGCTTCGCGAAGCGAGCGACACGGCGGAGGGGACCGCCGAATTCGCCGACCTCGCGCCCAAGGATCGCAAGTCCCTCGCACGGGTTCTGAAAGATCTCGACAAGGGAAGCCAGCGGCGCGTGTGGCAAGCGATCGCGGATAGCGCCGAGCAGGCGCGTCTGTCTCGCGAGCTGGCGACGCTGGACGCGCACGTTCCGGCGACGTTCGACCCCCAAGCGCTCCGTCATGACCCGCCGGACCGGGAGCGACTCGCCGCCCTTTTTAAGAAGATGGGGTTCCGGTCGCTCACGGCGGAGTTTGCGGACGAGGCCGCCTCTCCGGGAGCGGAAGCGCCCGCTGCGCCGCCTGACCCAGTCGCACCCGTCGACCCTGTGGCGGCAGGCGACGACTACCGCACGCTGCTCACCAAGGACGCGCTGCTCTCTGCTGTGTCCAGGAGCCGGGCGGTAGGACGCATCGCCGTCGACACCGAAACGAATTCCACAGACCCGATGCGTGCGAGGCTCGTTGGAATCTCGATGGCCTGGGCGCCTCGCCAAGGCGTGTACATCCCCGTCGCGCACGCCTATCTCGGCGCCCCCGAGCAACTGGCGCTCGCCGACGTCCGGGAGGTCTTGGCACCGCTCCTGGCCGACCCCGCGGTCGCAAAGGTCGGTCAGAACCTCAAGTACGACAGCCATATCCTGCGCCGGCACGGGATGCCGGTTGCGGGATGGACCCTCGATACGATGGTCGCGGCGTTTCTCTTAGAGCCCGATCGTCCAACCTTCAACATGGACTCCCTCGCGGCGTTCTATCTGGGCCACGAGACGATCAAGTACGCCTCCCTGGTCGGCACGGGCGTCCGCCAGCTGACCCTCGATCAGATCGACGTCGAGCGCGTGACCCGCTACGCCGCGGAGGATGCGGACGTGACGCTCCGGCTGGCGGACCTGCTTGCCCCGAAGCTCGTGGAGGCCGGGGTCGAGGAGGTCTGGCGCACGATCGATGGACCGACGCTGCCGATTCTCGAGCGCATGGAGGCGACCGGGATCAAGATCGACGTCGAGGCGCTCTCTGGGTTGTCCAAGGAGATGGACGCGCTGCTCGACCAGGAGCGGCGCGCGATCCACGGGCTCGCCGGAGGCTCGTTCAACGTCGATTCTCCCAAGCAGCTGCGCGAGGTGCTCTTCGGAGCGCTCAAGCTGAAGCCGGGGAAGAAGACAGCCAAGAGCGGCGAATTCTCGACCGATGCCGCAACGCTCGAGGAACTGGCGGAGCAACACGAGATCGCCCGCCGCCTGCTGTCGTACCGTGAACTGGCGAAGCTGAAGGGGACCTACGTCGATACGCTTCCCATGCTCGTCAACCCCGAGACCGGTCGGGTGCACACGTCGTATCACCCGACGGGCGCGGCGACAGGAAGGCTCTCGTCTTCGGACCCCAACCTCCAGAACATCCCGGCGCGGACTGCGATCGGGCTGCGGATCCGCAGCGCGTTCGTGCCCGACGACGGCTGGGTCTTCCTGGCGTCCGATTACTCGCAGGTCGAGTTGCGCGTGCTCGCGCACCTGTGCGGTGACGTTGCGCTCCAAGCGGCGTTCCGGGCCGGGGAGGACATCCACCGCGTCACCGCCGCGAAGGTCTTCGGTGTCGACCCGGCGCTCGTCAAAGACGACATGCGCCGGCGCGCCAAGGCGGTCAACTTCGGAATCCTCTACGGCATGTCCGAAGCGCGCCTGGCGCGCGACCAGGGGATGACGCGGCAAGACGCGCACGATTTCATCGAGGCGTACTTCGACCGGTTCAAGAGCGTGAAGGCGTATATCGAGGGCGTTCGTGCCGAAGCGATGCGCGAAGGACAGGTGCGAACGCTGTTCGGCCGCGTTCGCTCGTTCGCCGTGTTGAAGCGTCGGTCGCATCGCGGAGAGATCGAACAGGCGCTGCGTGGCGCGGTGAACACGACGATCCAGGGGACGGCCGCGGACTTGATGAAGCTCGCGATGCAGCGGGTCGCACGCGTGTTGGACGACGGGGGGTTCCAGGCGCGCCTGCTGTTGCAGGTTCACGACGAATTGCTGCTCGAGGTGCCGCGGGCCGAGCTCGACGTCGTCAAGGAGCGGGTCCGCGAGGCGATGGAGCACGTCCACCCGCTGTCCGTTCCTCTCGCCGTGGATCAGAAAACCGGCGGCGACTGGCGGGAGGTCACGTAGATCGGTTGCCCGCCGGAGTATCAAAACCTACAATCCACCCCGTGAGCCAGCCCATGCGTGTCCTCGTGGCCGACGATGAAATGTCCATCCGCGAGGTTCTCGCGGACGGGCTCGAGTCGTTCGGCTTTTCGGTCGTGCAGGCTGGAAACGCCGTCGACGCCTTCGACATCGTGAGGCAAGGCGGCATCGACCTCGTCCTGTCGGACATCGAAATGCCGGGGGAGAACGGCCTGTCGCTGCTGCGCCGCATCAAGACTCACGATCCCGACGTCGACGTCATCATGGTCACCGGCCTCGTCGATTTCGAGACCGCGGTCGACACCATCCGGCAAGGCGCCTCAGACTACGTCTCGAAACCGTTCAATCTCGAGGAAGTCCGCATCGTGGTCGAGCGGACGCTGGACAAGCGCCGGCTCATCCGCGAGAACCGCGATTATCAGCAGAGGCTCGAGCTCAAGGTCGCCGACCGCACTCGGGAGTTGGTGGCGAAGAACCGCGAGGTCGAGAGACTCTACGCCGAGCTCGAAGAGTCCTACGAGAGCACGCTCGAAGCGATGATCACGGCGCTGGATTTTCGCGACAACGAGACCCACGGCCACTCGCGCCGTGTCGTCGAGTACGCGGTCATGGTGGCGCAGGTCATGGAAGTCGGCGAGCCCGGGCTTTCATGGATCCGCCGCGGGGCGATTCTCCACGACGTCGGCAAGATCGGCGTTTCCGATGCGATCTTGCGGAAGCCCGGAAAACTCGATGCGGCGGAGTGGGAGGAGATGAAGCGCCACCCCGAGATGGGGTACCAGATGTTGAAGCACATCCGCTTCCTGAAGCCGGCGCTGGAGATCGTTCATTGCCACCAGGAGCGGTGGGACGGATCGGGCTATCCGCGCGGCCTCAAGGGAGAGGCGATTCCGCTCGGAGCGAGGATCTTCGCCGCGGTCGACACCTTCGACGCGATGACCTCGAATCGGCCCTACCGGGCGGCGCTTTCGATCGAGGCAGCGCGCGACGAAATCCGCCGCTTTTCGGGAATCCAGTTCGATCCGAGGGTCGCCGAGGCGTTTCTCTCGATCGAAGAGGGCGTGTGGGGCGACATACGCGAGCGCGTCCACCGCCGGATCGATGCGCTCGTCGAGGCGGGACGCGTCGCGCGCTAGTTCCCGGGCACAGGCCCGGTTCCGGCCCTTTCGTACACGCGGATCGACACCACGGTGTCTTCGGGACGCATCTGCGCGACAACCTCCCAAAGACCCTCCGCGACGCGCCCGAACGACGTGTACCGTCCGTCGAGGTGAGGCTGCGCCGACAGCGTGACGAACCACTGGCTCCCGGCCGTGTCCTTGCCGTCGGACGCCATCCCGATGACGCCGGCGGTGAACGGAAGGGGGTTGAACTCGTCGCGGATCGAGTAGCCGGGGCCACCGTAGCCGTCCCCGCGCGGATCGCCGTCTTGCACGACGAAGTTCGGGACGACCCGGTGGACCGTCGCTCCGTCGAAGAACCCTTTTGAGGCGAGCTCAGAGAGATTCCAGGCCGCCATGGGGGCCGCCGACGCGTCGAGGGCGACCGAGAATCGCCCGACCGACGTCCCTGGACGCTGCACCGTGACGACGGCGATATGGGGAACCAGAGCCCAGCGGACGATGCGCTCGTAGTCCGAAAGAGAGAGCACGGAGGCCGGCCCGATGTCCTTGCTCTTGTCTTCCGAGTAAACATCCTTGAAGCGCGCGGCCGCGCGACGGCGAACCACGATCTCGGGGTCGGCTAGGGCGCGAGTCAGCGCCGCCGCCGTTCGATCGTCTTTCCCCGCCTTCGCCACCGCATCGACGACCGCCAGCTTGGCGTCTGGAATCGAGTCGGCCGCAGACGCGGCCCAGATCTCCTCCAGTCGCGCGAACAGGTCGTCCTTGGTTTCGACGGCGGGATGCGGTGTAGCGAGACGGGCTCCAACGCCCTCGGCGACCGCGGCGCGGACCACCGGATCGGGGGAGCCGAAGAGCCCGACCAAAAGCGTCGAGATCGGACCGTCCTGGTCCGCAATGATCGGAACCGCAACGGCCTGAACCCGGGGCTCCGCATCGCCAAGCAGCGTAGCGGCCGCCGCGAGCGCTCCCGGCTCTTTGTGCCCGGCGAGCAGAGCCGCCGCGCTGGCGCGCATCACCGAATCCGGGTCCACCAACAGTCGGTTCACCACGGCGGGCGTTTTTTCCGGATCGACGTGTGCGAGCGCGCTCATCGCGGCCTCGCGCAGCCACCCTTTCTCGAGCCTCGCGAGAGCCTTGTTCAGCGTGTCCTCGGCGGGGGCGCCGCCGACCTTGCCGACCGCCTCGAGCGCCGCGCGCGCCACGCCCTGGTCACGATCGGCCACCGCGCGATCGAGGTAGGGCTTGATCGGCACTCCGGGGTAGCCGAGCGCGCGCACGGCGTTGACGCGTACGCCGGGGACCCGGTCTTTCGACAACGCACCGACGACGGCAAGCTCCGTCCCTCCCTTGGGAAAGGCCAGCCCCCGCGCGACCTGCATCCGCACCTCCGGCTCGGTATCCGCCACGCGCTCCGCCAAGGCGGCCCTGGCGCGGGTCACGCCGGATTCCGACAGGTGTCCGACTGGGGCACCCGACGACGCCGGGGCCGTCGCGACCGACGCGAGCCGTGCCAGCGCGTATGCGGATGCGATGCGTACGCCGGGGTCGTCGGCTGCGAGGTTCGTGAGAAGGGCGTCCAGGAATCGTTCCGGATCGGCGAATTTCCACGCGGCCAGCGCCGCCGCCGCGCGAACAGAGATGTCCGGGTCGTCGAGCAGGCCGCCAACCGCCGTCGCCCCGCCCGGGTCGTGCAGCCGACCGAGTGCTTCGGCCGTCGCGGCGCGGACACTCGACGAGGGGTCCAAGGCGAGTTGCAAGAGGATGCCCTGCGCCGAAGCGTCGGCGATGAGCCCCATCGCGAACGCGGCGTTCGCCCGGGTCGCGGCGATAGGGTCGGTCGCAGCCTTCTCGAGGTCTTTAAGCGACGACGGTTCGGCGATCTGACCCATCGCAAGGGCCGCGCGCGCGCGCACGGCGGAATCATCGTCGGCCAGGAGGGCGCGGAGATCGTCGTCGACGATTCTCCGGTCCGCGGCGCGCAGGATGCGAGCGAGTTTGCCGATCCGCGCGTCCTCCTCGAGCCTTGCCCCTGAAGGCGAGCTCGTCGAAGGAGCTTTCGGGCAGCCCGTGGCGAGGAGAGCGAAGGCCACGGCGATCCGGGCGGGCGGTGGCAAGCGCATCGTGGAGCCCTCTGCGAAGAAGGCGGCGATTATAGGGTGTGTCGCGTTCTATTGACGGCTCTGCTGCCCGCTGATAGCGTTTTCACGAGATGCTCTCGACCCTGTTTCCGTGCGCTCCTCATGCGTCGAGGACCGGGATGACCGTTCGCCGCGGCGCGGTTGCGGTAGCCGTTCTTCTCGTGGCGGTCTCTCTCCTGCCTGCAAAGGAACCGAAGACCCAGAAGGCCGCCGCGGCGAAGACTCTGCCTTCCGGAGAAACCCTGCAACAAGTCCTCGCCCGGTTCGACCAGGTCCAAGGACAGATCCGAACGCTTTCCGCCGAGTTCACCCAAGCGACGCGGAGCCCGCTTCTCAAGGACCCCATCGTCGCCAGAGGGCAGTTCTACCTGACGAAACCGGACTCGGTTCTATGGGAGTACCAGGCTCCCGAGCCGATGCGGTTCGTCGTCGCCGAGGGTGCGTACACCGGATACTTTCCCGAGCGGAAGAAGGCTGAAAAGAGGGACATCAAGCGCTGGAGCGAGCAGCTGTTCCGGTTCTTCGGCGTCGGTCAGGGGTCGAAAGAGCTCGGCAAGTTCTATGAGATCGCGCTCGGCGAAACGGGGCCGGACGCAAACGGTGCCTACCTCCTCGTGCTTTCTCCCAAGAAGCACCGGGTTCGAAGAAGCGTCGATGAGGTCAAACTCTGGGTCGACGCGTCCAGTCTCCTCCCGGTGCGCATCGATTACGTCGGCCGGGACGGGAATGAAACGGAGCTTCGCTTCCTGAACACGCGCCTGAATCCCGATTTTGCCGCGGGACTCTACAACGTAAAGATCCCGGCCGGCGTGCCCATCACGAACGGCTTTTCCGGCCTCGACGTTTCCGTGCGCGCGCACTGAGGCGCGGCGCGCGAAACGTGCGATGAGACGCGTCGGACTCGTCCTCGATCCCGTTTTCGAAGAACACGAGACCGGAAGCGGCCACCCGGAGTGTCCCGGTCGACTCGCCAGGGTCCGCGCGACGATCGAAGAGCGCGGGCTTGCCGCGAGGTGCGCGAGAGTCCCGGTCGTGCGGGCGACGGACGCCGCGCTGCTTCGTGCGCACGAAGCCGACCACATCCGCCGCGTCGAGGACGCGTGCCTTTCGGGGGAGCGGTTCATCGACTCGATGGATACCGCGATCTGTGCCGAGAGCGCCCGCATCGCACGCCTGGCCGCGGGATCGCTGACCGCGCTGTGCGCCGAGGTGGCCGCCTCGCGGCTCGATTCAGGCCTTGCGGTCGTGCGCCCTCCCGGGCATCACGCCGAGCGGGATCTGGCGATGGGGTTTTGCCTATTCAACAACGTCGCCGTGGCGGCAGCTGCCCTGCGCGAGGAGTGCGCGATCGATCGGATCCTGATCGTGGACTGGGACGTTCACCACGGGAACGGCACGCAGCACATCTTCGAAGACGATCCGTCGGTTTTCTACTACTCCTCCCATCAAATGCCTCTGTACCCCGGGACCGGATACGCCAAGGAACGCGGGAAGGGGCGCGGAGTCGGTGCGACGATGAACGTGCCGCTTCGCCCGGGAGACGGTGACGAGCGTTTTCTTGCCGGGCTGACGGAGGCACTCCTCCCCGCGATGGAGGCGTTCCGCCCGGAGTTCGTGCTGGTATCGGCGGGTTTCGACGCGCACCGCGCCGATCCGTTGGGGGGCTTACACGTCTCGACCGACGCGTTCGCGGAAGCGACGCGGATCGTGCGTGGGATCGCCGATCGTTTCGCATACGGACGCGTCGTTTCGACGCTCGAAGGAGGCTACGATCTCGAGGCTCTGGCGGCATCGACCGCGATACACCTCGAAACGTTGCTTTAGCGACGGATCAGCGTGGCGCGCCGAACGATTCCGCCGTCATCGACCGCAACCTCGGCGATTTCGGAAGGCAACTCCCGCGACTTGACGTAGGCGATCGCGACCGGGGCCCGGCGACCCGGCGGTCGTACTGCACTCGTCACGCTTCCGATCGTGATATCGCCCACAAGGACGGCTGCGCCCTTTGAGGGGACCGGAGCATCGGGTTCCAGCTCGAGTCGGATGAGGGCGCGTGCGACCTTCCCGTAGGTGTTCAATCGAGCGACAACCTCCTGTCCGACATAGCAGCCCTTGGTGAAGCTCACGGCGTCACGCAGCCCGGCCTCCAACGGATTGTGATCTTCGGTCAGCTCGTGACCTTGCGCGGGGAGACCGCTCAGGATCCGCCACGCCTCGAGCGCATCGGCCTCGATCGACGCCCCACCTTCGGCGATGGCCGCGTCGACCACCGCCGACCGGACGTGCCCCGCCGCATCGCGCGGGCCGATCACGAGGACCCCGCCGGCGTCGAATCCGTTCGTGCGCGCCACGTGGACGCGAACCCCTCTTAGCGTGCACGTCGAGCAAGCGTAGGGGGCGAGATCCGGAATTCCCAGCGCGCGGGCGACATCCACCCACCGCGGGCCGAAAAGCGCGAACGCAAACGTCTCGGACGTCACGTCCGAAAGGCCGGTGTTCTCGGCAAATGTGAACTTGTTGAGGTGAGCAAGGACGCGCGGCGCGCCTTCCGGACCCGCAACCAGCAGCACGCCATCGTCGCCCAGGTGGTGGACAGAAAGGCGCTCGACGATGCGCCCTTTCGCGTTCGTGACGACGGTTGGCCGTCCCTCGCCGCGATGCAAGTCGCGGACGTCGCCGGTGCTCAGCCGGTGGAGAAGACCGAGCAGGTCGGGTCCCACCGCGATCAATCGCCCGAGATTCGATCGATCCGCGACCGCGCAGGTGCGCTCGGCTGCGTCAAGACCGCTCACGACACGAACGTCACGGGGCCCATCGGGGGGACGATCCCCGCGGCGGTCCCTTCATCGAGGAAAAGCTGGATCGAGCGCCGGCCGCGCTCACCGTAGTCGAGCGTCAGATCGTTGACGTACATCCCGACGAACCGCTCGTTCAGGCCGTCGTCGAGGCCGCGTCCGAAATCCTTCGCGTACGCGAGCGCATCCGCGCGGTGTGCCAGGCCGAAGGCGATCGAGTCCCTGTACATTCTCGTGAGCGCGTGCATGGCCGCCGTTCCGAGGTCGCGCCGCACGGCGTTCCCGCCGAGCGGCAGCGGCAATCCACCGGTTCGTGCGCCCCACCAGACGCCGAGGTCCGCGATCTTTGCAAGCCCCAGCTCGGGGTAGGTCAGCTGGCCTTCGTGAATGACAAGCCCGGCGTCCGCGCGCCCCGCCGCGACGGTCTCCAAGATCTCGTCGAAGGGCACGATGACGTAAGGGAAGGCGCTTCCGAGGTACAGGCGCAACGCGAGGTACGCAGACGTCAGGGTTCCGGGGATCGCCACGGTCTTCCGGGCGAGCTCGTCGGGCGAAATCGGCGCCCTCGCAACGACGATCGGTCCGTATCCGTCCCCCATGCTCGCCCCGCAAGACATCAGGGCATAACGCTCGGCGAGGTGCGCATAGGCGTGGATCGAGACCGCGGTCACCTCGAGTTCGCCCGACAACGCCCGACGGTTGAGGCTCTCGATGTCCTCCAGGACCTGCTCGACCGCGAATCCCGTGGTATCGACCCTCCCCTTGGCGATGGCGTAGTACATGAAAGCATCGTCGGGATCGGGGGAATGGCCGATGCGGACGCGGCGGGTCTCGGGGAGGCTCACGCGGGTTCCCTCGCGGTGAAGTCGGAGAAGGGCACGGGATTATAGAATGCGCGCGAAAGGGGAACCAATGTCCGACGACCTCAAGCGCCGCGTCCTAGAGCTTTCGGGATCGCTCGTGGGCTGGAGGCGCGCACTCCACAAGCGGCCGGAGCTGGGGTTCGAAGAGCATGAAACCGCGGCGTTCGTCGCCGCGCGACTGCGCGAGCTCGAGCTGGAGGTGACAACGGGCGTCGCGAAGACGGGCGTCGTGGGAGTCTTGCGAGCCGCAAAGCCGTCGCGGCCGTCGGTGTTGCTTCGCGCCGATATGGACGCCCTGCCCATCGACGAACAGCCGGGCCGCCCGTACGGGTCGGAAGTCGCCGGAAAGATGCACGCCTGTGGCCACGACGGACACACGGCGATGCTGCTCGGCGCGGCATCGGTCCTGAGGTCGGTGCGCGAACGACTCGACCGCGACGTCATCTTTTGCTTCCAGCCCGGTGAGGAGGGCTTCGGTGGAGCGGAAGCCATGATCGGCACGGGCTTTCTGGACGAACACGGCGTGGCGGAGGTTTACGGACTCCACCTCTGGTCGCTCTTCCCCGTCGGAACGGTTCAGGTGCGCACGGGAGCCACGATGGCCGCCCAGGACGAGTTCGTCGCCACGATCGTCGGCAGGGCCGGACATGGCGCGATGCCTCACGAGGCGCGCGACCCGGTCGTCGCCGCCGCGCTTGCCGTCGTGGCCCTGCAGTCCGTGGTCGCGCGCTCGGTCGACCCGATCCAGCCCGCGGTGGTCTCGGTCGGCTCGCTTCATGCGGGAACCGCGCCGAACGCCATCCCCGATACGGTCACCATGAAGGGAACCTTGCGTAGCTTCGACCAGGGCGTGCGGGAGATCCTGCGGCGGCGCGTCCGCGAGGTTCTCGAAGGAACCGCCGCCGCAGCCGGGTGCCGCCTCGAGTACACCCTTCACCCGGGATACCCGCCCGTCGTCAACGACGTCAGCGCGGTCGGTCGGGTGCGCCTCCACGCGAGTCTCATCGTCGGGGAGCCGAACGTCTTGGAGCCGGCCCCCATGGCGGCTGCTGAAGACTTCGCGTACTTCCTGCAGCGTGCGCCCGGGGCATTCACCTTCATCGGCGCGGGAAGCGTCGCGCGCGGCATCACGGCGCCCCACCACTCCCCGCAGTTCGACATCGACGAAGCCGCGCTTCCCATCGGAACGGAGCTCCTCGTACGGATCGCGCTAGGGGACTAGGGGACTAGGGGACACCTCCGTTTTTCTTGCAAAACTCCCCGGATACCGCTTTGACAAGAAGAACGGAGGTGTCCCCTAGTCCGCTCACGACGCCGGGGCGGCGCGACGAAGCCCCGGTAAGCGCGGCACGCGGAGCGCGAGGTAGACCCCGCCGAAGATGAGCAGTGCGCCCACGACCGTGCGTGCCGTCAGTGTCTCGTTTTGGAACGCCATGCCGAGAATCGTCGCGATCACCGGCTGCATGTAGACGAACAGCGCAACGAGGGAAGCCTCGGCCCGGGCAAGCGTCCACGAGATCAACACGTAGGCTCCGGCGGTCGGAAAGATGACGATGAAGGCAGCCCAGAGCCACGCGACGGCCGTGACCGAACCCACATCGAACCGGGCGAAGGCTGAGCCTCCGAAAAGAGCAATGGGCAATGCCCCGAACGCGAACATCAGCGCGGTCGCGGCGAGTGCGTCCATGCGATGCATCGTGCGCTTCGAAACGACGAGGAAGAACGAGTACGACATCGAATTTGCCATCGTGAGGAGGTCGCCCACAAAAGTTGCCGACGAGAACGCCGCTCGCTCGGGCCGTATCACGAGAAGCACGCCAACGACGGCTAGCGCCAGCGAGGCGGCCTTCAGCGTCGTCGGCGACTCGCGGCCGAGGAGCACCGCAAAGAGAAGCGTCCACGCCGGGATGAGCGTGTTGATGATCGCCGAGTGGGTCGCCGTCGTTCGCGAAAGCCCTTCCACGAAACAGACCTGATTGACGGCGACGCCGAAGAACGAGAAGACCGCGAGGAGCGCCAGATCGCGGGGGGCGCGGGGAAAGCGGCGGCCCAGCAGGCGGGCTATCGTCAGCAGCAAGACGGCGGCGCCGACGACGCGCATCAGGGCCCAGGCACGCGGCGGGATTTCCTGGAGGACTACCTTACCGGCAAGGTAGTGAACGCCGAAGAAGACCTGGATCAGCGTGAGGGCCGCGATCACACGGACGCGCTCGGCACGTGCCGCCTCGGGGCTCAACGGGGGCTCCAAAAAAACGCCCGGCCCATGGGGGCCGGGCGTGAAGTCTATGTCAACGGGCGCGTAAGCCGCCCGGTTGGGTCGATCAGAAATCGCCGCCCATGCCGCCACCGCCGCCCATGCCCGGGGCGCCCATGGCCTTCTTCTCCTCGGGGATCTCGTTGATGACGGCCTCGGTGGTGAGCATGAGGCTCGCGATCGACGCGGCGTTCTGGAGAGCGGAACGCACGACCTTGGTCGGATCGATGATTCCCGCTTCGTGCATGTTGACGAACTTCTCGGTTTGGGCGTCGAAGCCCTTGTCCTTCTCCATCGCCTTGACCTGGTTGACGATGACCGAACCCTCGTGACCGGCGTTGTTCGCGATCTGGCGGATGGGCTCCTCCAGGGCGCGCTTGACGATCCGGATCCCGACGGCCATGTCTTCGTTCTTCTCCTTCTTGATCATCTCGTCGAGCCCAGGGATGCAGCGAACCAGCGCGACGCCCCCGCCGGGGACGATGCCCTCCTCGACGGCGGCCTTCGTGGCGTGCATCGCATCCTCGACGCGGGCCTTCTTCTCTTTCATCTCGGACTCGGTCGCCGCGCCGACTTTGATCACCGCGACGCCGCCGACGAGCTTTGCGAGGCGTTCTTGGAGCTTCTCGCGATCGTAGTCGGACGTGGTCTCGTCGATCTGCGTGCGGAGCTGCTTCACGCGACCCTCGATGGTCTTCGACTTCCCGCCGCCTTCGATGATCGTGGTGTTCTCTTTGTCGATGACGATCTTCTTGGCGCGGCCGAGGTCCTCCAGCTTGACGTTCTCGAGCCGGATGCCGAGGTCCTCGGTGATGCACTTGCCGTTGGTCAGGATCGCGAGGTCCTCGAGCATCGCCTTGCGGCGATCACCGAATCCCGGCGCCTTGACGGCGGCGGTATGGAGCGTACCCCGCAGCTTGTTCACGACCAAAGTCGCGAGCGCTTCACCCTCGACGTCTTCGGCGACGATCACGAGCGGCTTCCCGGACTTCGCGGTGAGCTCGAGAACGGGGAGCAGGTCCTTCATCGACGAGATCTTCTTCTCGTGGATGAGGAGGTAGGCGTCCTCGAGAACGACCTCCATCCGCTCGGCATCGGTGACGAAGTAGGGCGAGAGGTAGCCGCGGTCGAACTGCATGCCCTCGACGACCTCGAGCGAGGTTTCGAGCCCGCGGGCCTCCTCGACCGTGATGACGCCATCCTTGCCGACCTTCTCCATCGCCTCGGCGATGATCTGGCCGATCGACGTGTCGTTGTTGGCCGAGATCGTGCCGACCTGCCGGATCGCCTTGCCGACGACCGGGCGCGAGAGCTTCTTGATCTCACCCGACGCGTACTCGACGGCCTTCTCGACGCCGCGTTTGATGTCCATCGGGTTCGAGCCCGCCGTGACGGCCTTCACGCCCTCGCGGAAGATGGCCTGGGCGAGGATCGTCGCGGTGGTCGTGCCGTCGCCGGCGACGTCCGAAGTTTTGGATGCGACCTCGCGAACGAGCTGGGCGCCCATGTTCTCGCGAGGATCTTCAAGCTCGATCTCTTTCGCGACCGACACCCCGTCCTTGGTGGACAGAGGCGAACCGAATTTCTTCTCCAAGACGACGTTCCGGCCCTTCGGGCCGAGGGTGATCTTGACGGCATCGGCCAGTTTGTTGACGCCACGGAGCATCGCCTGGCGGGCGTCCTCGGCGTACGTGATGTTCTTCGCAGACATTGTGCTTAGTCCTCCAAGTGAATGATGGGTAACTGAAGTGGTCGGAATCGAGTCGTGAGAGTTAGTCGAGGATGCCGAGGATTTCGTCCTCGCGAAGGATTACGTGCTCCTGATCGTCGATCTTGATCTCGGTGCCGGCGTACTTACCGAACAGCACTCGATCGCCGACCTTGACCTCAAGAGGGGTCCGCTTCCCTTCTTTGTTCACCGCGCCAGCGCCCACCGCAATGACTTTCCCCTCCATGGGCTTTTCCTTCGCGGTGTCGGGAATGATGATGGTCCCTTTCTTCTGCTCCTTTTCTTCGATTCTCTTGATCAGAACCCTGTCGTAGAGCGGCTTCATCTTCATGGTCACGAACCTCCGTGAGTCAGATAAGTTCCCTTGTTTTCTTCCGTTTAGGGACTCTTGTTAGCACTCCAAGCCAGCGAGTGCCAGAATGATAAGACCCACCGGCGCGCGTGTCAAGAGCACCCGCCGACGGACCGCGCCTCGGAGTGATCCTGTAGGGTCACTAGGGTCTGTGATCTTAGCGGATTCGAACCCGGATTGTGACACTTCGTGTCGTGGCATTCGTCCAATGGTCCCTCTAAATTCAGTGTCGAAAGAGGTTGCGCGGTCCCGTAGTACGTGGCACAAGCATTGATGACGCAGAAGAGGGCGTCTTCGGCGCGATGAGGGGAGCGGCATGGACGAGGACATGGCGAGCGGTTCGAAGCGGACGATCGAGTCGTTCGACGCCGACACGCTCGAGTTGCGTTTGCGGGAATCCGCCCGCCTCCTCACGGGGGCCTACGGCGTGGACGGCCTCGAGCTGAAGCACCTCGTGCGGGTGTTGACGGGGTGCTCGCTGTTGTTGACGGACGTTTATACGGACGATCGCATCGCGCGGATCATGCAGTCCGACCGATTCCTGCTGTCGTCCCTCGTCGGCCAGCTCATTGAAGAGCAGCGTCGCAGCGGGGGCGAGGTCTTCTACCGGATCCGGCGGTTGCCGGACGATGTCCGTGTCATCGGGGACAAGGCACTCTTCGATTCCGGGTTCCTCGGGCTTCGTAAGGTCAAGGGCTACGAGCTGGGCGATCTGGGCGCCCGGGCCTACCGCGCCGCCGGCGAGGCGTTGGAGCTCCTCGCCGAAGATCGCCGCTTGCGCGAGTTCTTCCGGGAAAACAAGCTGTTGATGTTGCCGCTCGAGGACGAAGTCGGGTTCCTTCGACAGTGCGCCGACCGATTCCCGTTGTACGCCGACATCCTGCGCTCGATGCACGCGGACGCCGCTTCCGTGGCATCGCCGGGACACGACCTCAAGACGCGCGTTCCGCTCATGGCCGCCGTCGCCGATGCCGTCGTCGTCGACGCGGTCGTAGCCGACGCGGAGTCCAAGGGCGCGGGTCCGGCCGCCGACTATCTCGAGGCGGCGCGCGGCGATGCCGATCGCGGATCGCTTTTCTCGCGAGACGAGCTTCTGTCCGCGTACGAGCGGATGTTGCTGTTCGCGTCTCTGGACATCGACCGACTCCGTGCCGCCCTGAACGAGATCATCGTCGACCAGGAGTCCGCGGTGTCCGCGCTGTGCGACGAGTTCATGCTCTGCGCCTCCGGTACGCGCGACCTGCGAAAACCGCCGGGTTATTTTCTGGTCGGCCCAACCGGCGTCGGGAAGAATCACCTCGTCGAGAGTCTCGGGAGGGTCTTAGAGGCCATCTGGCAAGTCGAGATCCCGATGCTGACGATCGAGGGGCCGAACTACACCTACCCGTCGGACATCAACGAGCTGAGAGGCGCGACGCGCGGGTTCATCCGTTCGGACGAGGAGGGACTGCTCTCGTCGTTTCAGGAGCGGGCGTCGAAGGCGCCGGTGTCGATCATCCTCGTCGACGAAGTCGAAAAGGCACACCCCCAGCTCCGGGCGTTTTTTCTCTCGATCCTTGATCGCGGTACGACGACCGACAACAAAGGGCGCGTGCTGAACCTCGCGAACGCGATCGTGTTCTTCACCTCGAACCTGGGGTACAGCGATCTCCAGCGGCGCGCAGCGCCGATCGGGTACGGGGAGGACGCCGCACGTTGGGCCGGTGCCGACGCCGACGTCCGATCCGACCTGAGACGCGCGCTTTCTCCGGAGTTCATGAATCGAGTCCGCATGATCCACTTCGGCCGCCTGACGACGACGAGCGCGGAGCGCATACTGGATCTCGAGTTCGAGCGGATCGCCCGGCGTTATCGCGAAGTTCACGATCTCGATCTCGTTCTCGATCCTTCCGCCCGCCGCGAATTGCTCGCCCGAGGATTCTCCCCAGCATTCGGCGCCCGCCGCTTGGCCGCCACGCTCGAGAGCGTCTGCAACGTCGCGATCGCGCATCGCATTCGTCGCGACGATCGCCGAGGCCTCAAAGACAGCGATGCGCTGGTCGCATGGCTGAGGGATTTGCGGCAGGGCGCGCGCCCGTTCGATCCGAACGAGGTACGGCGCGAGGTCTTGGCGCAGGTGCGGGCACGGCTCGACTACGCGGTCCTTCGGATCACCTTTAGGGACGGCGGATTCGCCTATGAGCCGGCGGACACACGCGCGTGACGTCGCAGCCCCTCCTCGATGTGCTGTGCGGGCTCCTGCGGAGGACCTACGCCCTGGAGGCTCCGCTGCTCCCCATCGGCAGCTATGTGATCGGGGACGCGGGGCTGCGCGCCCTCTACCCGAACGGCGACCGAGAGGTGCGTTCCGAAGCAGGGGCGGGAGCGCGACTCCTGGTCCGCGAGACCGGAGCCGGTGTGAGAGCCTGCATCTACTACCCGGATGCGATGATTCGACGTCTCGAGGAAAAGCCCCCGCAGAGGTGTCTCGACGAGGACAACGTCGACGCGTTCGCCGTGCTCGTCGAGGAGCTGGACCACCTGCTCGTCGCCGCCGAGCGGGCCCACGCAGGTCGGAGCGTATCGCTCCTCGAGTTGGAGATTCAGGCCAACGTCAGCAAGGATCTCGTGCTGTCGAGGTTCATGGCGCGACGGGAGCAGCGCCTCGACCCGGATCGGCGCCTTTGGATTCGGCACCACCTGTTCCACGCACGCACCTACTGCGACGACGATCCCACGATCCGCAAACGCTACGACGAGGCCTCCCGCATGGCGCTGCGCTTTCTTCAGTCGATGGAGCGGTTACCCTTGGCTGGGCGTGTCGAAACGCTACGCCGGTTTCATCGGGCGTCGCTGGCGGGGAAGATCGAGATTTGTGGAGGCCACTGACGCGGGCGGTGCCCGTCAGCTCGCCGGCGCCGCCGCCTTCAAGTCCGTTCCCTTGACGCCCTTGTCGTCCTCGTCCTGACGTCCGAGCTTGCCGGCGGCAGCCAGCTTGGCGGCCTCGTCGAAGAGCGTCAGTGCTTTCTGCACCTGGATATCTCCCTCGACGAGGATCTTGCTCTCCGCCTCGGCGCCCCACTTCACGCCGCCGATCCGGGAGCGCAGGCGCAGCTCCAGTCCCGCCCGCGAGCTGACGAAGTCCTTCGCGTCGTACTTGAAGTTGCGCGAGGCGAGAAACGCCTGGAAATCCTTGATCACCGCATCGCCCACGGGGAAGCCGGCCTTCAAATCGGGATGGGCGGCCGCGAACCGAACGGCGTAATCGAAGATGAGATTCTCGCGGCGAAGACGCGAAAGGAGCGTGGGCTCGCGCTCGGCGCGAACGACGTAGTCCGGAGTGATGCCGCCGCCGCCGTAAACCGTGCGCCCGGAGTCGGTTCGGCGCAGCTCGTGGCCCGTCGATTCCGGGTCGACCGAGCCCCGCGCATCGTCATCTTCCAGCTCCGCGTCGAGAAAATAGTCGTCCAGATTGGAATAGTCGCGCTGGATCAGGCGACCCGACGGGGTGTAGTACTTGGCCGTCGTCAGGGCCAAGGCGCCGCCGTCACGCAGCGGGATCACGCGCTGCACGAGACCCTTGCCGAAGGTCGTCTCCCCGACGACGAGGCCGCGGTCGTGGTCCTGGATGCAACCCGACACGATCTCGCTCGCCGACGCAGAGTTGCGGTCGACCAGCACGACCAGCGAGGCGTCGGTGCGCGCATCGCCCTTGGCGGTGTAGTCCTGATCGGAGCCGGGGATGCGGCCGCGCGTATAGACGACGAGTTTCCCCTCCGGGATGAAACGGCTGGCAACGCCTACCGCCTGGTCGAGGAGCCCGCCGGGATTGCTGCGGAGGTCGAGGATCAGGCGTTCCATTCCTAGGCCTTTGAGCTTTTGCAGCGCGTCGTCGAGCTCGCCCGTCGTCGTGCTCGTGAAGGTCGAGATCCGAACGAGTCCGACCCCGGGTTGGACGAGGAACGCGTGCGCGACGCTGTGAGTCGGAATCTCGTCGCGGAGGAGGGTGACGTCGAAGCTCGCGCTTTCTCCGGCGCGCTGGATCGTGATCGTTACTTTCGTGCCCTTCTCGCCTTTCAACTTCCGGACGGCCTCCTGGACCGTGAGGCCGATGGTGTCTTGACCCTCGATCTTCGCTATGACGTCGCCGGGCTGCAGCCCGGCCCGTGCCGCGGGGGTGCCGTCGATCGGCGCGATGATCATCAGCGGCTGATCCGCGCCCCGCTTGTTGATCTGGATGCCCAAGCCGTAGAACATGCCGCGCTGCTCGTCCCTCATCTCCATGAACGCCTCACGGTTGAGGTAGTTGCTGTGAGGGTCGAGCGTGTGCAGCATCCCCTGAATGGCGTCTTCGACGAGATCCTCGGAGCTCGCCTTGCCGATCGAGTTGTCTTCGACGAGTGCGAGGATCCGCCCGAAAGTGCGCACCTGGGAGCTGGATTTGTCTCCCTCCGCCTCGACGCCGGTTGCGAGCAGCCCTCCCAGGAGGCAGCTCCCGCCCAAGAACAAGACGGTCAAGCCCGCAGTTCCCCGTGCCGATCGGCTCATCGTGATTCCCTCGAGGGTCTGGAAGGCCTTCAAAGTATAAGGTGAGGTCAGGTGTGCGGCAATGAGTTAGCGCCGGGCGGGGCGGGACGGGCGTTTCTTGACACTCCCAGGGGGCGGCGAGTAGCCTCCCCATTGTGTTCGGTTCGATCGGCGGCCCCGAAGTCGTGCTCCTCTTCATAGCGGCGTTGCTCCTTTTTGGGCCGCGACGCCTCCCGGAAATCGGCCGCGCGCTCGGGAAAACGGTCGCTGACTTTCGTCGTGCGACCAACGACTTCAAGACCAACCTCGAACGAGAGGTGCGCATGGAGGAGCTCAAGGACGCCGTGCGACCGATAGAGCTCGCGCCGCGCCCGGAGGCCTTGGCGCGAGGCGTCCTGCTCGACGTGACACAGCCCGCGATGCCTGGATCCCCCGCGGAGCCCGCGCCCCCCGCACCTCCTACCGACCCCCCTGCAAACGATGGCGGACCCGGCTCCGTCCACTGAGCCGGCGATGAGCTTTCTGGAGCACCTCGACGAGCTCCGGTCGAGGTTGTTCCGGGTCGCGATCGTGTTCGTCTTGCTGCTCGCTCTGTGCTGGCTCGTCAGCGACCGGATCCTCGCGTTCCTCCTGAAACCGATTCGCGAGCATTTGTTCGGCGGAGGCGAGATCATCTTCATCGCGCTCACCGAGCCGTTCATGGTTTACATGAAGGCTTCGGCCATAGCGGCTCTGTTTCTTGCAGCCCCTTACATCCTTTGGCAGTTCTGGGGATTCGTCGCGCCCGGGCTCTACAAGACCGAGCGACGGGCGGGCGGGGTCTTCATCGCCGCCGGGACGATCTTCTTCGTGGCGGGGGGTGCCTTCGGGTACTACACGGCGCTTCCCCTGACGGCGCGCTGGCTCCTTGCACTAGGGTCACAGTTCAAGGCCCAGTTGACGCTGCAATCGGCGTTCGAGTTCGAGAGCCGCATGTTGCTGGGGGCCGGGCTTGTCTTCGAGATGCCCATCGTGATCCTCGTTCTCTCTCGCTTCGGAATCGTCACGCCGGCGTTTCTGTTGCGGCACTTTCGGATGGCCGTCATAGTCATCGCGATCGCGGCGGCGGTCATCACCCCCAGCGGCGACGCTTTGACGATGGCCGTCTTCGCGTTGCCGATGATCGCTCTCTACCTTCTGGGCGTCGGGTTCGCGTGGCTTGCCGCGAAACCGGCCTCCCAGAAGCCAACCTCCTCGTGATCGGTCCCAGCTGGCCCGCGCCCCCGGCGGGATTCGTGCTAAACCCGCACGGGGCTTGCGCGCTGTACGTCGCGGCGGATCTTGCGAGCGAAATCCGCGCGCGCGGGCTTCACGAGTGGAGCGGGTGGGATCGCGTGCGCCTCTACGGCTCCACGGGTTCGGGGCGCGGAGCAACGGCCTTGGTGGACGGCCCATCCGGTGCGCGATGGCGAATGAAGGCCTTGCGTCGGGGCGGGCGTCTTGCGGGCCTCTGGCGAGATCGGTATCCGTCCGTGGGGCGCGTCGTGGCCACGCTTTCGGCCTCTGTCGAGGCGGAGCTGCGGGGCGTTCCCACCGCGGCTCCGATCGCCCTCATCGTGAAGGCCGGCCCAGGCGGTCTCGCGCGGGGTGCGATGGCGTTCCAGGAGATCGAAGGGTCCGAGGACTTGGCGCTACGCGTGGTTCGCCGCACAACGACGCTCGCGGATCTCGTCGCGACGATCGGCACGGTGCGCGCGATGCACGACCGAGGCGTTCGCCACCCGGATCTCAATCTCGGCAACGTGCTGTTGCGTCCCGGTGCCGGCGATTCGCCGGAGGCTTTCGTGATCGATTTCGATCGAGCGACGTTCACCCCGGGGCCGCTTCCGTTCGCGTCCCGCCAAGCCGGGGTGCGTCGTCTCGAGCGCTCGTGCGCCAAGCTCACGGGGGCGCCGGGCCCGCTGGGTCCCGGCTCGGAGGACCTGTGGTACGCGATCTACGCCGGTGATGACGCCGATCTACTACGCCGACTGAGCCGCGGCCGGGCGGCGGGGCGACTCGCGCTCGCGGTGCACCGGCTCGGATGGAGACGACACACGCCATGAACGCCGGATCGCGTCTCGAAAAGCTGAAAGAGATGGCGGCTCGCTTTCCGGAGGACGCGCGCGCGCGCTATTTTCTCGCGCACGAGTTGTTTCGTGTCGAGGACTGGGCCGGAGCGGCGGAGCAGTACGACGCCTACGTGCAGCTGGCCCCGGGGGACGAGGGGGCCGCGCTGAAGAACCTCGGATTGTGCTACGAGCGCCTCTCACGGAACGACGCCGCGCGGGAGGCCTACCGGCGGGGAATCGAAGTTGCGTTGGCGCACGGCCACGAAGGGTTGGCGTCGGAGCTTCGATTCTTGCTCGCCGAGCTCGACGCGTGAGACGATCCTAAAGCGTGCGAGACGTATCGCGGGACTGCGCCAGGATTTCGTGGACCGCGTCGCCGACCGCGCGGGGAGTGAGTCCGTCGAACCCTCCCGCGTCCCGGTCTTTTGCTTTGATTCCCGTGTACGAGCTTCCAGGCCAAAAGACGCTCACGAACGGGACGTTCCACGGCGTGTTCACGACCGGGTCCGTCGGACCGTAGAGGCCGACGACCGGACACCCGACGCCGCAGGCGAGGTGGAGCGGCCCCGAATCGCCGCCCACGAAACAACGCGCGGTTCTCAGCAGAGCCGCGAGGCCTAGGAGCGTGGTTGCGGGCGCTCGCCGTACCAGTCCTTTAGCGGCCGCGACCACGTTGTCCGCGTCGGCCTCCTCGCCCGGACCGCAAACCACGATCGAAGCGATCTGGTGGTCGGCCAAGGCGCGGGCCGCCGCGCCGAAAAGCGGCGCCGGCGGCTTCTTGAAAGACTGGCGCCGGCTTGCGCCGGGATTGAGAACCGCGTAGCTCCCGAGATCGCCGATGAGTGACCGCACCATGTCGCGCGCAGCGATGGCATCCGCAGGGCCGATCGCGATCCCCGCGTCCGGTACCGGGAGCACCGGGAGCCCCAAGGCCGCCACGAGGTCAAGATTGCGTTCGAGGCGGGGAGTCCGCCGATCACCCGCGGAGACGCGGTGAGTCGTCAACAGACGGTTCCCCTCCTTCTGCTGGTGGCCCTCGTACCCGAGGCGCACCGGCGACCCGGAGAGCCGGCCGAGCAGACCCGTGCGGAAGTCGCCGTGGAAGTCCAGTACGAGCCCCGCCCGAAGCGCCCGGACTCGTGAGGCGAGCTTCCATGTCGCCCCCGCGAGGGACGGCCAAGCGAGCGGCGAGCGGGCGAAGGCGCGGAGCTCCGATCGGGGAAGTCCGACGACGCCGTCGACATCGGGGTGATCCCTCAGGAGCTGGTCCCAGGGCTCCCAGGCGACCCAGTGAATGCGCGCGTCGGGCAGGCCGGCGCGTACGAGTCGCACGGCGGGCAGTGTGCGCACGATGTCGCCCATGGCTCCGAGCCGCAACACGAGAACCGACAGCCCGGATCCGCGGGCCTCGATCGCCTCGCGCAACGGGGCGGGGAGCGCCAGCATCGCGCGCAGTATAGAGTGTGCCGCATCGTCGGCTGGAGGCTACCCGTGCCCGTAGACGAACGCCTGCTCGAGCTCCTCTGCTGCCCCTCCTGCCGCGAGGCCGTCCGGCAGTTGGAGGACAACGCCGGCCTCGAGTGCGTGGGGTGTCGCCGGGTCTACCCGATCAAGGACGGCATCCCGGTCATGCTCGTCGAGGAATCCAGGCTTCCTTGACCGATTTCGTAATCGGCCTAAGTTGGAATACGGGGTTGGACGTCCTTCGATCGGTCCCGGAGTCCCAGGCACGGGTCGGGAGCCAGTGATCGGACGGCGTCCGACGAACGAGTGAGCATGGACCAGAGCAACGAACCCAGACTCCCCGCCAGCCTCGTGAACGGCCGGCTCGAGGGACTGAGCGTCCCCGACCTGCTGTGGAATCTATGCCGGCGTCGCTCCACCGGCGTGCTGCAATTGACCTCGCGCGGGATCACGAAAAAGATCTACATCGATGAAGGACGGATCGTCTTCGCCGTCTCCGGCGATCCTAACGACCGTCTGGGCGACCTGCTGCTGCGCGAGGGTCTGATCACGCTCGATCAACTCGAGGCCGCGATCGGCCAGCTCGCGGGCGGAAAGCGTATGGGCACGCTCCTCGTCGGCGCGGGGCACCTCAGCCCCGAAAACCTCGTGCGTGGCGTTCTCAACCAAGTGAAGGGAGTCGTTTTGGGGTTGTTCCCTTGGGAGGAAGGCGAGTACGCCTTCGTCGAAGGGCCGCTTCCCACGGACGAGGTCATCACGCTCGGCATGCGCACCGCCGAGATCCTGCTGCAGGGCATCCGGCAGATCCGCTCGTTCTCCCGCATTCGGAAGAGCGTCGGTCCGTCGTCGACCCGCTTTAGGCTCGACCCCACCTGGCACGAGGTGTTGGACGGTCTCGACATCCGCGACGGGGAGCGAATGCTGCTCCAACGTCTCGACGCGGCCGGCGCGGGGGGCGCTCCCGTCGACGCGATGTGCCGGGAAGTGTTCCTGTCGAACTTCGAGATCTACCAGGCGCTCTGGGCCTTCATGGTCTTGGGTGTCGTCCGGGAAGTCGATCGGACGCAAGATCCGGTTCCCGGCGCGGCGAACGAAGGACGTCTCGATCGCGCCGACCTTCCCGAGATGCTCGTCCGCCTCTGTCGCGATGACGTCACCGGAGTCTTGCACATGGCGCGGGGCACTCTCGAGCGCACGGTGCACATCAAGGAAGGATCGTGCGTCTTCGCGACCTCAAACGCTATCGACGACGGTCTGGTCGCGCATCTCCTGCGCCGGGGCGTGATCTCGCTCTCCGACCGAGAGGAGACCGCGCGACGGTTGCTCTCGAACAAACGCGTGGGCACGATTCTCCTCGAGATGGGCGTCATCGACGCGGGCGACCTCGTGACGACCGTTCGGGAGCAGCTTTCAGAGATCATCTTCGATACGTTCCGCTGGGACCGGGGGGACCTCCGGTTTCTCGAAGGCGAGCTGCCGACCACCGAAGAGATCACGCTCAATTGCACGGTCGAGGATCTCGTGCTCGCGGGCGTGCGTCGTGTCACGTCGTGGCCGCGCGTTCGCGAAGGGTGCGGCGGCCTCGGCGCACGCTTGGTGCTCCTCCCACGTTACCTCGCGGTGCTCGACAAAATGACCGTCGGACCCGAGGAGTGGGAGTTGATCTCGCTGCTCAAGACCCCCAAGACGGTTCTCGAGATCTGCCGGGAGAGCATGCTCGGTGACTTCCGGTCGTGCCAGATTCTCTGGGCGCTGCGTCTGCTCGGCGGCGTAGGGGAGGCGCCGCTCGAGATCTCGGTCGACACCGCCCTCGGATTGTTCGACTCGCAGCCGGTCGCCGAGCCTAGGAGTCCGGCGGCCCCGCCGGCGGCGATCGTCGAAGAAGCCACGGAGACCGTACCTGAGGCCCCGACCGAAACCACGCCCGAGCCCGACCCGACGCCGATCCCCCTCTCGGATGCAGACAGCTCGGCCGAGGTCATCTCCGAGCCCTGGCGTCTGGCCGCCGAGCGCCCGCCCGACGACCGTCCCGCACCCGCACCCGCACCCGCACCCGCACCCGCACCCGACCCTACCGTGCTGCAATTCGATTCGCCCGCCGACGCCGATGAGACGGTAGCGATCGCGCGCGAGGACGTCGAGGCGGCGCTGCGTGGACCCGACGACGACCCGCCGCTGTTCGAGCTCGGCGAGCCGGGAACGGGGGTCGAGGACATGAAGATCGACATGTGTCCCGACGCTCCGCGTGCGTTCGAGCTGGATGCGCCCGATACCGCCGCGTCGCCCGAGATGCCGACCGAGGCTCAAGACCTCGATCGCACCGCGCGGGTCCCGCGCGAGGAGATCGAATCCGCGTTGAGAGAGCCGGCCGCCCCGGCCGAGGCGCCGGCGTTCGATCCTCCCCTTGGCCTCGAGGAGGCCATTGCGAGTTTCAATGCGCGCCACGTGCTTCTTTTCCGCGCGCTTCGCGCCGAGATCGGGGCCGGAGCGGCGAATTTCGTGCGCTCGTGCCGCGTGGCGCTCGACGGCGGGCATGCGGAGCTGTTCGCGACCGCCGAACTCCGGGCCGACGGATCTTGGGATCCCGACGGGTTGAGGCGCGCGGTGATCGAGCACCGCGCCGCGAACGCCGAGGAAGGCTTCCGGAGGCTCTTGGACGGCGAGTTGGAGCGGCTGCGGGCGCCCTTAGGCGACGAGCGAGCCGCCGTCCTGGCCGACCAGCTGGCGTCGATTTCGTAGCCGAAGCGTAAGGCTGCCGGCCTAGACCGCGCGACCGCCGGTGTACGGATCGTCTTCGTCCGCGTCGTCGGCGTGGTAAACCGGAGCGCTGGCCAAGGCGGCAGCGCTTTCGCCGGGATGAACTTCGTGAAATGCCCCCTCGTCCTCTTCGACTTCTGTTGCGGCCGCGCGATCGGGCTCGCGCCGCTCCGCCATCGGCTGGGTGCGCAGGAAGGTCAGCTCCGTCTCGAGTCGGCGCAGCTCGCGCGACATCCGCCGGTTCCGAAGTCGCACGAGCGCACCGTCGACCACCCCGATGATCCCGACCGAAACGATTCCGGCCAAGGCCGACAGGAACACGACCGACCACAGAGGCACATCGTGGTAAGTCGTCTCCCACAGAGTGACGGTAGTCAAGGTCTCGAGGTTGGTCATCGAGAAGCCTAAAATGGCGAGCAGCAGGGCCAGGATGACGACGATCAGCAAGAAGCGCATCGCTCACTCCTTCAGGTAGGCTGCGGTTGCCGCGTTCCAGCTTCCGTGGGCCTTTAGGATCAGATCCACGACCTCGCGCACGATCCCTCGGCCCCCGTCGCAGAGCCCGACGTGGTGCACGTGCGTGAAGACCTCCGGGTCGGCGTCTTTGGGTGCGACCGCGAAGCCGCAACGGCGAAACGCGGGCACGTCCACGATGTCGTCGCCGACGAAGCAGATCTCCTCGAGGCGAAGTCCACGACGCTTCGCAATCTCCTCGACGCAGGGACCCTTAGCAGAGACCTGCTGGTGGATCTCCACGAAATCCAGCTCCTTGGCGCGCGCCGCGACGGCATTCGAGCTGCGACCGGAGACGACGCCAAACGCGAGCCCCCCGTTCTGTCCGATCCGCACCGCGAGCCCGTCGCGCGCATGGTAGGCCCGCGCCTCGTTGCCGTCGGCGAACACGAGGATCCGCCCGTCGGTCAAGACGCCGTCGGCGTCCATGAGGACCAACCGGACCTTGCGCGCTCGCTCGAACACGGCCGGTGGAATCGAAGTCATCGACGTTCGCTCCTAGAACAACTGCGTGCGCCAGAGGTCGTGGATTTGGAGGACGCCCAAGAGTCGTGAGTCGGCGTCGAGCACGGCGAGCGATGTGATCCTCCGGTCCTCCAGGATGCGCAACGCCTCGCCGGCTAACGCATCGGGTGCGATCGTCACTGGCTTCATCGTCATCGCCTCGGCTACGGCGCCCACGAGCGGCCGGTCGCTCTTGAGCAATAGGCGGCGCAAATCGCCGTCGGTCAAGATCCCCACGAGCTTGCCTCCGTGATCGACCACGCAGGTCATGCCCAAGCCCTTCGACGACATCTGAGAAACCGCCTCCGCCATCGACGCGGTAGGGAGCACGCGCGGAACCGCCTCGCCCTGGCGCATCAGCTCGCGCACCTCGGTCACCTTGCGGCCGAGGCGCCCGCCGGGGTGCATTCGGGCGAAGTCCTTGGCGGTGAAGCCGCGCCGCTCGTAGCAGGCCACCGCCAACGCGTCGCCCATCGCCAACGCAGCGGTCGTCGAAGCGGTCGGCGCCAGATCGAGCGCACAAGCTTCACGGGCGACTGAGACGTCGACGTTGACGTCGGCGTGACGGGCGAGGGTCGAGTCGGCTCGCCCGGTAAAGGCCACGACCGGAACTCCGACGCGCCGGATCAGCTCGAGACAACGGACCAGCTCTTCCGTTTCGCCCGAATTGGAGACGACCAACACGACGTCCCCAGGGACGAGCAGGCCGATGTCGCCGTGGAGCGCCTCCGCGGGGTGGAGGAAGTAGGCGGGGGTGCCGGTCGACGAGAGCGTCGCGGCGATTTTCTGGCAGACGATGCCGGACTTGCCCATCCCGGCGACGACGACACGGCCCTTGCAGCCGCAAAGCAGGTCGACCGCGCGATCGAAGGACGGGTCCAGCCGCGCCGCGAGCGCCGCGATGGCCTCCGATTCGATGGTCAGGACGCGGTGGGCGGTCTCGCGCGACACCCGAGATCCTCCTGGAAGTTACGACCGGGAATCATAACAGGGGGATCGGATGGGCCCGTGCGGCGCGGTCGATGGCGAGAATTCCGTCGAGGACGGCGGGGAAAGCGTCCAACGGGATCTGGCTGGGGCCGTCGCACGGCGCGCGTTCCGGGTCGTCGTGGACTTCGAAGAACAGCGCATCGACTCCGACCGCGACCGCCGCCCGTGCCAAGGGGGCGATGAACTCGCGCTCGCCCCCCGAGGCGTGTCCCTGCCCTCCGGGAAGCTGGATCGAGTGCGTGGCGTCGAAGCACACCGGCACGGGGATCGCGCGCATCCGTGGCAGCGCCCTGAAATCGACGACGAGGTTGTTGTAGCCGAAGCTGACGCCGCGCTCCGTGATCATGACGTTCTCGTTCCCGGCGTCCCTCACCTTGGCGATGGCCCGCACGGCGTCCCACGGCGCCAAGAACTGCCCCTTCTTGATGTTGACCGCGCGTCCGGTCACTGCGGCGGCGATCAACATGTCGGTTTGACGGGAGAGCATCGCCGGGACCTGGATGAGATCGACGACAGAGGCGATTCGTGCGGCCTGCTCGGGAGTGTGGAAGTCGGTCGTGACCGAAAGCCCCGTCTCTTTCTTGACGCGCGCCAAGATCGCGACGCCCGCTTCGAGGCCTGGGCCACGGAATGAGCTCGAGGCGGTCCGGTTCGCCTTGTCGAACGACGACTTGTAGACGAGGGTGACGCCGCGGGCGAGCGCGATTCCCTTCAAGGCCTGCGCCATCCGGAGCGCGTGAGCCTCGCTCTCGATCGTGTCCGGCCCGGCAATCAACAGGAGCGGACAGCCTTCCCCCGCGGCCACGCCCTCAGCGATGCGGATGCGCGGTGACGGCATCTTGATCCTGGAAGGCGACGCCCGATCGGCGCGCCTGCTTGTGGCGATACGACGCGGCGACGAACTCCCGGAAGAGAGGGTGGGGCGCCAGCGGGCGCGACTTGTACTCGGGGTGGAACTGGCACGCGAGAAACCACGGGTGCGTCGCGTACTCGACGATCTCGACGAACTTCCCGTCGGGGGACAGCCCGGAGACCTTCATGCCGGAAGCTAGGAGCTTCGGCAGGAACTCTTGGTTGACCTCGTACCGATGGCGATGGCGGTCGATCGCCATGTCCTCGCCGTACGCTTGCCGTGCGAGGCTCTCTTTCGCGAGGTTGGCGGGGTACGCGCCGAGTCGCATCGTGCCGCCGAGATCGTCCACGCCCAGGAGATCGCGCAGCTTGTAGATGACCCGAAACGGCGTGGCCTCGTTGAACTCGGTGGAATCCGCGCCGGGAAGCCCCGCGAGATTCCTCGCGCACTCGATGACGGCGCACTGCAGCCCGAGGCAGATCCCCAGGAACGGGACGTTCTTCTCCCGCGCGTATCGAATCGCCTCGATCATCCCCGCCACCCCTCGAACGCCAAATCCGCCGGGAACCAGGATCCCGTCCACCCGGGACAACTCGGAGTCGAGCTTGCCGTCGGCCATCTCCTCGGCCTCGATCCATTTGAGGCGGACCTTGAGGCCGGCGGCCACGCCGCCGTGGAGCAGCGCCTCGTTCAAGGACTTGTAGGAATCCTCGTAGCTGACGTACTTGCCGACGATTCCGATCGTGACCTCGTCCACCGGGTGCTGGATCTTGTGGACGAGGTCCTCCCAGTCCTTGAGCGACTTCCGGCGGTAGGGGAGGTCGAGCAGCTTCATGATGATCTCGTCGATTCCTTCGGCACTGAGCGCCAGCGGGACCTCGTAGATCGTCTCGACGTCGCGCGCACTGATCACGGCGTCTTCCGAGATGTTGCAGAAGAGGGCGATCTTGCGCTTGACCTCCTGCGGAATCGCGCGGTCGCAGCGGCAAAGCAGGATGTCCGGCTGGATGCCGATCGCGCGCAGCTCGCGCACCGAATGCTGCGTGGGCTTCGTCTTCAGCTCGCCCGACGCCCCGATCCACGGGACGAGGGTCAGATGGACGAAGGCCGCGTTGTTGCGCCCGACGTCCAGCCGGATCTGGCGAATCGCCTCGAGGAACGGGAGCGATTCGATGTCGCCCACCGTCCCGCCGACTTCCACGATCTGGATGTCGCAGTTCGCGGAGACCTTGAGGATGAACTCCTTGATCTCGTCGGTGATGTGGGGGATCACCTGGACGGTCGCCCCCAGGTAGTCGCCGCGACGCTCCTTCTCGATGACGCTCTGGTAGATCTTGCCCGTCGTGAAGTTCGAGTTCTTGTCGGCGGTCATCGTCGTGAACCGCTCATAGTGGCCGAGATCGAGGTCGGTCTCGGTGCCGTCTTCGGTCACGAACACCTCGCCGTGCTGGAAGGGGCTCATGGTGCCGGGGTCGACGTTGATGTACGGGTCGAGCTTCTGCATCGTGATCTTGAACCCGCGCCCCTCCAGGATCCGGCCGATCGACGCGGCGGCTAATCCCTTTCCCAACGACGAGACGACGCCACCGGTGACGAAGATGTACTTGGTGGTCCGCTTGGGCTTCATCATCGGGTGATCTCCTGGCGTGAGGATAGACGGAGGGCGGCGCGCGCGAGGTCGGCTTCGGTGTCGACCGCGATCGACCGGAAATCGGAGGGAAGCACGAGGATCCCGATCCCCGACTGGAGGGCTCGCAGCTGCTCGAGCCCCTCGTCGATTTCTAGGAGGGACGGGGCCATCGTCGTGATCGACAAGAGCGTGGCGCACCGGTAGGCGTAGATCCCCTGATGCTTGAGATAGCCCCGAAGGCCCCCCGGCCGCGTCGGAAGCCGGTCCCGGAAGTCGCTCCCGAGCCTGGCGGCTGTTCCGCGGTGGTAAGGGATCGGCGCCCGCGAGAAATAGAGCGCTTTCCCGTCGTTGGCGGCGACAACCTTGACCACCCCGGGATCGAAGAGCTCGTCCGCGTCGTCGAGCGGCTCGGCAAGGGTCGCCATCTCGAGGTCCAGGCGCAAGTCGAACGCGGCGACGAGTCGGTCTAAAGAGGTCGGCGTGACGAAAGGCTCATCCCCCTGGATGTTGACGACGACGTCGAACGCTTCTCCCGCTCGCCGAACGACTTCGGCGGCGCGGTCGGTGCCTGAGGTGTGATCGGGCGAGGTCAGCATCGCCTCGGCCCCAAAACTCCGGCAAGCGTCGACGATGCGCGCGTCCTCGGTCGCGACGACCACACGCGCAAGCCGCGAGGATGCGTGCGCTGCGGACCAAACCGCGCTCAGGAGAGAACCGTTTCCGAGGGGAGCGAGGGGTTTGCCGGGGAACCGGGTCGAGGCGTAGCGGGCTGGAATAACGCCCAGGGCACGCAGCATCGGGACTCCGCGTGTCGCCCGTCGAGGACCAGAGACCGCAGCGACGACGCATCCTAGCGCAGCGTCCACGGAGACACAAGGGATCTTGCGAGTCGAGGCGCGCGCTTGTAGCGTTCTCGGTCCACGAGGTGCCCCATGTCGGACTCTTCCCTTCGAGACGCCTGCCTCAACCGTTTCCTCGAGTACGTCAAGTTCGACACGCAGTCGGACGAGAACTCCGAGACCTATCCTTCGACGCCGAAACAGCTCGAGCTTCTGAAGCGCCTGCTGTCTACGCTTAAGGCGATCGGACTGAAAGACGCGGCGATGGACGAGCACGGCTACGTGTTCGCGACGATTCCTGCGACGACCAAGAAGGCGAACGTCCCCGTCGTCGGGTTCATCGCGCACGTCGACACGTCTCCGGAGATGCCGGGCGTCGACGTGAAGCCGATCGTCCACAAGAACTTCCAGGGGCAGGACATCGTCCTTCCCGACGATCCCAAGCCGGTCCTCAAGTTCGAGGACAACCCGGCGCTTGCCGAGCAGATCGGCTGCGACATCGTCACCGCTTCGGGGGCGACGCTCCTAGGCGCCGACAACAAAGCGGGCGTCGCCGAGATCGTCGCGGCGGCCGAGTACCTGATGAAGCACCCGGAGATCCCGCACGGCGCCATCCGGATCGGTTTCACGCCCGATGAAGAAGTGGGCAACGGCACCAAGTACTTCGACGTCAAGAAGTTCGGCGCGGCCTGCGCTTACACAATGGACGGCGAGACCAAGGGCGAGATCGAGATGGAGACCTGGTCCGCCGACGCGATCACCATCAGCTTCCAGGGCAACAACACCCATCCCGGCTACGCCAAGGGAAAGATGATCAACGCCATCAAGGTCGCGGCCGATTTCATCAACCGCCTCCCCAAGGATGGTCTCGCCCCCGAGACGACCGACGGCTACAACGGCTTCGTGCACCCCTACGTCGTCAACGCCTCGGTCGAGAAGACCTCGGTGAAGCTCCTCTTGCGCGATTTCAAGACGCCGAAGCTCAGGGAGCAGGAGGCGTTCCTCACGAAGCTCGCCAAGGAGACCGTGGCCGGCTGGCCGGGTGCTACCGTCGAGTTCAAGGTCGAGGAGTCGTACCGCAACATGAAGGAGGTCCTCGACAACCACCCTCAGGTCGTCGAAAACGCGAGGGAGGCGATCCGCCGCACGGGCCTCACCCTCCGCGA
>CAZUGP010000027.1:0-21297 GCA_964619965.1 uncultured Acidobacteriota bacterium
CGCCTGCGGTCGTGCTGACGTAAACGCGATACCAGTTCACATCGAGATCGACGCCGCGCTTCCAGGTGACGATGGCGGTCCCCACCCCCCGATCGGGTTCCGCGAAGACGTCGGTGATCTTGCCAGGAGGGACCGTGTCACTCGGGACGACAGTGACTGGCGCTGAGGGGCCCGAGGTTCGATTCGAGGTGTCGACCGTGTAGACGCGGTACCCACACAAGTCGCCGTTTGTGAGCGGCATGTCCAGGAACTCCGGTGTGGTCAACAGGGAATCGTTCAGCCGCACGAAGCCAGGGGCGTTGATGCCATCGTGGGGCCCGTGGTGGTAGCCCTCCACGTAATACCCCAACAAATCGTTGTTCGGTAGGCCCGGAGCGATCCAATGGAGCATGACCGAACGGTCCCCAGGGGTGGCCGTCACGTTGCTGGGCGGACTCGGAAGCGGATTCCCACTGTAAGGATAGACCGCCAACTCAGCCCCGGCTTTACCCGTGTTCCCCGCGGTGTCCATCGCGGTCAACGTGTACTTCACGTACCCTCCGGAACCAATCGTGGAGTAGCTGTTGACCCAACTGACGGCGGAGGCCGGCAGGTTGTACGTCGTAGGGGGCGTTTCGGCCGTCTGAGTATCCTTCTTGTATACGCGCTTGAGGCTGTAGCCAAGAATGTCCGGCGCGTTGAGAGGGGCCCAATGGAGCGTGAGTCCTGTCGTGGTGACAGAGGTGGCCCAGGGTCGCTTCGGACTTGCAGGTGTCTGATTCTTGACTAGTGAAAACGATTTCCCGAACGCGTAGATGTAGTCCTTGTTCCAGACGGGTGAGTCGCCGCTTCCGAGCGGCCGCTGGAACTCGCTCAAAACCTGCCCGGACGCGTCGCGAAACAGGAACGTTTCGGTTCCGTCAGACTCTACCCGCACGCGGTAGCCGGACGCGTCATAGTCGTAATTGCCGATGCGCCCCTTCTCAGAGTCCATGACCTCCCGCAACCGGCCCTGACCGTCAAAGATGAACCCACGGCCGCCTTCGGAAGTCATATTTCCGTTCTCGTCGTAGGTGTAGCCCACCGGCCAAGCGCCGTTCAAGGTCCGCAGCGTAAGGCGATTGGTCTGCCAATCGGTCGTATAACTGCGCCAGATGGGTGACGTCGGAGCGTTCGACGCGGTGCGCGTCTGCGACGTCATGTTGCCGAAAGCGTCGAATGCGAAATCGAGCCCGTGGGTCAACTCGTTGTCCAGAATCGACGCGTGCACGAGCCGGCTCAACGCGTCGTACTTGTACTGGTCGTCGCCAATGGTCTGGACGTTTCCGGCCATGTCGTAAGTGTACGTGCCTGTGCTCCAACTGGCGTAGATGGATTCTTCGCCCTCGCCCTCGCTACCGCCGCCCCCAAATCCTCCCCCATCAGGCGGCAGGTCGGGGTCGATTTCGAGCCACGGGTGCAAACCCGGCGACAGCATTCCGAACAACCCGCTCCCAGCGGGGACATGGAAGCCGTGGCCCGCTAGCCAGAAGCGCTTTGGCCGACTGCGAACGTCGAGCTCGACATGATCCGCGCTGCTGGCGCGTTCGATGATCTTGGGAACACCCCCCGCCCCGTAAAACACATTGTTGATGTACGGCAGTACCCGTCCCCAGTCGTTGAGTTGCTGAAGATGACCATTCTGGTAGATCGATACGACTTTCGAGCGCGTTCGTCCAGAGTTCGCGACGTCGGGATAGCCAATCGTCGACGGCATGCCGAGAGCGTTCTGACAGTAATCGGTTTGGAGATCCGTGAGCGAGAGGTCCTCCCGCCAGCCCTGAATTGCCGACTTCTGCCAACTCAGGCGACCATTCAGTCCGGTGTAGTCGCCCGCCCCGACCAAGCACGACGCCGATGCGTTGGGCAAACCATAGCCGAAGCGAACCCGAGAGACTAATGCGGAGTCTCCGTCGTCAATCTTGTAGCTTTCCTGCTGCACAAGACGACCTAGGGAGCCGCCCGCGCTGAATCCCCCCCCCACGTCATAGGTGTTTGCAGCGAGGAGGAGATCCGTCTGTTTCCGCGTGAGCAATCGATCCGCCGCGTCGTAGGCCATCGTAAAAACGTTCTGCCGGGCGTCCTTGTATTCCAACAGGTTGCCCCGCGCGTCGTAGGACGTGTATTCGACCGTTCCGTTCTCTGGATTTGAGGCCACGCGGAGATGGCCGAGCCGGTCGTAATCAAACCGGCGCACCTGAACGCGCGTGGTGTCAGCTGGGTCGGTGAGCCGCACCTCGGTCAGATTGTCGCTCTCGTCGTAGACGTACTGCGCGTCGGCTCCCGAGCCGGGGGAATCGACCGCAACGAGACGGCCGAGCGCGTCCTTCGTGTACACACTGGTTGAGGTGACACTTGTGTCGGCTCCGTTCCACCCCGCGATGCCGCGAACGGTCACCGTCGTCACGTTCCCGTCGTAGGCGGTCTCGGTCGTCGGGGTCTCCGGCGTCAAATCGTCGGGCGTGGTCACACCGTGAATACGACCGAGCGGGTCCGGGTGCATTGACACCGTTCCCGGTTCCGCGTCGGGATCGGTGTACAGGGTGTAGTCGTACGTCGTCCATTTGAAGTTCGCGTCGGAGGTGCCGGTGGGGGCCCATTCCGACTTTCGCGTCACGCGTCCGGCGATGTCGTACTCGGTCTTCTGGACATCGTAGGTGCTGGCGGCGTTGCGTCGCTTCGTCATGATCAATCGGCCGAGATCGTCATAGAAGTAGACGGTCTCGATGTAGTTGCCGCTGCTAACGTTTTGACGGACGTGAGTTTCGTGGAGACTCGTGTACTCTACGGACGTTGGCAGTTCGGGTGGATCCGGAACAATCGCCGTAAGGCGGCCCAGGCCATCCCAGGCGTAGAGCGTCGTGTTGCCAGCGGGATCCTGCGTCTGAGCGGTCAGGCCGGTATTGAAATCAACGACCCGGTTGACGGCGTCCCAGCCAGGGATGAAGTTCTTGGTCTTCAAATACCCGGTATTTTCGCCGTTCGCCGGATTAGCGAGGTACGTCATCGTCGTCGTCCGAGGCGCGATGCTGGCATCGTCCCCGCCCTTCACGGTTGTCGATGCCGTGACCCACGTCGTGGGGTCGAACGTGTTGATCGTCGCAACATCGCCGGGATTGAGCGCGCTGGCGCAACTGGTCAAGTGGCTCGTTGAACTCGTGTTCTTCCGATGCACCTCACACTCGAGGCGAGCACCGCTGTACTTGCGGTCAACGTGCGACACGACGTTTCCCGCAGCATCCTTTGTCTCGACGTAATAGGGGAAGAGACAACCGCTAACCGTCGAGTCCGTGTACGTCGAACGATACAAAACGTCGTCCACGTATTCGTCGTACTGGCGAGGACACAGCGAGGACCAGTTCGAATGCGTGACCTTAACCGTGTGCCCTGGGTAACCGCCAGTCCCGGACACCACCGTTCTTTCCTCGATTTGGCGCGCATTGACGGCCGTCGAGTGCACGGTCAAGCTAGTCGTGGTCTTCGGGACCCGATACTGAAACATCTTATGCGGACTCGTGCCGGCGTCGCTGTCCCACTCGTACTCCACGCGTTGCACGAGACGCGTGGAATCCGGGACGGGGCCGACATAAGTCGATACGTTGATGAGCAAGCCGTCGGACCAATTGTTGACGCACTCGTTGGCGCTGTCACACGTCGCGCTCGGGGCAGCCGTGTCAAAGGACGTGTACGCGAAGTTGTAGCGCGTCAGATTATTGAAGGGATCCAGCACGTGCACCCGATAGGGGTTGGAGCCTACGTACGTCGATGGCGGAGGTTGGTTTGGAGGGGGCGGAAAGGGCGATGGCGGGCCCTCGACAGTGAAACGGTCCCAGCTCCACCGATACGACGCAGTGCCCACCGTCAGCGTTTTGTACTTAAGCTCCGTATGGAAAGGGCGGAACTTGCTGGTGCTGTAGACATCATGGTAGTAATCGACCGCCGCTCCGGTCGGGAGCGTTCGCTGAAGCATCCAGCCAAAGGTGGTCCAGTCCGTTCGTTCATATTTGAATTGATAGGACTCGGTCGTCGCGTTCAACTCGGGAAACTCAATCTTTGTGAGGAAGGTCCTGGACGCAGGAGTGGGGGCAAGCCAGCTGGGATCTTTGAACGGGATCTGCGTGAGGTGGAGCGCATATTGCGCTGGCGGTGGCGAAGCTCCCGCCGGATTCACAAACGTCGGCACCCCAATGGTAACGAGGTACGGCACCCCGTTGGTCATGGAATAGGCAAGGCTCGTCGTCCTTCCACTGCTGTCGGTGATGTGATCGAGGTAGTACGGATTCGAGCTCAGGTACCCGTACTCCACGGACGCAGCCGCGGTACCACCGGGACGCACCTCGGCGCTCTCGATGCGCGTAGCCAGGGCTTCGTGCGTGGTGGTGTTGAGAACCTTCCCGAAGATGATCTTGTGGCCGGCGGGAAATACCGCCTTCCATCCCTGCTGACCAGAGCCGTTGGTTTCTTCCTGCATTGCAATATGTGTGGTGTCGGTCGTGCTCCAGTCACAGTTGGCTCCCGCAGGAGCACTGTCGCAGAAGAAATGCTCAGAACCGTCTTCGAGTTGAAGACGATAGACATAGATCTTGTCATCCGCGTGGTGATAGACACGCCCGGGGAGGAGCGAGAATCCAAGGCCGACACCGCTGTCCGGTGGGAGAGACCCAGCGCAAGGATGGGCAGGCCCATAATTGTCGGAACACTCGTGCTCCCAGATCTTCGAGTTGTAGTACAGGGTCAGGCCGTAGCCGAAGTTATCGTTTAGCTTGTACCGCGGACCGATCGGGATCGTGAGCGTCAGGTTGCCGCTCATGACGTCGATGTGCTCCCCTGCCTCCGCCGATTCGAACACGTGGTTCGGTGAGAAACCGACTAGGTCGTTTTGAACCTCCGCGATCGCCGGTCGCGACACGACCGCTCCAACGCCTAGAATCAGCCCCAGCATGCCAACGATGGAGATGACTCGACTCGCCCCACCCTTCAAGTCTCCGCGGCTCTCATTCGTTCGCATGGGATCCCCTTCCGGCTTCGGATTCGTTCAACAGACTCTTCGGTTCGGATTGGTAACGGTGCTGGGCTGCTGGCCGACTTGCGCCACGTATGCCCGAAACCATTCGCCACCGTCGCTGCTCGATGCGTTTCTTGCGGTCGATGGTCGGTTTCTGGAAGCCGCCCAGGTCGCGGCAGCGCGTGGTGCATTCGAGACCCTGGTTCGCGAGGCGGCGTCGTGCACCGGGGGCACGCAACCCGGTCACGACCGTGCGCGCTGCGTGGTCGACAGGCTGTTCGCATCGGGTCAGCTCGAGACGGTCGCGGAACCGGGAGACCCCGAATCCTCGACCGTGACCGGCGCCCTCGTCTCGCATCATGGCAACTGCGCAGCGCTGACCGCTCTCGCCCTTGCGGTCGCCGAACGTGTCGACGTTCCGATGGAAGCCGTCGTCTTCCCCCATCACGTCGTGGTTCGCGCACCCGGCAACAACGACCAGGTGTTCGAACTGCTCACCCACGGAGCCACGCTTTCTTTGGCGCAGCTTCGGAGGCGGCTCGGTGCAGACGCCCCCCACGACACCCACGTAAGTCCGAAGGCGTTCCCGGCTTACTACCTCGACAGCTTGGCGGTGAGGTTTGCGGACGCCGGAGACGAGAATCGCGCAGAGATGATGTTCGAGAAGGCGATTGAAGCCGGCCCCCGCGTGGCGCGCATCCGGTTCAACTACGGCACGTTCCTGCTGGGTCGGAATCGAACGGGGCCCGCCAAGGAGCAGCTTCGACGATCCGTGCGCTTCGATTCGGGGAACGCGTCGGCGTGGGCCAACCTCGGTGTCGCGCTTGCGCGACTCGGCGAGACCACCGACGCGCGGCGCAGCTTTGAGCGGGCGCTCCGTTGCGACCCCGGTAACACAATCGCCGCCGAGAATCTGAAAACTCTCAACCTCGATGGGTCGAGACCCCGGCCTTGACACCGCCATGCGCGCTCCCCGACGCTCGGCAGCAAAACAACTCGTGATCGCTCGATCGACTCGCTGCCCTAGCAATTGCCCCGCGCGACCGGCAAGGCGACAGGAGTGGCTCGTGTAAGCGGCAAGCTATCGCGCTTCCGTTTGAATGCGCGACCACTCTTGCAAAGGAGGCTACGCGGTCATGGGGGAATCAACAAGGACTATTCGAGAAGCTGCGGAGTCGGTGCGTGCTGTCACTTCTTCTTGAAATACCGCTCCGGGTCCCACCCGAGCCACTCGGGCTCGTCCTCGGCCTTCGGCGGTGCGGCCGGCGGGAGTCCGGGGCGCTCGATCCAAACTCCTCCTGCCTCAATTCGCACGGGGAAGACTCGGACGCGCGCCCAGGGTCGCAAGGGGCACTGACCCGTCGTGCGGTCGTAGCGCCATTCGTGCCACGAGCACTGAAGCTCGCCTCCGAAGAGGCGCCCGTCGGCAAGCGAGGCTCCCATGTGCGGGCAGGTATCGTCGAGCGCCGTCCAAGTCGCGCCGTCCCAGAACACGGCGATCGGCTGACCTTCGACGTCCACTTTGCGGCCGCGCCCTTTCACCCAGAGCGCGACTTCGCCGACCCGGATCCAGGCGGGGTCCATCAGTCGCGGATGCGCAGCGGTTCCTTCGGCGCGGAAGCGACGTACGACGCCCGCTCGACGACGCGGGCCGACCAGGCCGCGATCAACGGGTAGCGCTTGTCGGGGAGGACCGAGAGGAGCTTCATCGAGGCCGTCAGCGGAGGAGCCAACGCCACGTCAGCGAGCGAGAACATCGCGCCGCCGAAAAACTTCCGTCCCGCGAGCTCGGATTCGAGCCGCGTCAGGTGCTCGTGCAGCTTGACCCGTGATGCTTCGAGAAGCTTGTGATCGACCTGGTCGGCTTTCTTGCGCACGAGGAATGGGGGCGAGTACTCGAACTGCGCCGAGCGGAGCTCGCGGAGCGTCACGTACAGGTACTGGTCGGTCGAGTCCTCGATCATCCGGATGCGCGCCCGTTCATGGAGATCTTTGGGGAGCATCGCGGGCTCCGGGTACTTCTCCTCGAGGTACTCGTTGATGACGGTCGATTCGTAGATCGTGGCGCCGTCTTCGAGCTCCAAGACCGGGGTCAGCCGGAACGGGTTGAGCTTGAAGAACGCCTGGTCCTCCGACTTGTTCACCGGGATGACCAGCTCGTACGGAGTCTTCTTCTCCTCGAGCACCATTCGAACCTTCCAGCCGAACGGCGAGCGATCGAGGTGGTACAGCTTCAGCATGGTGACCTCCCGTGCCGCGTGAGTATACGCCCGGTTATCATCGCAGCATGACCGCGAGCGAGCCAGTTCGGCCGTTTCCGCTCCGACTGGCGGTCCTCGCCTACGGTTGGATCGCCTACGCCTTCTTCGTCAAGGCGATGATCTACTTCGTCGGCTTCTCCGGCGACATCATGTTCAAAAAGACGGTGGACTCGGGGCCGGCGGGGCCGTGGCCGACGGCGGCCTTCGTGGACCTCGGCCTGCTCCTCGCATTTTTCATCCCGCACAGCGTGATGGCCAGGCAGCGGTTCAAGCAAGCGGTCTTCGCCCGATTCCCGGCGCCTCTGGAGCGCAGCACGTACGTGCTCGTCGCAAGCGCGACGATCGCGATCATCATCGCGGCGTGGCGCCCGATCCCCTACCCCGTGTGGGACCTCGCGGGCTCGGCGGCCGGCTCGATCCTGCGGGCGATCTCGATGGCGGGCTGGGCGCTCTCGCTCGCCGGGTCGTTCTCGCAGGGCCATCGCGCGTTGTTCGGTCTGAAGCCGGCGTGGGACTACTTCCGCGGCCGTCCGCAAGTGCCTCTGCGCTTGCGGACGTCCTGGCTGTACGCGCGACTGCGGCACCCGATGGATCTCGGATTCCTGATCGGCGTCCTTAGCGCACCGCGTATGAGCGCCGGGCACCTTCTGCTCGCGGCGTTGTTTTGCGCCTACGTGGCGATCGGCGTCCGTTACGAAGAGCGCGACCTCGAGGCGGCGCACGGCCCCGCGTACGTCGCCTACCGGAAGGACGTGCCGTGGTTCGGGTTCACCGCACGAAAGCGATGAGCCAGTAGCACAGCGCACCGACGACCGCCGACATCGGGATCGTCAGGACCCACGCCCAAACGACGCGGCGGGCGACCCCCCAGCGGACCGCCGAAAACCGCTGCACGGTCCCGACCCCCACGATCGCCCCGGTGATCGTGTGCGTCGTGCTGACGGGGATGCCCAGGTTCGCCGACAGGAAGAGCGACGCGGCGGCCGCCGTCTCGGCGCACGCGCCGCCGTAGGGGCGGAGCTTCGTGATCTTCATGCCCATCGTTTTCACGATGCGCCAGCCGCCCGTCATCGTGCCGAGCGAGATCGCGAGATGGCACACAAGGACGATCCAGAACGGGAACTCGATCTTGCCGGACTCGAAGAGGGGCTGTTGGGCGCTCCAAATGGTGGCGTAGAAGAGCGCCGCGATGATCCCCATCGTCTTCTGCGCGTCGTTGGCGCCGTGTCCCAGGGAATAGGCCGCCGCGGAGCCAAGCTGGACAATGCGGAACCAGCGATCGACGCGGCCGGGGGCGACTCGCCAGAACACCCGGATGACGATGACCACGAGGACGAGGGCGAGGGCGAATCCGATGAGCGGCGCCAGGACGATGAACTCGATCGTCGTGAGCACCTTCGCCAGCTGCAACACGTCCGTCGTGGTCCCGGCGTACGCCATCGCCGCGCCGCCGAACCCGCCGAGCAGCGCGTGCGACGAGCTGGTCGGCAGCCCGACGTACCAGGTGAACAGATCCCAGACGATCGCTCCGACCAACCCCGCGAAGATCACGTCGGGAGTGACGAATTCGGGGTGCACCCACTTCGCGACGGTGTTCGCGACGGCGAGCCCGAAAAACCACGCCGCCGCGAAGTTCCACCAGGCGGCCCAGAGCACAGCAGGCCCGGGGCGCATGACCCTGGTGCCGACGATCGTCGCGATCGAGTTCGCCGCGTCGTGGAAGCCGTTGATGAAATCGAACGCCAACGCGGCGACGAAAATGAGCGCCACGTACGGGTTGGAGAAGACCGCGGCGAGGTCGTTCAGGAAACCGTGGCTCAAGGGCGACCTAGCTGTACTTCACGAGGACGGACTCGATGATGTTGGCGACGTCCTCGCATTTGTCCGTTGCGAGCTCGAGGTGCTCGTAGATGTCCTTCCACTTGATGACTTCGAGCGGATCCTTGGCTCCACCGTTGAACAGATCGTTCAATGCGTCGCGCATCACTTGATCGGCGTCGTTTTCGAGCTGATTGATCTTCTCGCACTGCCTTATGATCGCGTCGGACTTGCTGAGATCGCGAAGCAGCGCGATTCCGATTGCGGTTTCCTCGGCGCCGCGCACGATGATGCGCCCGAGCTCGATCGCATGGTGCGTCGGCACGTCGATCTTGAAGGTGACCAGACGCTTGGCGACCGCGTCGACGTAGTCGAGCACGTCGTCCAACCGGCTGGTCAGCTCGTGGATGTCCTCGCGGTCGAGCGGCGTAATGAAGCTCTTGTTCAGGCGTTCCATCAGACGGTGGACCAGCTCGTCCCCTTCGTGCTCCACGTCGTGGATGCGCTTCGACGCCAGGTACATGTCGTCGATCGAGCCTTTCGACTCGAGGCATTCCTGGAGGAGCTTCGCGCCCCTCACGACCGTGTTCGACTGCTGCTCGAGCAGATCGAAGAACTTCACTTCGCGAGGAATCAGACCCATGGACTTACCCCCTCTCGGCCGGGGAGTTTCTATCACTCCCCCGCCTTGCCTACAAGCCGCGCTGTCGTAGACTCCGGACCATGAGCGCACCCTTTACGAGAAAGACCTTGACGCGCGAGGCAATCGTGGTCGGTTGCGGCGTGGCCGGGCTCACCACCGCCTTTCGCCTCCTCGAGGCGGGGTTTGCGGTCAGGATCCTCACACGCGAACGCACGCCGAATACCACGTCCGACATCGCGGCCGCGGTCTGGTATCCGTTTCGGTGCGGGCCTCCCGATCGCGCGCTGCTCTGGAGCCACCGCACGTTTCGCGCGCTTCGCGATCTCGCGCGAGACGCCGCGACGGGCGTCACGATGGTTTCCGGGATCGACCTTCTAGCCACCGACGACGAGTTCGACCCTTGGTGGAAGGATGCCGTGGACACGCTCCGCCGCGCCGAAGCGACAGAGCTCGCGCCCGGCTATGTCGCGGGCAACGTTTTCACCGCGCCGGTCGTCGCCATGCCGGTCTATCTCAAATGGCTCGAGGGGAAGGTCGAAGCGCTCGGCGGGACGATCGAGACGCGCAGCGTGAGCCATCTCGAAACCCTCCTCCTCGAGGCGTCGCTCGTCGTGAACTGCACGGGCTTGGCCGCGCGCGAGCTCGTGAAGGACGACGACTTGCACCCGATCCGCGGCCAGGTCGTGCGCGTAGCGCCCGGCCACGCGGACCGCTTCGTGCAGGCGGGGGGCTCTCGATCGCCGCTCGCGTACATCATCCCGCGCCCCGACTGCACGGTTTTGGGAGGCACGGAAGAAAAAGGGGTTTGGGACCTGGGCGTCGATCAAGGCACCGCCGAGGCGATCCTCGCGCGCTGCCGTGCCTTGGAGCCGGAGCTGAAAAACGCCGAGGTCCTGTCGCACGCGGTCGGACTGCGCCCCGGCCGCAGCGAGGTGCACCTAGCGACCGTGCGGAGCCGCGGCGGCGTCATCGTCCACAACTACGGCCACGGCGGAGGCGGCGTCACGCTCTCGTGGGGATGCGCGGACGAGGTCGCCCGGCGTGCCGCGACTGAAATCCCGCGTCCGTGAGTCTCCGGGCTGGACAGTCCGGCCCACTTGCTGCTCCAATCCTGAGCATGGTTCAAACGCGCACCTCGAACGAGCGGCTCGTCGCGCTCTACCGATCGATCGTCCTGCCGCGGATGATCGAAGAAAAGATGCTGAACCTGCTGCGGCAGGGAAAGCTCTCCAAGTGGTTTTCCGGGATCGGCCAAGAGGCGATCGCGGTCGGCGTGACCTCGGCGCTCGAAACCGGCGACTTCATCCTCCCGATGCACAGGAATCTGGGCGTCTTCACGACGCGCGGCGTCGACCTAGCGCAGCTTTTTCGCCAGCTCTTGGGTAAGGAGGGCGGCTTCACCAAGGGGCGCGACCGGACTTTCCACTTCGGAACGCTCGAGCATCGGATCGTCGGCATGATCTCGCACTTGGGTGCGATGCTCCCCGTCGCGGACGGGTTGGCGCTCGCCGCACAACTGCGCGGCGAGACGCGCGTCGCGGCGGCGTTTACCGGCGACGGGTCGACCAGCGAGGGCGACTTCCACGAAGCGGTGAACCTCGCCGCGGTGTGGAAGCTCCCGGTCCTGTTCATCGTGGAGAACAACCAGTACGGGCTGTCGACGCCGACCTCGGAGCAGTACGCGTGCAAAGACATCGCGGACAAGGCGTCGGGATACGGCATCGAGGGACGGGTGGTGGACGGAAACGACCTACTTGCGGTCGTCGACGCCGTCTCCGAGGCTGCCGGACGCGCCCGCGCGGGCTACGGCCCGACGCTCCTCGAGTTCAAGACGTTCAGGATGCGCGGCCACGAAGAGGCCTCGGGCACGGCCTACGTTCCCAAGGAGCTCTTCGAGGAGTGGGGGCGTAAGGATCCCGTCGCGCGCTTCGAGCGCGTTCTGCTCGATCGCGGCGTCTTGACCGCATCGGAGGGGGCCGCGATACGCGCGACGCTCAAGACGACGATCGACGATCTGGTGGACGCGGCGCTCGAGCTGCCCGATCCCGCCTCGACGGCGGAGCGCGAACTGGCGGACGTCTACGCCCCCTCGCAGCTCGTTCCCCAGGAACCGTCGCCTGCTGCGGTGTCCGCGGCCCCGGATCGTCGCTACGTCGACGCCATACATGAAGCCCTGCGCGAGGCGATGGCGAAGGACTCACGGGTGATCCTGCTGGGCCAGGACATCGCCGAGTACGGCGGCGTCTTCAAGTGCACGGCCGGGTTGGCCCACGAATTCGGCAAGGCCCGCGTACGCAACACGCCGATCATCGAGTCGGGTGCCGTAGGCGCCGCGATGGGGTTGGCGCTCGACGGCTTCGTGCCGATGCTCGAGATGCAGTTCGGCGATTTCGTCACTTGCGGCTTCAATCAGATCGTCAACAACCTGGCGAAGACTCACTACCGTTGGGGCGCCCGCCTCCCGGTGGTCGTGCGCCTTCCCGTCGGTGGCGGCATGGGCGCGGGGCCATTTCACTCGCAGAACATGGAAGCGTGGTTCACGCAGGTGGCGGGCTTGAAGGTCGTTGCTCCGGCCACTCCGTTCGACGCGAAGGGTCTGCTTCTTGCGGCGTTCGAGGACGGGAACCCTGTTCTCTTCTTGGAGCACAAGGGCCTCTATCGTTCCGCGAAAGGTCCCGTCCCCGCGGGTCACTACACCCTGCCGTTAGGCCGAGCGAGGATCGCGCGACCGGGTACCGACACGACCGTCGTCACCTACGGGGTCGGGGTCGTATGGGCCCTCCAGGCCGCGGACGAGCTCGCATCCGAGGGGTTTTCGGTCGAGGTGATCGACTTGCGCACTTTGCTCCCATGGGACCTGGCGGCGGTCGCCGAGTCGGTGCGGAAGACCGCAAAGGCGCTCGTGCTCCACGAGGCTCCGGTCACCGGCGGCTTCGGCGCCGAGATTGCGGCAACCCTTTCGCGGGAGTGCTTCCGGGATCTCGACGCCCCGGTCGAGAGGCTGGGAGGGCTCGACATCCCGGTGCCGTTCAGCAAGGCCCTCGAAGAGATCTTCATGCCGAAGGCGCGCCTCGTCGACACGCTGCGACGCCTCCTCACGACCTGAGCCCAAGAAGAGAGGGGGCCCTATGGCCCCCTCCCTTGGAGTCTTCTGGGTTGCCCGTCAGTCGAGGCGGCGAAGTCCGACACGACGATTCTGCGTGCGGCCTTCCACCGTCTTGTTATCCGCGACCGGCTCGCTCTCGCCGTATCCCTTCGCGCTGAGCATCGCGGGGCTGACCCCCTTCGAGATCAGATAGTTCATCACCGACGACGCGCGCGCTTCGGAGAGCTTCATGTTGTGCTTGTCCGAGCCGGTGTCGTCCGTGTGGCCCGCGATCTGGATCTTGACGTCGGGGAACTCCTTGAGCGACGCAGCCACCTTGTCGAGGGTCACGGCCGATTCGGGCTTCAACGTGGCGCGGTCGGTATCGAAGAAGACCCGCTCGAGCACGAGCTCCTTCTTCGGCTCGGGGATGTACGTGGGGACCGGCGGAGGCGGCGGCGGGCATCCCTTCGCATCCACCCTTACGCCTGTCGCCGTGTTCGGGCACTGATCGATTCCGTCGCATACACCGTCGCGGTCGGAGTCGACCGGACAACCGCTTGGGTCGACACGGCAGCCGTTCGGCGTGTTCGGGCACTTGTCGATGCCATCGCAGACGCCGTCGGCGTCGGCGTCCGCCGGACAGCCCTCGGCGTTGACGGTGCAACCCTTCGGGGTATTCGGGCACTTGTCCTTTCCATCGAACACCGCGTCGCCGTCGGTATCGATCGGACAACCCGTCGCGTCCACCGGCCAGCCCTTGGGCGTGTCGGGGCACTGATCGATACCGTTCCACACGCCGTCACCATCCGAGTCCGATGGACAGCCGTCTTTGTCCACGATGGCGCCACGCGGCGTGCCCGGACACTTGTCCTTCTTGTCGAAAACGCCGTCCTCGTCGGAATCTACGGGGCGCGCCCCGATGCCCCAGGTCCATCCCATCATCGCCTTGAGCGCGGAGAAGTCCCGGCCTCCCAGATCGTCGGAACTCGACACGGTGTGGTCCCCGCGGAGCTCGATTCGGAACGCGCCGGGCTGCCAGCCGCGTCGCACGCCGAGGCCCACCGACGCGAACCCCCGAGTATCGTTTCCCGCCAAATCCGACTTCAGCTTCATGCCGCCGACACCCATATTGACGAAGAACTGCCAGTTCGACTGGGGATTGACATACCACTCCGGGCCCAGGCGGAACGCGTACTCGCCAACGTCGCCGAAGAGCGCGCTGTCACCCGTGTACTCCACCCAGGTGCCGTCGAAATAGCCCGCGACCGCATCGGAGAAGTGCCACGCGAAGCGGCCTCCAAGGAGCGCGTTCACGTGCGTGTTGTTATCGTTTCCGACGAGATCGGCTTCACCCAATCCGACGCCGGCAAGGATGCCGATCTCACCCGGACGCTCGTCTTCGGAGCTCGCCTTCACGGCCGGTACCGTCACGACGCCGAGCACGAACACGGTCGCAACAGTCCAGAGAATCAGGGTCGAACGTCGCATGTCGCGTCTCCTTGGGACCGGGGTCCCCGCGAATGGCATCGAAATACCGGCGTCATCCTATCACTCAAGCGGCCTTCAACTCGGATGTGCAGCCCGGGCACCGCGTGGCCTTGATAGCAATCTGGGAGAGGCAGTACGGACACTCCTTCGTCGCCGGAGCCGCCGCGGGCGCTTCTTTCTTGAGGCGGTTCATCTGCTTGACGAGCATGAAGATGACGAACGCGACGATGATGAAGTCGATCACGGTGTTGATGAACATGCCGTAGTTGATCGTCGGCGCTCCAGAGTCTTTGGCCGCCTTGAGCGAGTCGTAGGTCTGGCCGTTCAAGGCAAAGAACAGGTTGGTGAAGTCGAGATTGCCCATCAACTTCCCGATCGGCGGCATCAGCACGTCCTGGACGAGCGAGCTGACGATCTTCCCGAAGGCCCCTCCGATGATGATCCCGATCGCCATGTCGACGACGTTGCCCTTCATGGCAAATTCCTTGAATTCCTTGAGCATGCGTTCTCCTTATTGAGGGCCTCGAGGCCGTGGGCGGTGAGGCGACGTCACGTAGCGCTTCCCGTTTGGTACTCGTGGATCAGGTCGCGAAGCGCCAGGGCGTCCCCTTTGTAGTGCCCGCTGGAGACGATCGGAGTCGCGCCGCCGCTCGATTCGATGCGTATGGACGAGAAGATCAGACCGGTCGTGATCGAGACCGAGGCGATTTTCGCGATCGGGATGCTGTCCTCGCTCCCCCCGATCAATTTCGGCTTGATCCTGGCGACGCTCTCCGGTGAGATCTCGATCCGGGTTGGGAAAATCACGTTCCCCGAAGTGAACCGGCTGGCCGTGAACACCCTCGGTGCGCTCATCGGCGCGAGTATAAGGGAGACCTCCCGGATCGAGGGCCGAATCGCCCTACCGCACGAGAAAATCCACAACGACCGAGAAGTACACGCGAATCGGTCTCCCGTTCATGAGCGCCGGGCGGTAGCGCCACTTGCGGACGGCATCGACGGCCGCTTCGTTAAAGAGAGGGTTCGTGGAGGCGAGCACTTCGACCGTATCGACAGATCCGTTTTCGGCGATCACCGCTCGTACCGTCACGCGGCCGCCCAAACCGGCGCGCCGCGCAACCTGCGGGTACGACGGCTCGACCTTCGCCAGCAACACAGGCCGCACCATGTCGCCGGTCAGATACACCGGATCCACCCCCGCGGCGTTTCCGGGTCCGGCCTCACCGTCGCCCGTTCCTCTATCGGCTCCGAACGGGCTTCCGTTCGGGTCGCCAGGAATCCCGTCTCCGGTCTGGTCGGGACCGGGCGGCGCGGTATCAGGTGGGGTCGTAGGAAGCGGATCGGGAGTCGTCATGGGCGGAACGTCGGGGGTGACGCGAGCCGGCACGACGACCCTCCCAGCCTTCGCGGCGTCCGTTCCTTTCTTCGGTGCGGGGGGGAGGGTCGGACGTGGGCTTAGATCTTCGAGCGGGATTCGCGAAACGATGACGAACACGGGGGACGGCGCATCCGGGGGGTGCACCGGGGGCGCGATTAGCGCCGTGACCGCGACGATCGCCAGGACGATTCCGAGGTGCGCAAGGGCGGCCGCAGACAACGTGCCGAACCTCCGCTCGCTCGTGTTGAGGGCCTGGCTTTCGAGCGTGCTTTCGAACATGGCGGGCCTCCTTCTCCGAAAACGTCCTGACTTCGAAGATGAGACCGTTCCCGCCCAGGAAGTTCCGTACCGTGGTCTTCGTGCGGCGGCGCGCCCGCAGTTAGTAGACAATGGGGGTATGAGGAATCTGGCCCGCGCGATCACGGCGTCTTTCCTGTTGGCCGCCTCCCTCGCTTGCGGCGGGCGGCCGGCCGAGCTGGTTCCGCCCGTCGGGAAGCCCACTTTGATCGACGCCTCGGCGGAGCTTCCGAGGATCCGGTTCGGTGACGGGCTGGTTTCGGCCAACGACCGCTGCCCGGTAACGAAGAAGAAGTTGTCGGTCTATTTCCCCCCGGTCTACGTCAACGGCCTGCCGATCGGCTTCTGCTGAAGGCCCTGCGTCAAGGTCTTCGTGCAAGACCCCCAGATTCAGTTGCAAGAGCTCGGCATCACGGTCCCGGATGCGCTCGATCCCAGGAAGGTCGCGGTGTTGGACACCGCGCATCGAGCGTTCGTCAATTACGAGACATTTTTCTTCGCCGACGAGGATGACAAGCGCCGCTTCGAAGCCGACCCCACGGCCTCGTGCGGCATCCTGACCGATCCGGTAACCAAGCAGCGCTTCCGTCCGGGCAGCGACTCGCCGCGTGCCGAGTTCGCGGGCCGCATGTACGTCTTCTTCGACGCGGCGGGCAAGGAGACGTTCGACAAGGCCCCCGAAGCCTTCGCGCGCCCGAGCTACGACGCGATCGAAGTCCCCGGAATGCCGTCGATGCCCGCGGCGCCCTGACGCAACACAGGGTGACTGTCCCCTTTTTTCTGACAAAGCTCCCCGGATACCGCTTTGTCAGAAAAATAGGGGACAGTCACCCTTTCAACCGGTAATCGTCCGCCGCTTTTTCGACGCGGCCTAGTCGCACGAGTCGGTCCAGGTGGGCGCGCGCCTGCAATTCCCGCAAGAACGTGGGGGCGTCCTTTGTCCCTGCGTAGGCTATGGCCGCGATCGCCGCGAGGTTGCGCGGCGCACCGTCCACGAACGCCGCGACGATCCGGGCCTCGCGGTCCGCGCGATGCGCGATCGTCGCAGCGAGCGCCTTGCCCGGAAGCGGCGGCCCGTGCGAGGGAAGCACCGTTTTCGGATCGAGGGCGGCGACAACCCGAAGAGAATCGAGATACGCGTCCATGTCCCCGTCGGCGCCTCCCACGAGAATCGTCGAGAGGCCGCTGACGAGATCGCCGGCGATGAGCACGCGCCGCGGGGCATCGAAGAAGGCGAGATGGCCGGGGGCGTGGCCGGGCGTGTGCAGGGCGCGCAGCGTCGTGCCGTCGAGATCGAGCGTGTCGCCGTCTCCCACGCTGCGCGTGGCGACGCCCCCGGGCAGCGCGGGAATCCTCGCCAGCGTCTGCGCATGGGCGAACACGGGGACCCCTAGGGCGGAGGCGATCGTGCCCACGCCTGCGACATGGTCGCGATGATGGTGCGTCAGCACGATCGCGTGGACGGCGTCGCCTCGTGCGACGCGTCTTGCAACGACCGCGAGGAGGCGAGCGTTTTCTCCGGGCTCGCCGCTTCCCGGGTCGATCACGACGAAACGGCGCCCTCCCGGCATCCAGACGTTGGTGCACGAGGCCGGAGGGAGCGTGCGGGTCCTCACCGGAAGCACCCAGATTTCGGGAATGAACTCGATCTGCGGGCTCGGATCCTCCGCCGCGTTGACGGCGGCGATGGCCGCCGCGAGCTCCGCGACGTTCGCCTCGCGTCTGGTTCTCATCAGCCGCAGGATCGGAAGGAGGGGCGGCGGCACGAGGCTGAGGCCTGACTCCCAATCTGCAAGCACCGTGGACGGCTCCGCGAAGGCCAGCGATTCGATCTCTTCAGGCGACGGGACTGCGGCGGGAAGCGCGGCGCCGCGCGGGAGCTCCGCGACGAAAAAGAGGGTGCGGAATCGCACGGCGTACAGCGGAGGCGTCGTGCGCTCTCCCGCCGCTTGCCAGGCGGCGGGCGGGATGTCGAGCCCCGCCTCTTCTTTGAGCTCGCGCGAGGCGCACCGCTCGAAGGCGCCCGATCGCTCCGGCTTGTCGTTCAGGTCGAGCTTGCCGCCGGGGAAGGCGAGGTTGCCGGGCATGAAGCGCGCGTGTCGCGCGCGACGGCCGAGCAGAACGTCGAAACCACCGTCGCCGCGACGACGCAACACGATTCCCGCCGCCGCGTCCAAGGGCTCCGGGATCGCGGCGGGCTCTATGCCGTCGGGGATTTCACTCATGACCCGTCGTAGGGGACACTCCCCTACTTCTTCTCCAAGTGACCGCCGAAGGCGAAACGCATCGCCGAGAGCACACGGTTCTGGAACTCCGCCTCGCCGCGCGAGTCGAATCGCTCGTACAGCGACGCCGTCAGCACGTGCGCAGGAACGCCTTCATCCACCGCGGCGAGGATCGTCCACCGCCCCTCTCCCGAGTCCGACACGCGTCCCGAGAACTCCGCAAGCTCCGGGCTTCCGGCCAGCGCCTGGGCCGTCAGGTCGAGGAGCCACGAGGACACGACGCTGCCCCGCCGCCACACCTCGGTCACGTCCGCGAGGTTGAAGTCGTACTGGTAGTACTCGGGGTTCCGAAGCGGCGTCGTCTCGGCGTCGATCTCCCCCCCGGCCTTCCCCACGTTCGCGTGCCGGAGGATGTTCAACCCCTCGGCATACGCGGCCATCATCCCGTACTCGATGCCGTTGTGGACCATCTTCACGAAGTGGCCGGCGCCGTGCGGCCCGCAGTGGAGATACCCGCGCTCCGCCGTTCCGCCCGAGTCGGAACGCCCTGGAGTCGCCGGGATCGATCCGATCCCCGGGGCGAGCGTCGCGAAGATGGGGTCGAGGCGTTTCACCGTCTCCGCCTCGCCGCCGATCATCAGACAGTAGCCTCGCTCCAGGCCGAAGACGCCTCCCGACGTCCCGCAGTCGACGTAACGAAGCCCCTTCGCGCCGAGCTTGCTCGCTCGCGCGATGTCGTCCCGGTAGTACGAGTTCCCACCGTCGATGACGATGTCGTCCTTTTCCAGCAGAGGTGTGAGGTCGCTGAGGACGCGATCAACGGCGGCCGCAGGAACCATCAACCATACGGCCCGCGGCGCCTTGAGCATCGACACGAAGGCGGCGAGGTCGGTGGTTCCTTGCGCACCGTCCTTCACGAGCTCGTCGACGGGCCCCCTCGAGCGGTTGTAGACGACGCAGCCGTGTCCGCCGCGCACGAGGCGGCGTGCCATGTTTCCACCCATCCGGCCCAGACCTATGATCCCGAGTTGCATGAGTGAACACCTCCTCCGATGAACGAGATGGGGGCCATGTTAGCCTCAACCCCGCGATGACCGCCGAAGTAACGATCCATGACGTTCGAGAGCTCGCCTTAGGATTCGTGCGGCTCGTCGAGGAGGCCTCGCGCCGCGCGATCGCGGATCGAGGGTCTTTCTCGATGGCGATACCCGGCGGCTCCGCCGCCGAGATGCTACTCCCCGCCCTGATTCCCGCGGCAATCGACTGGGCGAAAATCGCGGTGTTCTGGGTCGACGAGCGCATGGTTCCGCCCGACGCCGCCGACTCTAATTTCCGCGTCGCCCGTTCCGCATGGCTCCACGGTGTACCTATCTCGGGCGATCGCATCCACCGCATGCGCGGCGAGGACCCCGATCCGTCCGAGGCCGCCGCGGCGTACTCGCGGCTCCTCGGCGAACATCTCGGCAGCCGGGCGAGGATCGATGTGGTTCTTCTCGGGATGGGCGCAGACGGCCACGTCGCCTCGCTCTTTCCGGGCCACCGTCTGTTACGCACCTGGGATCGCGACGTCGCCGTCCTGGACAACGCTCCCAAGCCCCCCGTAAGACGCATGACCCTGACGCTCAGGACGCTGACGGCGGCACGGCGCATCGTGGTGTTCGCGACCGGACAGGCCAAGGCCGAAGCCGTAGAGGACGTCCTGATGAACGAGGAATCGGAGCTTCCCGTCGCGCTCGCGACGATGGGAGACGCCCCCGTCACATTCCTGCTCGATCCGGAGGCGGCTTCGAGGATCCAGCGCTGAGCCCCCTGCTAGAATGATGTCCTCAGCTAAGGAGCGACCCCAACATGGACTCCGCCATTCAGAAAGCGTTGGGCGACAAGGCCGATTACTACCTGGGGTTCGCGGCTCCCAAGATCGGGAAGGACCGGCTTCACCTCCCGGGTCCGGACTTCGTCGACCGGATCTTTGCGCCATCCGACCGCAACAACCGCGTGCTTGCGAATCTCCAGCGGCTCTTCCAGACCGGACGCCTATCGGGAACGGGCTACCTGTCGATCCTCCCGGTCGATCAGGGGATAGAGCACTCGGCGGGCGCATCCTTCGCCAAGAACCCCGACTACTTCGACCCCGAGAACATCGTGAAGCTCGCGATCGAAGGCGGCTGCAATGCGGTCGCGTCGACCTTCGGCGGCCTCGGGATGGTCGCGCGTCGATACGCGCACAAGATTCCGTTTCTCGTGAAAATGAACCACAACGAGCTCCTCACCTACCCGAACAAGGCCGACCAGATCCCGTTCGGGACGGTGAAGGAAGCCGCCGACATGGGCGCCGCCGCCGTCGGCGCGACCATCTACTTCGGATCGGATGCAAGCGGGCGGCAGATCGTCGAGGTCGCGCAGGCGTTTCACGCCGCGCACGAGATGGGAATGGCGACCGTGCTCTGGTGCTACCTGCGCAACCCGGCATTCAAGGCGGACAAGGACTACCACGTGTCCGCGGATCTCACGGGCCAAGCGAACCACCTGGGCGTGACGATTCAGGCGGACATCATCAAGCAGAAGATCCCCGAGAACAACGGCGGCTTCAAAGCGATGGGAACGGGCGGCTCCACGTACGGCAAGCTGGACGATCGGATGTACACCGAGCTTTCGAGCGATCACCCGATCGACCTCTGCCGCTACCAGGTCGCGAACTGCTTCATGGGGCGCGCGGGGCTGATCAACTCCGGCGGCGCTTCGGGCGCCAACGACTTCGCCGAGGCGGTCACGACCGCGGTCGTCAACAAACGGGCCGGAGGCATGGGGCTGATCTCGGGGCGCAAGGCGTTCCAGCGCAAGCTCGCGGAAGGGGCGAAGCTCCTGAACGCCGTTCAGGACGTCTATCTCTCCAAGGACGTGACGATCGCCTGAGACTCTGACGGGAGGACACTCCCGTCAGAGTCTCCGCCAGAGCGCCATGCGGCGGCGAGGGCCGAACGTCCGAAAGGCGACGCGCTCATACGCCGGCTCGAGTCCTGCGGGGTTCGGCTCTTCGCCTGAGGATTGAACGAGAACGAAGGACGTGTCGCTCAGA
>CAZUGP010000028.1:0-5574 GCA_964619965.1 uncultured Acidobacteriota bacterium
ACGGCCTTCTTCCTCGGTCTCCAGGGTTGGGCAATCGCGACCGCAGGCCGCAAGGACGAGGCCCGGACGCTCCTCGAGGAGCTGCGCGCGCGCCCGGTGCCCGCCCCTGCGATCGTCTCCGAGGGCTGGCTGCTCGGCGCGCTCGGGGAGAAGGGCGCGGCCTTCGAGGTGCTCGCGCGGGCAGAGGATGAGTACCAGGCCTTCCTCTACTTCACGGGGTTGCCCGGCTTCGATCCGCTCCGCGCGGACCCGCGATTCGCCACGCTGCTTTCGAGGCTGGAGCTGCCGCCCGCTGCAGCGAGCGGTCGATGATCGGCCGCACGCTGGCCCAATACCGGATCGCCGCCGCGATCGGCGCGGGCGGGCTGGAGATGCTGGAAGCTCGGGGCGATGACGCTTTGGTGTATCAGATTTGATGCTATGATGCCAGGGTGCGTACGACCCTGACCCTGGACAAGGACCTAGCTCTCGCTCTGAGAGAGGAAGCACGCCGCAGCGGGCGGCCCCTGAAGGGCATCGTCAATGAGACGCTGCGAGTCGGCCTCGCGGCCCGCAAGAGGCCGGCCGCGCGCCGCTATCGGCTGACTCCCGTGTCCCTCGGGGGTGTCGTCCCCGGGGTCGACCTGGACAAGGCCTTGAGGCTCGCCGAGGCGATCGAGGACGAGGCGATCGCTCGCAAGCTCGAGCTGCGCAAGTGACCCTCGTCGACGCCAACGTCCTGATCTACGCAATCGACACCGACTCGCCTCATCACCAGGCCGCGCGCCGGTGGCTGGAGGACGCGCTGTCCGGGACGACGCCCATCGGCCTCGCCTGGATCGTGATCCTGGCGTTCCTGCGCCTCACCACGCGTTCCGGGATCCTGAGGAACCCCTTGCCGCCGCAGCGCGCGATGGCGTTCGTCGACGAGTGGCTGGCACAGCCCTACGTCCGTGCCGTGAGTCCCGGCGAGGGCCACTGGACGATACTGAGCAAGCTGCTCCGTGATTCGGGTACGGCTGGCAACCTCACCTCGGACGCCCACTTGGCCGCCGTGGCCCTCGAGCTCGGGGCTTCGGTCTGCTCGACGGACGGGGATTTCGAACGCTTCGCGGGCGTCGATCGCATCAACCCGCTGCGATAGACTTCGGAGCAGCTTGTCCCTCGCGGCCGGCGACGCGCACGAGCGACCGCGCCCCAGAACATCGAAGTGATACCGACCCGGAATCGGCGCTCTTGCACTTCCTCGTCGAGCGGATTCGCGGCGTGCTGGACGCTCTGGATGGCCTGGGCGGGGCATAGAATGCCGTGGTGGGACACGGGCTGAGCGATACCGACCCCGAGACCGAGCGCGTTCACTTCGAGCTGATGCGCAGCGCCGGGCCGGCTCGGAGACTTCGCCTGGCACTCTCGCTCAGCCGGAGCGTGATGAGTCTCTCCCGCGATGGGCTCGCCCGGGGGCTCGAGGGCGCGTCCCCCAGGGACGTCGGGCTCCGCTTCGTGGCCCTGCACTACGGGGCCGATCTCGCCGAAGAGCTGCGCGCCCATCTGGCCTCGCGGAGGCCATGAGCGATCCCGACCTTCTCGCCGCCCTGCGCCCCGTGCTTCAGGTGCTCGGCGGCCTGGGTGTCCGACACTTCGTGGGCGGGTCGATTGCGAGCTCCGCACACGGCGTGGCACGCGCCAGCGTCGACGGCGACGTGGTGGCTGAGCTGGGTCCCGCCCACGTCGCGCCGCTCGTGGCCGCGCTGCGGGACACGTACTACGTGCCCGAGGAACGCATCCGCGACGCGGTGGCGCGCAGGGCGTCTTTCAGCGTCATTCACCTCGACACGATGCTGAAGGTCGACGTGTTCGTGTCCCGGGACCGGCCGTCCTGCGTGGGGGTGCCGTCGAGCTTGGAGTCTCCGACCTTCTGGACCGCGCGCTCGACGAAGCGGAGCGGCCGGGGACCTGAGCCGAGGTAGAAACAGCTCGCGAGGAGCCCATGAACGATTCGATCTTCCGACGGGACATGCTGCGGGGGGCGTTCGGCGCCCTGGGGGTGGGAAGCTTCGGAGTGGGACCGCTTCGCGGCGACCCGTCCGCTCCGGGGGACGACCGGGTAGGGGGGCGCCTCAAGGTCACGAAGCTCGAGACCTTCCTGGTCAAGCCGCGCTCGCTCTTCCTCAAGGTCCACACCGATGCGGGGATCGTGGGCCTGGGGGAGCCCGTGCTCGAGGGGCGCGCCCTCACCTGCAAGCAGGCGATCGAGGAGATCGCTCCCTACCTGCTCGGCAAGGACCCGCGAGCCGTGGTGCATCACTGGCAGGCGATCTATCGGCACGCCTTCTACCGGGGCGGGCCCATCCTCACGAGCGCGCTCTCCGGCATCGACCAGGCCCTGTGGGACATCAAGGGCAAGGCGCTGGGGGTGCCAGTCTACGAGTTGCTAGGCGGGCCGACACGCCAGAGAGTGCGCGTGTACGCGCATGCGCGCACGGTGGAGGCGGTGCGGCAGAGGAAGGCTGAAGGGTTCACGGCCTTCAAGACCAGCCCCGCCCGCCTGGACGACCGTTGGGCGCGCTACGTCGAGTCGCCCGCGTACGTGCAGAACGTGGCGGAAAAGTTCGCCGAGCTGCGGGCAGCGGCGGGGCCAGACGCCGACATCGGCATCGACTTTCACGGTGCCATCAGCCCCGCCACCGCCAAGCTGCTGGTGAAGGCCCTCGAGCCCCACCAGCCGATGTTCGTGGAGGAGCCCGTTCAGTGCCAGAACGTGGAGGCCATGGTCGACATCGCGCGCGGCACCCACCTGCCCATCGCCACCGGCGAGCGCATCTTCACCAAGTGGGGCTTTCGCGAGGTCCTGGAGAAGAAGGCGGCGGTCATCCTCCAGCCCGACCTGTGCCATGCCGGCGGGATCACCGAGTGCCGGCTCATCGCCGGCATGGCCGAGGCCCACTACGCGACCATCGCCCCCCACAACCCGCTCGGAGCCATCTCGCTCGCGGCGGGGATCCAGCTTGCGGCGTCGATTCCCAACTTCCTGTGTCAGGAGCAGGTCACTCTCGGCGAGGGCTACCTGAAGCAGCCGTTCACGGTGCGCGGGGGCTACGTGGACATCCCCACCGGCCCCGGCCTGGGCATCGAGCTCGACGAGAATGCGCTCGCCGACAAGATCGACCACGACTGGAAGAACCCCGAGACCTACGACGCGGACGACGGCTCGGTCGTGGACTGGTAGCGGCCCTAGCCCCGGGCGTGGAGCGCGAGCAGCAGCCAGCCGAGCATCATTCCGAGGCCCCCAATCGGGGTGACCGCGCCCAGCCACCGCGGCGCGCCGAGCGCCATCGCGTAGAGCGTGCCGCTGAAGACGGCGCTTCCGACGAGGAACGACCAGCCGGAAGCGTCCCCGCCGGGCCGGTGGTGTTGGAGCAGCCCGAGCAGGACGAGGGCCACCGCGTGGAAGAGCTGATAGCGCGCCGCGGTCTCCCACCACGCGAGGCCCTGCTCGCTCGCCACCGCCTTGAGCCCGTGCGCGCCGAAGGCCCCGAGCCCCACGCCCAGCAGCCCCCACAGCGCCCCTGCCATCGTCCAGTTCATGCGAGCCATCCTATCGCGGCTCCGGACGCCCGCCTCGGCCGGTCGCCGCCAGCCCCGACGCATGGCACGAGAACCCTACGGCTTGGTCACGAAGAACGGATCCAGGAACAGGTAGCGCGGGCGCGTCGTCTCGGGCTCCGCGCGGGACGCAACGTCGAGGCGCATGACCCGGAACCCGTCGCTTTCGGCGTAGGCCGGCCACCTCGGCAAGCCCGGCCCGTTCGGGTTCCCGGTCTTGATGAAGTTCGCGAAGTACCCCTGCACGACCTCGGAGAGCTCGTAGTCGGCCGGCCCCCACTCGAAGTGCGGGTTCGTCGCCAGGTTCCCCATCGCGTACTCGATCTCGGCGGAATGCTCGGCGCCGCGTGGGGGAGGTGGAGGGGCTGCGGCTGGCGCTTCACCCGCCGGTGCTTCAGGGTAGCCGCCGAGGAACTTCGGGCGCGGGTGGGCATAGAAGTAGCGATAAGCCGGCTGGCCCGCGGTCCTCGCGTGCCCTTCCGTGAAGCGCCAGGTGCTGAAGCCGATGAAGCGGTCGCTGGCAAGAGCCGTCGCCGAATCCAGGACCTGTTCGCGCGTGGAACCCGGGTAGAGCTTCAGCGCGTCGTCGGCCTTCTCGCCGTAAAGCTCGCGCACGGCCTTGGCGTAGTTCTCCGGCGTCGGCTCGTCCTGCCGCAGCAGCGCGCGAGCGGGCATCTCCTCGGAGTTCGATCCTCCGAGCAGCGGAACGCGGGCCTGCTCGCCCGCCTCCAGGATGGCGTGGACGGGCTTCGGCAGGAAGTAGCCGTCGAGCGCGGGCCGGAAGCGTGGCACGCCGGGCTTGCCCGTGGCCTCGAGCATCTGCTCAGCCGTCATCGCGCGCAGAGCCGCGAGGGAGGCGGCACCGGCGGTCGCAGCGAACCTGGCCCCGTCGCGCTCGACGTCCGCCAGTGGCAGAGCCGAGAGCGTGCCGATGAGCGAGCCGCTCTCCAGGATGGCGCCGGCAATCAGGTGCTTCGACAGCGGCGAGACGACCTGGCCGGAGACCGAGCTCGACCCGGCGGACTCGCCGGCGACCGTCACCCGCTTCGGGTCGCCGCCGAACGCGGCGATGTTCTGGTGGACCCAGGCCAGGGCGGCGCTCTGGTCGAGGAGTCCGTAGTTGCCGGACGCATGGTAGGGGGCCTCCTGGCTGAGCTCGGCGTGCGCCAGGAACCCGAACACGCCGAGCCTGTAGTTGACCGTGACCGCAACGATGCCGCGCGCCGCCATGCTGGCGCCGTCGTAGCGCGGCTCCGACCCGTCTCCCGCGAAGAACCCGCCGCCGTAGAAGTAGACCAGCACCGGCAGGCGCTCCTTTTCCGAACGCGCCTTGGTCCAGACGTTCAGGTAGAGACAGTCCTCGCTCATGCCGCGGCCGCGGAACACCATGTCCGAGAAGACGGAGCGCTGCATGCAGCGCGGCCCGAACGTGTCGGCCACCCGCACGGTCGCCCACGGCCGGGCCGGCTGCGGCGCCTTCCAGCGCAGCTCGCCCACAGGCGGCTGCGCGAACGGGATTCCCTTGAAGGTGCGGACGCCCGGTGTCGTGTCCGCCGCGGCCTGGACGACGCCGCTCGCTGTCCGGACCTGGTCGGCAGCGAACGCACCCGCGGCAGGAGCCGTCGACAGTACGAGCGAGACGAGGACGGTGGGATTCATCGGCAGCGATTCTAAGCCCGAGCCGACGCCAGCGCTCGTGGGCTTCGCGCCAGGACGACCAAACTCGTCCTGAAGAGAGTATCCACAGCTTTTCCACGCCCCGCGGGCTTTGGCTACTGCAGGCTGAGCAGGTACTCGGCGATCGCGCGCACGTCGGACTCGGGGAGCTTCGCCAGGTTCGTCTGGATCGCGCCCATGCCGCCGCTCGAGAGGTCCTCGTAGCCGAGCTCTTCGCCGTTCTGGAGCGCGAGCGTGAGGTCGGCGGCGTCCTTGTATTTCTTTCGCACGAGGAGCCCCCGCAGGTTTGGCACCTTGCCTTCGCCGCCCGGGTGC
>CAZUGP010000029.1:0-4591 GCA_964619965.1 uncultured Acidobacteriota bacterium
CCTACACCGAGTGCCATCTCAAAATGGGATCGATTGCCTTAGCCCAACCGCTGCTCATGAAAATATATGAGCGCGGTATCGGCAAGCGTTTTATCGCCAGGATGCTGGAACGATGCGCCCTGGAGCGCGGTGACCTCGATGCGGCCTTATCATGGGTAGATCAAGCTGATCACACGCGATCCGACCTGCACCGCACGTTACCCTTCGATCGCTGGTGCGAAGCTGAGCATCTGCACCCCACAGTCTTGTTACATGATCCTGGTCTTCAGTGTCGCTTTGATTACTGTACCAATCCCGACACCATGCATTCCGCGCAACATAGGGTAATGCCCACGACCCTGTTTACCGTGTCAGCTAACGGATTGACTGTGCGAGATTCCGAGCTGCTCATAGGCCATCACGGCACAATCCTGCGCCCTCATCCATGGCACAGTCGGGATTACTTCGGCTATCCGGAAGCCAACTGGATCCTGCTCAATTCAGCACATGGTGGCTGTCGTCTGGTGCGTGAACAGAGGCGGCTTCGACACATTTGCGAGCCCGTACTCGTTCTGGCTAACATGGATGCGATCGTATATCGCAACTTTTACCATTGGATGATCCTGATCCTTCCCCGGATTAACCTTGCAGTAGAACAGGGGATGCTAGAGGAGAGACGGCTGCTGTTACCTGCCGAATTGACAGTCTGGATGAGGCAGTCACTCGATCTGTTAGGAATCAGCCCTGACCAAATAGTGACCTACTGCTACGATGACTCTGTGCTACTAGACAATGTGCTTGTGGTGTCCTCACTTGAGTTCGCGTCGCCGTCTCTGCTTAAGTCGTTAAGACACCGGCTTTGGCAGGCTGCAGATGTCAGTCCTGTGGATAGCACGTCCAAACGTTTCGTCTGGCTTTCAAGGCGCAATCATTCAAGGCGTGCTTTGACCAACCTCGATGCGGTAGAAGGGCTAGCTCGAGATTACGGGCTTGCTACGGTGGCGCCAGAGGATCTTCCCTTGATCGACCAAATTCGCCTCTGTGCTGGTGCTGCAGGCATTGCAGGCGTCGCCGGAGCGAATCTGACAAACCTAATGGTAGCGGCCGAGGATACGCGTGTCCTTGGGCTATGTGGCCACGCCGAAGCCTTTCCAGTCTATCCAGATCTTTGTGGCGTCTTGGGATTTCCTCAACGGTGGATTTTCGGCAGAAACGACCCACGCAACCAATTGTGGGGTCCAATTCACCAGCCGTTCGAAGTAGACATTCGTGCCTTCGAGCAAGGTCTGCGCTGGCTGACTGCCGCACTGGAATAGAGCGTCGAATCGTTGTGCTATAACGCCTCCGTATAAATAGACCAGGAGCCCCCTATCGGGCCGGCGATCCTTTCTACTCTGTCGGTGGCAATGCATATGGACAGTGAACAGCCTATCCCATTTAAGACCGGCGACGATGCCGAGGATTACGCCAAGGCCTTGGAATCAGACTACGGATTTGAGGCAGAGTGTGTTCGTGCGCGCTTCGGTTGCCAGCTCCGGCATCTCCTGCGCGTAAAATCTCGGCGCATTCTAGAAGTAGGTTGTGGCCTCGATCTGTTCCTTGACGCGGCAATTCATTCCGGGCTGGACTTCGAGCGATGGGTGGTGATTGAGCCGGCATCAATGCTCGCGCAGAAGGCGAGAGCCCGCGCAGCGACTGAGCCACGATTGCTCGTGATCGAAGGCTATTGCGAGGATCCGGCAGTGGGTAAGGCTGTGCGCGAGCTTGGCCAATTCGACGTCGTACTGCTTTCGGGGGTACTGCAGGACGTCAAAGACCCTGCACAATTGTTGCGCATGTCGCTGGCTTCCGCGGCACCAGGAGCACATGTTCTGGTGACCACACCCAATGCACTGTCGTTTCATCGCCTGCTCGCGGTCGAGATGGGGCTGATACCGACCCCCCAGACGCTCAGCACCCGCAATCTGCGCTTCCGCCAGAACATAGTGTTCGATCCGCAAAGCCTGCGCAGATTGCTGGAAGAGGGCGGACTGCGCAATCTGCAGTTCGAGGGGTACATGTTCAAGCCCTTTACGCACGTACAGATGGCGCGGGTACTTGCGCTGTTACCGCCCGGCGTCAGTGAAGGGCTGGACCGGTTGGGTCAGAAATTTCCACAGCACGCGGCTGAGATCGCCTACATCGGCGTCAAGGGATGAAGGACCTTGCCGTCTATCTGGTCTATCTGGTTTGTTTTGTTTATCTGGTTGATTTAGATCGTCTGGTTAGTTTCGTTCAACCAAAAAAACCAGACAGACCAGACAAACGAGATCAACGAGAAAGACCAGACAGACTCATTTATTCCAAGCAGGTCCGACATCACGCGCACTGAGCGGCTTGTGCACAATGGGGGCGAGGGAAAATTCATCAGCGCCTATATCAGGCTCGCAATCTCTTTGCTGTCCATCCATATCAGGCAAGAAAATACCCGTCACGGCTCCAGCATTGATGGCAGGGCTAGGGGTGTCCGCATCCGGCCGCCAAAGGTTATCAGGGGCGAGTGCGAGCATGGGATCTGTAACCCGAATTTCTCCTGGGCGGAACCCTCGCCTCTTTTTGCCGAAAAACAGATTGCCGGCTAGGACCAACCCCTCACCTGCCTCTCCATCAAAGAAGGGACTATCATTCCCGGCAACGAGGTTATTCAGAAACTGAAGGTCTTGGGGTCGCTCTGTACGACCTAGCGTGCCACAGTTTGCATCAAGGTTGAAGGCCGCCACGGAATTGTATATCACTGTGTTATACGCAATCGTCACGTTCTTGACCGGTGCATTGTCGGCAGGCCCTGCATTAGGCTGCCCACAAGAAAACGCGATGGCGCCCCCCATAGCCCCTGTAAGGTCCTGGAGATAGTTATTGGCAATCACGTGGTTGCTGCCCATGACCCGAATCCCACCACTGCCGACGACATGATCCCCAAGAAAGAAATTCCCTGTGACCCGGTTCCCGTCTCCATGGCGCAAGGTCACGGAACCAGCAGCCTGACGGAAGGTATTAAAACGAATGTCGTTCCCGCCGGACTTCACCGAGATAATTTCTATTTCACCGTTGGTCCGCTCAAACAGGTTCGATTGAACCACGGTTCCGGAGTTAGATGACGCGGTGGCAGACCCCCCGATTTGGATTGTCTCAAATCCATTCCCGTCGCCCAGGGGGCGATTCAGAAAATGGTTATAGTCAATGATGTGGCCATCCCGTACGTCCGGCTTTCGCCACACCACGACCGTCACGCCGGAATGGTTCTGTCCCTCAAAACGGCTATGATCCACGCGATTATGCTGACCGAAAAGCGACACCCAAAAGTAGCGTGTGCTAGGGTCTATCGGGTTGTAATTGACGATCGCCACGTTCGTGAGTCGGCTATTGGCAGCGTCGCCTTTCCTTCCGGTAAAGCGAATCACATGCTGCCCGCTTCCCAGCGCACCGTCTTCGAACCGGAGTCCATCGACAACCAGCCAACGTCCGGAAATATCTAACCGAGAATTGCCCGTCAGTACCACTCGGCCCGGGGTTTGTGCTCGCAGCACGAGAGGTGCTTGTTCTGTTCCATTGCCCTCGAAACGAATGTACTGATCGGTCCAGACACCGTCATTCAGAAGAATGGTATCTCCCGGCGACGCCTTCAGAAGTGCAAGAGAAACTTCAGCGGCAGTCCGCACGAGGAATTCAGCTGCGAGACACCGTTCGGGCAATAGGGCAACAAATGTGGCAAGCAGCAGGAGTAGATGAATCACCCCAACGAGTCTCCCTCGACGCTTAGCAATAGCCATCGTTCTTTTCTCCCTGACTCAAACGCTTTTTTATGATGTTGTCCTGTATGGTGAGCAAATGAGGACAAACTGTCACCGATGTGGGCAAACGATAGCGTCTTGACACAGGGCAAGGCTATACCTCATTAGAGGTATAGGATCGAAAGGCCCATCCAGGGGAACGAGATAGGGTCACCCTTTGGTGACCGTGGCGGGGATCTGGTCTGGCTGGTTGGTCTATCTGGTCTGTCTGGTCTGTTTTGTTTAACTGGTTGATTTGGTTCATCTGGTTAGTTTCGATCAACCAAAAAACCAGACAAACCAGATAGATCAAATGTACAAGACCGGCCAATTGCTGAACTGCTTGTACCTCATCATTGGCGGCGCCGCTGCCCGCTGTATTCCCTCATCTCGCCAATCTGTGTAGAATGCGCCCATCTTCGTGAATGCTCTCCTTTCATTTTCGCTTTTGTGACTCAAGGAGAACCGTGAAGACGACTCGCTATTTCGAAGAGCAAATTTTGCGCAAGCGCCCGTATATCAAGCGTGAATGGTGCGAGCACGCCCTGCGACAGCCGGCTCACCGTGAGGTGCAGCCGGATGGGCGGATCCGGCATTGGATTATGATCCCAGAACTTGGACGGTACTTGCGCGTGGTGACACTAGCAGGGGGCGGAAAAACTATGTGGCAGGCTAGAACTTCGACGATACTCACATGTGGCACAACAGGAGAACAGTCTTGCAGGATGCTCAAAAAGGCCGTTCAGCAAGGCCGCAGCGAGCGAAGAGCGAGGCGTACGCTTCGGTACGTTGAGCGTCTGAGC
>CAZUGP010000030.1:0-52787 GCA_964619965.1 uncultured Acidobacteriota bacterium
CCACGGCCTTGTCTCCCGAGAGCGCGACTGAGTAACCGAAGTTGTCGGACGCCGCCGCGTCCGAGGCAGTCAGCTTGGCCTGCGCAGTCCATGCCGTACCGCTGCGGGTGAAGACGTAAGCCGAGCCGGCTCCGGCCCCGCCCGCGTGGTCGTCGTACTGCGATCCGACCACCGCCGTGTCGCCCGAGAGCGCGACCGAGACGCCGAACAGGTCGCCCTCTGCCGCATCGGAGGCGGTCAGCTTGGCCTGCTGGGTCCACGCGGTGCCGCTCCGGGTGAAGACGTAAGCCGAGCCTTCATCCAGATTGCTCCCATCCACGTGGTCGTCCTCTTCCGCCCCGACCACCGCGGTGTCGCCCGAGACCGCGACCGAAAAGCCGAACCGGTCGTTTTGCCCCGCGTCTGAGGCCGTCAGTCGGACCTGCTGAGACCACACCCCGCCGGTGCGGACGAATACATAGGCTGCGCCGACGTTCTGCGCGCCTGCCAGGTTGCTCGATTCCGACCCGACGACGGTCGTGTCGCCCGACAGCGCGACCGAAACGCCGAATCCGTCCACGGGCTCCGCGTCGGAGGCGGTCAGCTTGGCCTGTTCGGTCCAGACGCCGCCGGTGCGGACGAAGACGTACGCCGATCCTGCCAAGAAGCCCCCCGCGTGCGTGTCGTAGACCGACCCGACCACCGCCGTGTCTCCCGAGACCGCGACTGAAGAGCCGAAGCTGTCGCCCGCCGCCGCGTCAGAGGCGGAGAGCTTGGCCTGCTGGATCCAAACGCCCGCGACCCGGATGAAGACGGTGGCCGAGCCCTGACCGTTGGAGCCGCCCGGCCCCGCAGCGAGCGTGTCGTACGGCGATCCGACGACAGCCGTATCACCCGAGACCGCGACCGAGGCGCCGGCGTTGTCGAAGGCCGCCCCGTCGGACGCGATGAGCTTGGAGACCTCTTCCGGAGTGCACTGCCCTCGCGCCGGAACCGCCGCCGCGGCTACCGCGATCAGACCGCACGCCAAAAGCGAAGCGCGGCGCAGCGCCTTCCCATCCGGACGTGATGGAAACCGATTCATCGCTCCCCCTCCCGATGACCTGCGTTTGTCTGGAGATGATTCTTCGATCACGCGGGCCTCCTACGCACAGGAATACCCGCGAACGTTAGGTAGGGGCACTGTCCTTTAGTACAGGGACGGGCCTGGGTTCAGCGAATGAGCCGGCCGCGAAACGCCTTGGCGACGGCCTCGGAGCGCCCTTCGACCTGGAGCTTGTCGTAGATCTTCCGGACGTGGAATGCGATCGTCGAGCGGCTCACGCCCAGCTCGGCGGCGGCCGACTTGTAGCTGTGACCCTCGGTCATCAGGCGCAGCACCCGGACCTCGTGGGGGGTCAGCCGCTCGTCGGCCTCGCGGGCGTTCTCGGCCTGGGCGAACAGGCCGACGACCTTGCGCGCGATGCGCGGCGACATCGGCGCGCCCCCGGCGATCGCTTCCTCGAGCCCCGCTAATAGCGCCGGAGCGAGAGTGGTCTTCAAGAGGTAGCCGCACGCCCCAGCACATAGCGCTTCGAAGATCCGGTCGTCGTCCTCGTAGACGGTCAGCACCACCGACAGGAGCTCCGGGAACTTCACCTTGAGCCGGCGAATCCCTTCGATCCCGTCCATCCCCGGTAGGCCAAGATCGACGAGCAGGACCTGAGGCCGCGCGGCCCCGATGGCGGGCAGAGCTTCCTCCATCGAAGCCCAAGTGCCGGCGCACGCGAACCCGGGGGCATCGGCGATCAGCGCGGCGATCCCTTCGCGCAGCTCGCCCTGGTCTTCGATGATCCCCACCTGGATCGGACGCTTGGATGAGTCTTGCATCGGCCTCGAATCCTACGCCCCACCGCCCGGGCGGCCCACTATCCTCCGGAACAGGCTTCTCGCTCCGACCGGAGCGTGGAAGGCGATCGTGGTGCCGCCGTCCGGTCCGGCCAGCACCTCGAAATGCCCGCCGATTGCTTCAGCGCGGCGGCGCATCCCGTCGAGACCGTGCCCCTTCGACGTCGCCGACGCATCGAATCCCCTGCCGTCATCCACGACGCGAAGCTCGAGGCCACTGCCCTTGCGGCGCAAGGAGACGTCGACTCGGCGCGCGCCCGCGTGCTTCCGCGCGTTGTGCAGGGCCTCCTTGAACACGAGATAGAGCGTGCGCCGGACCTCTGGGTCGAGGCGCTCCGCCGAATCTCGCGACGGAAGCTCGAGCGCGATCTCGACTCCGCCGTCGGCGAACAGGTCGAGCGCGAAACGCCGCATCCGGTGAACGAGGTCGGACAGTCGGTCCTCGCGGGGACTGATGGCCCAGACCGTCTCTCCCACCGACTCCGTCACCCCGCGCGCCAGCTCCGCGATGCGGAAGAGAGCACGCGGCGCGGATCCCGACGCTCGCACCGCATCGCGCTCGGCGACTTGGCTCAGAACCGAGATCTGGGAGAGGCTCGATCCGATCTCGTCGTGGAGGTCGGTGGCGATGCGCGTGCGGACGCGTTCGATGGCGACGACGCGCGCCATTCGCAGCCGGTGCGCACCGTACACGAGCCCTGCGGCCGCGGCGACCGTGAGTGCGACGAACCAACCTCGCAGCCACACCGGTGCAAGGACGCGGAACTCGACCGTTGCCGGGTTCGACGTCGTCCCGTCGCCCGCTTCGACGGCGCGCACTCCGAACCGGTAACGGCCGGGCGCGAGGCCGGCATAGAGCACCGAGCGTGCACTGGTCTGCGCGCTCCAGTCGGCGTCCGTCCCGAAGAGACGGTGCTGGAACCGGGGCGGCTCGCCCGGTCCGTGGTGCACCGCGAAGTATCCGATCTCGATTGTGCGCTGCGACGGCTCAATCGTCAGCGGGCCGATGGCAGCCGCTCCTACGGCCGGAACGGGGCTTGGAACCCCTGCGACGCGCACCTCTCGAATGCGTGGGGCATGCCGCTCCGCCGGCGGGTCCGGACCGGGTGTGTAGCGCGAGAGACCGGATTCGTCGCTGAACCAGAGCACGCCGTCTCCGTCCCGGGCCACGACGTAGACGATTCCGGAGACGAGGCCATCGGCCGCGGTCAGCAGCCGTGCTCGTCCGGAGTCCGGTTCGAGACGAAGAACACCGCGCGATGTGCCGAGGTAGAGCGTTCCCGCTCCGTCGTCGACACCGGTCAGGAACGACATTCCTGCGAACGCCCCGGGCAACGCAAACGGCCTTGCCTCCGCATGCTCGTCGCCGGGGCGATCGATGACGGCAAGCCCTTCGCCCAGAATCCAGAGGCGGCCCCGCACATCGACGACAAACGGCGCGGCGTCGAGCTGCTTGAAGGGGCAGGCGATAGGCTCGAACCGCCCGTCGCGGCGGCGCGCGAGCGTCCCGTCCGCGAACGCGATCCACAGCTGCCGCGCGCCGTCCTCCGCGAAGCCGACCGCTAGACGCGCCGAGCCCAACTCCGTCGTGGAGAAGTTGTCCACTGGTCCGGTCGCCCGGCGGACCCGCGCGACGCCCCCCACACCCGGCCGGAGCAAGCTCGTCGATACCCAGAGGTCTCCGGCAGAGTCCACGAAGAGTACGTAGACGTCCGGCGAAGCCAGACCGCTCCCCATGTCGATGATTCCGACGGGGGGGCGCGCAAACGGCGATCGGCCGTCGAGCGATCCCTCGAAGCGCATCGCGCCTCCGCCGCTCGCGACCCACCAAGCGCCGCCTGCCTCTTGCGCGAGCAGCTGCTGGCGTCCCCACCCGACGTAGGTGAACTCCTTCGGAACGGGAAGGTGGTAGGTCTCCGTTCGATCCCGCGAAACGATGCGGATCGTCCATTTCAGGGAACCCGCCGTGGAAAGTACGAGCAGCCGCCCGTCGCGACCGCGGCCGAGCGCCGCAATGCGCGTGCCCGGCTCCTCCGCGTCGTCTTGCTTCACGAATCCGCCGGCGATCCGCTTTGCCAAGCCGCCGTTCATGAATCCGATCCAGAGATTCCCGGCCGCATCGCGGGCGAGCGCCGTGACGTTGTCTCCGGGAAGCCCCGATCGTCGATCCAGCGTGGACCCCGCCTTGAAGCGGCCGGTGTCGTCGCGATCGATTTCCGTGATCCCCGTGGTGGAGGCCAGCAGGAAGCGGTTCGGGGTGGCGGCGAGAAGTGCCTGGGTGTCGATCCCCGGGAGTCCATCGCTCGGGCCGAGCACGACGTTTGGAGCGACGCCCCGTCGAAACGTCGCGATGTCGAACCTCGCGATTCCACCGAGGTACGCCGTCCAAACGCCACCTTTGCCATCGAAGAGAAAATCGCGAACGAAGTGGCACCCTTCGACCTCGTCGCCACAGTGATCGACCTTACCGGAGACCTCCAGACGGTAAACACCGTAAGCGGCCATCCCGACCCAGACCGCTCCCGACGGGTCGATCGCGATCGCCTGGACGCGCGCTGTCCCAGGCCGAGAGGGGCCGCCGCCGAGCGCGAATTTCTGCGCGCGCGCCCCAAGCACGGCGTGCGTGACGTGCCAGAGGCCGTGAAACGTTCCGACCCAGACGGATCCGTCGAGGGCCGGAGCCAGCCGATGCGGCAGCTCGCTATGGGTGCCGTCGACCAGCGGGACCTCGGAGAACGTGGGGCGGCCGGGCGCGATGCGCGTCGGATCGCCATAGAAGAGTCCGACCTCGCTAGCGATCCAGAGGGAGCCGTCTCCTGTGAAGGCGAAATCGAAAACCTCGCCGCGCGGGACGCCGTCGCCCGGCCCGAGAACATCGAAGCGCTCACCGTCGAAGCGCCATAGTCCCCCGCGGGTGGCGATCCAGACGAATCCCCCAGAGCCGATGCGGACCCGGTACACCCCCGAGTCGGCCAGACCCTCGGCGGGGCCGTAGGAACGAAGCGGCAAGCGGATCGCGTGAGCCGGGCCAATCCCGGCGGCAACGACGAACAGGGCCGTCACGAGTGCTCGGCGCATGGCGCCAATCTAACCGAAGAGAGTGAGGGAAGTGGCCCCAGCGGGCCGACGCTCCTTCAGCGCTTGACGGCTCTAAACGTGATCGAGCGGACCTTCCCCGCGATGTCGGCGCGCGACAGGCCGTTGCGGCGAAGCGTTTCTTCGATGGGATCGTCGAGCGAATCCGCCGCCGCGGCGAGGTAATCGAAGTCTTTGACGATCGTCACCTGCTCGAGGCCGGCGTGACGCAGCATCGCAAGGTACTCCTCGCGAAGGACCGCGCCCGAGATGCAGCCGACGTAGGCGTAGACATCGTTGACGATCGCCTCGGGGAGCTTCGCTTCCAGGACGATGTCGGAGATCGCGACGCGCCCTCCGGGCTTCAAGATCCGCGCGATCTCCCGGAACACGACGGCCTTGTCGGGAACCAAGTTGATGACGCAGTTGCTCGTCACCGCATCGACGCTGGAATCGGCGACGGGCAGCGCCTCCAAGCGGCCCTCCCGGAACTCGACCTGCGTGAAGCCCGAGCGCGCGGCATTGGCGCGCGCCTTGACGAGCATCGCAGGCGTCATGTCGACCCCTATGACGCGGCCCGTGGGGCCGACGGCGCGGGCAGCGAGAAAGACGTCGATGCCTGCGCCCGAGCCCAGGTCGACGACGATTTCGCCGGGCTTCAAGTCGAGTTGTGCGATGGGTGCCCCGCAGCCCAGCCCGAGGTTCGCTTCGTCGGGAAGCGTCTTTAGCTCCGCCGTGTCGTAACCCATCCCGACGGCGAGCAGATCGCTGGATGTACCGCCGCAGCAGGTGCCGAAGGCCTTGCCCTCGGCGATGGCTCCGTAGCGTTCCTTGACGGTGTCGACGATCGTGCCTGGTTTCGTCTCGTTCATGTCCTTCTCCTCGTAGCAATGGTCCCGGCGCGCGGGATGCCGGTCATCAAATGGTCAAAAGCACCCGGGCAGCAAGACTCCGTCGCGGCGCGCACCGCGACGAGGAGCCCTTCGAGGGCGTAAAGCGCGGTCCGTCGATCGCCAGCCGGAAGCCTGGCGAGGACCCCGGCGGCGAAAGCCTCGTCCTGACGCAAGACCTCGCCGGCCGCGCGCTCCCCTGCGGGCGTAAGCGCAGCGCGAAACGCCCGGCCATCCGCGCGCTCAGGAGCACGCTTCACCAGACCGCGTTCTTCCAAGCGAACGAGATTTCGAGTGAGTGTGCTGGGGGCGATGCCGAGCCTGCCGCCTAAGTCCCCGAGGCGCATCGGCCCTTCGGTCACCAGCGTCTCGAGCGTCGCGGCCTGCGCGACCGTCATGCCGCAGCACGCCACATCCGCGCGCTCCGAGATCGAAAAGCGCCGGACCAGCGCGCGAATCGAGGCCCGAAGACGGTGCGCGTCGGCCGAGGTGGTCTTTGGGGATCGCTCTACCGCGGCTCTCATGCCGGTATTTGTACGATACAAATATAAAACCGTCAAGGCGTCTCCGGAAAGCGCGTGGCGACTTCCGACGGGCCTCCGTTATCGTGGCGCTCTTCCGGGAGGTCGTCATGGCGCGAGACGTGGTGGTGGTTGGCGGCGGCATCGCCGGCCTCGCGATCGCGTGGGAGATGGTTTCCTCGCCGGGACTGCTGCCCGAAGGCGCCGGCGTGACGGTGCTCGAGGCCGCGCCCCGGGCCGGGGGGAACATCCGCACCGAGCGTCGCGACGGCTACCTCTGCGAATGGGGCCCGACCGGGTTCTTAGACGACGCTCCGGCGACGCTTCACGCCTGCAATCGGCTCGGACTGGGCCCGCGGCTGACGCGAGCAAACGAAGCGGCCGAGCGTCGCTTCGTCGCCCGCGACGGAAGGCTGCGCGAGCTCCCCTCCGGCCCGGTGTCATTTCTCGGCTCGGACGTGTTGTCGCTGCGGGGCCGCCTGCGCGTGCTCGGAGAGCCGTTCGTCCCCCGGCGGCGCTCTGAAGCGGACGAGTCCGTGTTCGATTTCGCGGAACGCCGAATAGGCCGTGAAGCCGCGTCGGTCCTCGTCGATGCGCTCGTCACCGGCATCTGGGCCGGGAGCGCCGACAACCTCTCCTTGCGATCGGCCCTTCCGAAGCTCGCGGCGCTCGAGCGCGATCACGGCGGCCTCGTGCGCGGGATGATCGCCAAGCGAGGCGGTGGTGGGGGTGCGACGGGACCGCGGGGGCGTCTGACGTCTTTTCCCGACGGCCTCGAGGAGCTCCCTGCGGCCCTTGTCGCAGCTCTCGGCTCAGGGCTGCGCTTGGGCGCCAAAGCAACGAACATCGAGATCCTCCCACGCGGCGGCTTCCGGGTCGGGGTCGACGGCGATTCGCCGCTTGCGGCGACGGCGGTCGTCGTCGCCTGCCCGTCGTGGTTCGCGGCGCCGGTTCTGGCAAGCCTCGACGGCGCGCTGTCCGCTCAGGTCGAAGGGATTCCGACCGTAGCGGTGGCGGTCGTGCACCTGGGATTCGCGCGCCAGGACGCGAGCGGTCTCGCCGGCTTCGGCTTTCTCATCCCGCGCGGGGAAAGCGCCTCGGTCCTCGGGGTGTTACTCCCTTCGAACATCTTCCCGCGGCGGGCCCCCGACGGCCACGTTTTGGCGACCGTCATGCTCGGAGGAGCGCGGGACCCTGCCGCCGTCGAAGCCACCGACCAGAAGCTCGTCGATAACGCCGCCGCGACGCTCGCAAAGCTCGCCGGAGTGCGCGCCGCACCTCGATTCTCGATGGTGATCCGACACGCGCGGGCGATCCCCCAGTACGTGCTCGGCCACGCGGATCGCCTGGCCGCGATCGACGCACGGCTTCGGTACCTACCGGGGCTGTTCCTCGCGGGAAACTCCTACCGCGGCATTGCCATCAATTCATGCCTCGCGGAGGCGCCGTCCGTAGCGAAACGCGTCGCTGCGTCGTTGCGCTAGTGAAAAAGGGGACACTCCCCTTTTCCCTAGCTATTGCCGTCTAAGATGCGTCCGAGACCGCCCAGGACCGAGCCCTCCTCGCGTCCACCCCTCCCGAGCTTCGGCGCTGCAGCGTAGATCCGCTGCGCCATGCGCGACAGCGGCAGCGATTGCAGCCACACCTTGCCGGGCCCGCGGAGCGTCGCCCAGAACAGCCCCTCACCTGCGAACAGGATCGACTTCACGCCGCTGACCACCTCGATGTCGTAGGAGATGCTCGGCGCGAACGCGACGATGCAACCCGTGTCGACGCGAAGGAGCTCACCGGGAGCCAGCACGCGCTCGAGGATGTTGCCGCCCGCGTTCAAGAAGCACCAGCCGTCCCCTTGGAGCCGCTGCATGATGAACCCCTCGCCGCCGAAGAACCCAGCGCCGAGCCGCTTCTGGAAGGCGATGCCGAGGCTGACGCCCTTGGCGGCGCACAGGAACGAGTCCTTCTGGGCGATCAGCTCACCGCCGATCGTCGCCAAGTGCACGGGAATGATCTTCCCGGGGTAGGGGGCGGCGAACGCGAGCTTCTTTTTCCCCTGAGATTGGTTCATGAACGCCGTCATGAAGAGCGACTCCCCCGTCAGCAGTCGCTTCCCCGCCCCCACGAGGGCGTCCAAGAACCCACTCGACGGGCGGGAGCCGTCACCGAAGATCGTCTCCATCCCCACGCCGTCTTCCATGTACATGAGGCCGCCCGCCTCCGCGAGCGCGGCCTCGCCGGGATCGAGCTCGAGCTCCACGTACTGCATCGCGTCGCCGAAGAGCTCGTAATCCACTTCGTGCATCTGGGCCATGAGTGCAATCTCCTCGTAAGGTGCGCGATGACCGCGCGACGCCGAATGGTACGCCGGTGCGGGCCGTGGGTTGCAGACGTTTTGCGCTACCCTGAGCCGCCGTATCTCGGAGGACCCGCCATGCCGTCGAGGCTCGCCGACCAGGTCGTCTTCGTCACCGGGGCCAGCTCCGGGATCGGCGCCGCGTGCGCCCGCGCGTTCGCGGCCGAAGGGGCGCGTCTTTTGCTCGCCGCGCGCCGGATCGAAGGGATGAAGGCCGCGGAGCCGGGGCTTCGCGCGGCCGGAGCCCAGGACGTGAAAGTGCTGGCGCTCGATGTGCGCGATGCCCACGCCGTGCGGGAGGCGGTCGACGGGCTTCCCGCGCCCTGGAAGGCGATCGAGGTCCTGGTCAACAACGCGGGCCTCTCGCGCGGCCTCGACAAACTCCACGAAGGGTCGCCGGACGACTGGGACGAGATGATCGACACGAACGTCAAGGGCGTGCTGCACGTCGATCGCGCGATCGTTCCTCTGCTCGTAGCGCGGGGCCGCGGCGTCGTGATTCACTTGGGTTCGATCGCCGGCCGCCAGGTCTACCCCGGGGGAAGCGTGTACTGCGCCTCGAAGCACGCGGTCTCCGCGCTGAACGAAGGTCTGAGGCTCGACCTTCTGGGCACCGGCGTGCGGGTCGCGACGGTCGATCCGGGTATGGTCGCGCCGACGGAGTTCAGCCTCGTGCGTTTTCACGGCGACGCCGATCGCGCCGCCGCCGTCTACCGCGGCGTGACGCCGTTGACTCCGGATGACGTCGCGGAGGTCATCGTGTACGTCGCCACGCGACCGCCCCACGTGAACCTGGCGGAGATCGTCATGCTCCCCACCGACCAGGCCGGCGCGACGAGCGTCCATCGTCGTAGCGAGGAACGGTGACCTGCAGGACCGCCGCCTTCGCGATCGGCGTGGCGCTAGCGGCCGCGGCTTGGGGCGCCGATCCGCCCGACAAGCCGAAAGATGTCGGCTTGATGGAGCGAACGTCCACCCGTCTGGCCCAGATCGACGTCACCGTGTCCGGAGCCAAGGGTGCGATCGAGGGACTGACCGCCGCCGATTTCGAGGTTCGTCTCAACGACAAGCTGGTCCCGGGCGTCGTGGTCGACGATCTCTGTCTCGCGCGGCCTGGAGCGCCGGCGGCGGCGCCACCTTCATCGCCGGCGGGGGCAGAGGCGACTCCGCCCGTTGCGCCCCCCAGGCCGACCGTCGCGACGTACCTCCTCTACTTCGACATGCCGCACCTGACCCAGTCGGGGCGGCGAGGCGCGATCGACGCCGCGCGCGAGATGCTCCCCAAGCTCTTGGCGGGCGGACATCGCGCGATGCTCGTCGCCAGCGCCGCGAGTCTGAAAACGATCGTGCCGATGACGTCGGACAAAGCACAGCTCGACGCGGCCCTCGTGAAGCTCATCAACGATCACGCGACGTTCGACACCTATGCGTCGTTGGAGGACAACCGGATGTCCGACATCGTCCGGGAGCTCGAGCGAGGCGTCGACTTCGCAACGTCGCTGGCGCGCCGCTACGCCGCGGAAGAGCGATGGAGTCAAGAGCGCGAGCTGCGCCGCCTCAGCATGGTCCTGGGCCGTCTCGCGGACGTCGACCCTCCCAAAGCGGTGCTCTATTTCGCCGATACCATGCGGCAAAACGCCGGCGAGCATTACCTCGCTTTTTTCAGCGGGCCAGCTCTCAAGAACGCCAACGGGGTTCCTACCTCAGACGCGGCCGCGATCCTCGCCGACGCGGCCACCGGGACGCTTCCGCTCGACCGCGTCATGAACGAAGCCGCCGGGCTCGGGATCCGGTTCTATACCGTCGAGGGCCAGGGGATGACCGGCGTTAACACATTCATCCAGTCGCGCAGCTCTCCGTCCACCGGCGGAGGGGGTGGGGCGAGGAACACGACCTCGCCGCTCATCAACTCGCAGCGGACGCGCGACTCTCAGGGAACGCTGGTCTCGCTCGCCGCCGAGACGGGGGGACGGGCGTTCATCAATGGAATCTCGTCGGCGCGGATGGCCGCGCAGATTCTCGACGACATGTCCTGCCTGTACCTGCTGAGCTTCGACCCAAGCGGCTTTCCCCAGGACAAACCCCTTGCGGTCAGCGTCGCGGTGAAGCGTGAGCACGTCAAATCCACGACGCGCGGGCGCCTCGTGATCCAGAGCGACGACGCGCGCCTCACGGGGCGCGTCCTCTCCGCATTCGCGTCGCCTACGGCGACGGACGCGACGGGGGCGAACGTTCACGTCGGCCTCATCCCCATCTCCTACAAGGACGGGAGATTCAAGGCTCGCGTTCAAGTCGCGATGGCCGGCAGCGCGGTGCCGGGCACCACGTGGGACATCGGCGCGTCGGTCGTCTCGCAGGGCATCGTCTGGCAGGACGGCTCGGGACGCATCCAGGTCACGCTTCCCAACACCCCCGTCGTTTACGAGAAGGACATGGAATTCGCCCCGGGCGACTACGACCTGGTCGCGGTCGCGCACGAAGCGCAAACCGACACGTTGGCGTCGAAGGAAGTCCACGGGCGATGGCCGAAGCTCGACGTCGAGTTGGCGAGTCTGGGTCCGATCGCCGTCAGCCAGCCGTTGCCGGGGGGGTTCCTCCGTAACGGCGTGAGCCAGACTCAAGGGGCGGTCATCGTTGCCGAGGACGAGGGCGTTCGCTCGGACCTGACCACGGCGGTGATCGTTCTCGTCTGCCGCGCCAAGGACCAGAAGCGACCGTTGCGGGTCGTCCGCATGCTGGTGGGCGAGGACGAGACGCCGGTCGGCACGACCGATCTCGACCTCACGACCGATCGGTGCGCGCAGATCGTCGACCTCATCCCGCCGAAGACTCTTGGTGCCGGCACGTATCGGTTCGTCATCACCGTGTCCTCCGACGGGCACGAGCTCTCGCGTGGGGAAAGGACACTCATCGTGCCGGAGAAGACGCCGGCGCCCGACAAGAGCGCTTCGTGATCGGTGCCTTCTGCTTGATGGCGTCGCTTTACGCCGGAGTCACCATGTCTCACCCGAAAGCCCCTGAGGGGCGGCGGCCCAACCACCTCGCTGGACAGACCAGCCCGTATCTTCTCCAACACCAATTCAATCCGGTCGACTGGTACCCCTGGGGCCCCGAGGCGCTCCTTAAGGCGAAGTCGGAGAACAAGCCGATCTTCCTCTCGATCGGCTACGCCGCCTGCCATTGGTGCCACGTCATGGAACGGGAGTCGTTCGAGAACGAGGCGATCGCCTCGCTCCTCAACGCCTCGTTCGTCGCGATCAAGGTGGATCGTGAAGAGCGCCCCGATCTCGACGAAATCTACATGACCGCGGTCCAATCGATGACCGGCCAAGGGGGATGGCCGCTCAACGTCTTCCTGACGCCCGACGGAAAGCCGTTCTACGGCGGCACCTACTTTCCTCCGGACGACCGGTACGGGCGCCCGGGCTTTCCGGCACTGCTTGCTGCGCTGCGCGAAGCGTGGACGGCGCGACACGACGAGATTGCCGCCTCCGCTTCCGACATCGCGTCGCGCCTGAAGGCCGCCGCCGCCGTGCCCGGCGAGCCCCCGGGCGACGTACCGGTCGGCCCCAAGCAGACGGCCGCAGCGGCAGCCGACCTCAAATCCCGCTTCGACGCCACGTGGGGCGGCTTCGGCCCAGCGCCCAAGTTCCCGCCGCACGCGGCGCTCGCGCTGCTGCTGCGCGAGCACGCGCGCAGCCAAGACGCGGCGCTGCTCAAGATGGTCGAGACCACCCTCGATCGCATGGCCCTAGGCGGGATGTACGACCAGATCGGCGGGGGCTTCTCACGTTACTCCACGGATGAACGCTGGCTGGTGCCCCATTTCGAGAAGATGCTCTACGACCAAGCTCTTCTCGTTCCCGTCTATGTCGACGCGTGGCGCGTGACCGGGAAGCCGCTCTACAGGCGCGTCGTCCTCGAAACTCTCGATTTCGTGCGACGCGAGATGACCTCGCCCGACGGAGGCCTCTACGCGTCGCTGGACGCGGACAGCGAGGGACACGAGGGGATCTTCTACGTTTGGACTTTAGACGAGCTGAAGGCCCTCTTGGGCCCCGAAGATGGAGCGTTGTTCGGCGCGACCTACGGCATCGCAGCCCCCGGGAATTTCGAGGGGAAGAGCATTCCGAACCTCTTGGGAGGCTCGGCGACCGACGAGGCCAAGGTCGCGAAGCTCGCCCCCATGAAGACCAAGCTCTTGGCCGCACGTGGGAAACGAGTTCGTCCGGCGACCGACGACAAGGTGCTGACCGCCTGGAACGGGCTGATGATCTCCGCGTTCGCGCGCGGCTACGACGCGTTCGGCCGCGAGGACGATCTCAAGTCGGCTCGGGCTGCCGCGGACTTCATCCTCGCCCACCTTGCGAACGAGGACCGCCTGCTGGTGTCCTATCGCTCCGGCAAGGCCCACCTGAACGCATACCTCGACGATTACGCGTTCCTCGCGCGCGGCCTCGTCGATCTCTACGAATCGGGGTTCAAACGGCGGGACCTCGATCGCGCGGCACGCTTGGCGCGCACCATGCTCGGCCGATTCGCCGACGGACACGGAGGGTTTCACTTCACTTCCGATGACCACGAGGCGATTCTCGCGCGTACGAGAAGCACCTATGACGACGCCATCCCTGCGGGCTCGGCGGTCGCCGCGGAGACGCTGCTCCGCTTGGCGCTCCACCTAGACGATCCCGGGTTCCGCAAGGCGGGGTTGGCCACGCTGGCGGCGCTTCGGCCGCTCGCGGAGCGAGCGCCGTCGGGCTTCGCCACGCTCCTGAATGCTTCCGCCTACGCCGATCGCGCAGGGATCGTCGAAATCGCGATCGCCGGCCCGCGTGACGCGAAGGGTACGCGCGCCCTCCTGGCCGCCGTGCGCCAACGCTACGCCCCCGCGCGCGCCCTGGGGTGGCTGGATCCGGCTGCGGGGCCGAGCGACCTCCCGCTGCTTGCGGGCAAGACGCTCTTCGCGGGGAAGCCTGCGGCCTTCGTCTGCCGCAACTACGCCTGCGACAAGCCCGTGACCGACGCCGGCGAGCTCGCGAAGGCCCTGGCACGACGCTAAAGGGGACACTCCCCTTTTTCACGGGGCACTTGCCTGCGTGTTAGCATCTCCGGTCCGCCGAAATCGCTCGATCCGGCGCGTGGAGTGAGTCCTGGCCAGCCGCAAGTCCAAGGTCGCGTGGGAGGCGCTCTCCGACGACGACCTCCTCCGCCTAAGGATCTGCGATCTCAACGTCCGCATCGCCGGGACGGACCTCGAGTTCCGCGTTCGGCAGCTCGGGCGAGAACTCGGGGCGAAGGGTCTAGAGCTCAGACCGGTCTGCTTCCTCTCCGACGAGTGGCTCTCGCCCGGCGATCAGGCGGCCATCGGCATCCCCTTCTTTCTGACGCACCCGAGGTTGAAGGCGCTCGAGAACCGGATGATGTTCGAGGTCGAGGGAAGCGGTGCGGCGTGGTGCATGAAGCTGCTCCGCCACGAGGCGGGCCACGCGTTCGATCACGCCTACCGGTTGTCCCGGCAGGAGGAGTGGAAGGAGGTCTTCGGGTCCCCACGGACGAAGTACCAGCCGTACTACTACGAGATCGACCCGCTGAGCCGCTCCTTCGTGACCAACGTCCCCGACCAGTACGCGCAGGCCCATCCCGTCGAGGACTTTGCGGAGACGTTCGCGGTCTGGCTGAATCCGGCGTCGGCCTGGCGTGAGCGTTACGCCGGACGGCCGGCGCTCAAGAAACTGCGCTATGTCAACCGGCTCATGCGAGAGGTGAAGACGCGCCCGGTCCCGCGCCGAAAGCCCGTGGTGGGACCCGAGGCCCGGGCGCTGCAGTCGACTCTCCTCTCCTACTACGAGAAGAAACTACGCCTGTTCCCGCTGAGCGATCCGGCCGCGACGGAACGGGCGCTGAAGCGGATCTTCCGCGTGTCCCGCGCCGCGGAGCCGGAGGAGCGGGCGTCCGATTTCATCCGCACCCACAAGCGCCCGTTGGTCGATGCGATCGCCGGATGGTCGGGCGAACGGCGTAATCAGGTGGCGCGCGTCGTCGCGAGCGTCGCGCAACTGTGCACCACGCACCGTCTCGTCCTCCGCGAGCCTGAGGAGAGGACGCTCGTAACGTTCTCGACGTTCGCGACCACGCTGATCGTCAATCGCCTGCGGACGCACAGCTACCGTGTAACCGGCCCATGAAGAAGCCCAAGAACAGGGAACGGCTGCGCATCCTCGTGCTCTTCGAGGTGCACGACCCTCCGGCTCCCGACGAGGAGTACGAGCGCCGCATGAGGGAGCAGTCGGACTGGCGCACGGAGGGGCACGTCGTGACGGCGCTGAAGGCGTTGGGCCACGAAGTGCACCTGGGCGCGATCTACAAGAACCCGCGCGACGTCATCGATCTGGTCGAACGGATCCAGCCCGATCTCGTCTGGAACTTCGTCCAGACCTTTCACGGCAGCCGTCATTTCGAGAGCCACATCGCAGGGGTCCTGGAGCTCTGTCGCGTTCCCTACACCGGCTGCGGCCACCGTGCGCTGATGCTCTGCCAGGACAAGGCGCTCTCGAAGGAGATCCTGAAACACCATCGCGTCCCCGTCCCGCCGTTCGTCGTATCGCGGAGGGCGCAGCCCTCGAAAAAGCTGTCGCGCGCGATCTTCCCCGTGATGGTGAAGCCGTTGGCCGAGGAAGGCAGCGTCGGCATCTCCCGGGACTCGTTCGCGGAGACCGAGGAGCAGGCCTTGGCCCGCGTCCACTTCCTCCACGAGCGGCTGAAGCAGGACGTGATCGTGGAGCGCTACGTTTGGGGCCGCGAGATCTACGTGGGCGTTCTCGGGAACGACCGTCTCAAGGTGCTCCCGCCACGCGAGCTAAAATTCTCGAAGGTCCCGGAGGGGGAGCCCAAGTTCGCCAGTTTCAAGGCGAAGTGGGACGAGGGGTACCGCGAGCGCTGGGGGATCTTCTCCGCATTCCCCGACGATCTCTCGGAATCGTTGCAGCGCTCGATCGCGACGGTCGCCAAACGCGTCTTCCGCGCGCTGCAGATGCGCGGCTTCGGCCGCATCGACCTGAGGCTCACCGAGGAAGGCAAGCTCGTCGTCGTCGAGGCGAACCCCAATCCCGAGATCGCGCAAGGCGAGGACTTGGCCGAGGCCGCGGCGAAAGCCGGTCTCCCCTACGCCGACCTGATCGAGCGCATCGTGCTGTTGGGGCTCGACCGCGCAAACCCCAGGGGCGCTTAGCTTGGATCTGTTCGGCGGCCACGGCGTCACCCCGTGGATTCTGTTCAACTTCGGCCTTGCCGTCTGCCTCGCGCTCGATTTCGGCTTCGTGTCGGGGCGCCACCGCGCGATCGGCGTCAAGGAAGCGGTCGGCTGGAACCTCTTCTGGATCGCGCTGGCACTCGCGTTCACCGCGATCGTCGCTCGCTTCTACGGGAGCACGTCCGCCACGGAGTATCTGACGGGCTACGTCGTCGAGCGCGCGCTCTCGATCGACAACATCTTCGTGTTCGTTGTGATCTTCCGGTACTTCTCGGTGGAGGACTCGCGCCAAACCCGCGTGCTGTTTTGGGGCATCCTGGGAGCGCTCGTCATGCGCGCCGTCTTCATCCTGGCCGGCGCCGCGCTCGCGAGCCGTTTCCACTGGATCCTGCCCGCCTTTGGGGCGTTTCTCGTCTACACCGGCGTGATGCTGGTCGTCAAAGACAAGGACGCCCCACCGGACCCTAGCCGTAACGTGGTCGTGCGCTTGGTCGGGAAGCTGGTTCCGCTCGACGCGTCGGCGCGCGGCGATCACTTCTTCGTGAAGTCTCGCGGACGGTGGCACGGCACGTCGCTTCTCGTCGTTTTGCTCGTCGTGGCTACGACCGACTTCGTCTTCGCCCTGGACTCGCTCCCGGCGATCTTGGGCATCACGCGCGACCCTTTCATCCTTTACACCTCGAACGCCTTCGCGATCCTCGGGATGCGCGTCTTGTACTTCCTTCTCGCGGCGATCCTCCCCAAGTTCCGATTCCTGAACTACGGCCTTTCGCTGATCCTGGTCTTCATCGGCGCGCGCATGCTGCTTACGCGCTTCATCCACGTGTCGACCGAGGTCACCTTGCTCCTGGTCGTCGGGATTCTCGCGGTCTCTGTCATTGCCTCGCTGGCGGTACCGGACAAGGGAGAGGACGGAATCTGACGCTTTAGGCCAGGCAGACCGTATGCGGCCTGGGCCGCAATGCGCCAACGAGCGCATCGACATACTCCCCGTCCCACTGCCGGCCGCGGCGCTCGCGCATCAAGCCGATCGCCGCATCGGTCGAGAGGCGCTTGCGCACGAGCGAGGTCGTCATCGCGTCGAACCCCTCGGCCACCGAGAGAATGCGGGCGGCGCGCGAAATCGTCGCGCCCTTGCGGCCGTAGTAGCCGGTCCCGTCGACGTTTTCGTGGTGGTAGAGAATCGTGTCCGCCACGACTTCGTCTTTGTCGAGGGCGCGAAGAATCGCCGCGCCTCGCTCGGTGTGCGTGCGGAGCAGCCGCATCTGATTCTCTTCGAGCGGCCGCTTTTGGCGCAAGACCTCGATGGGAAGCGCGACCTTGCCGATGTCGTGGAGCATCGCCGCGCGCAGCAGCGCGGCGGTCTCCCCGTCCGCGAGGTCGAGCTCGTCGGCGATCATCGCGGCGAAATTCGTGACCCGTTCCGCGTGGCCGGGCTCGAAACCGTCGCGCCGGTCGGACCAGTCGGCGACGCGCGCCGCGACCTCGAGATAGGGGGCCGGCGGCTTCACATGGCGCGGTACGCGCGCCGAGAGCAAGGCCGCCAAGGCGGCGCCCCACCCGCCGCGAGGCGAGACCTCGTCGTCGTCGACGGCGTCTCGCTTCTGATGCATCACGACGCGCCGCACGCGCACCAAGGCGTCGATCCGGCCGAGGAACTCCTCGGCGGCGAATGGACTCGCCATCCGGTCGACCAAACGCTCTTCGAGGTACGGTTCGCTGATTTCGTCGCTCTCGCGATGAACGAAGAGGATCGGCGGAGCGAAACCGCGCAACCGTCCCAGCGGCACGGACAACACGGCATCAGGTGCTGCGACCGCGGCGACGACGAGCTCCGGCGAGGCCTCACGCTCGTCCTCCCTCCAGCGTGACACGTCGCGAGTGGATGCGACGCGATGCCCGTCGAGGGCCAGGAGAGACTTCACCTCCGAAGTTCGATTTTTGTCGTCTCCGACCAGAAGCACGTTGGCCACGGCGCGTCCCCCGAATCGTCTAGAAATCTAGGGTCCGGCCGCCGGATTGTCACGCGGGCGGCCGGACCGGGCCGCGGAGGGGGCGTTCTGCTAACGTGATCGTCATCGGTCCTACGGGAGTGGGAGAACGTCCATGACGCCAGCCGCCGCTTGGGTCCTTGTCGCGCTCGCCGCGGTGCTCGTCGGAGCCGCGATTCCCGCCCTCCTCCAACTGCGCAAGACGCTGAAAGCTGTGGAGCAGACGCTGGAATCGACCGGCCGTCGCGTGAACGAGTCCCTCGACCAGCTCACCGTCACGCTGGGGCAGGTCAACCGGGCGGCGGACGAGCTTACCCATGGTGTGAACCGCGTGTCGTCCCTTTTGACGGCCCTGGGTGGGATCGGTGACGCGCTAGGGACGGTGCGATCGTCGCTGGGGACGGTGGCCTCTATCGGATCGATCGTCGGTGGGGCCCTTCTTGCGGCTTTCAGCCGCAGATCCAAGGGCAGCGACAAGGAAGTCGAGCGGGAGGAGCCCGTCGAACATGAGGAAGAGGCGCGATGAGCGAAGATCGCGACGTCTCCGGGAGCAGTCTCCTCCTTGCGTTTCTGGCCGGCGCCGCAGCGGGAGCCGTGGTGGCGCTCCTGACCGCGCCGAAGAACGGACGCGAGATTCGGGAGGCGGTGTCGTCTTGGGTGCGCCGGGGCGGCCCGGACGAAGCCGTGAGGCGGGCGGTCCGTGCGGCGCGCGGTGCGTTTGACGACGTGCGCCCCGACTGATCAAGGGGACACTCCCCTTGATCACTCCCGCTCGAAGAACCGAAGCGCCGCTTCGGCCGCCCAGTAACGCGGCCGATCGGCACCCCAGTAGCCGCAGTGCCCGCCTTCGCGGGGATGGACGAACTGCAGCAGGTTGGACGCGGCGCGGTGCGCGTCGAACATCGATACCGGAACGAACGGATCGTCCTGCGACGAGAGGATCAGCGCCGGGCGTCTGAGTCCGGAGAGCACGGGAGCCGCGCTCGCGCCGCGGTAGTAGTCGGAAGCGTCGGCGTACCCGGCGTCGGGAGCGGTGAACAGGTTGTCGAAGCCCCTGACGCCGCCGATGCGGCGGGGCGAAGCCGCAGGTCCCGGAATCGGGCGCACCCGCCGGATGCGCCGCACTTCGGCGCACAGATTGCGCGTGAAGTACGCGTGGTAGAGGGCGTTTGCGGAGCGCTCGAGCGCGTCGATGCACCGCGCGAGATCGATCGGGGGGTTCACCCCTGCCACGACGTCCGCGCGACACGCGCTCCCCGCAAGCCCCGCGTACCGCATGGCGATATTGCCACCCAAGGAAAAGCCGAGGATCGCATACGGCCGCGGCAACGCATGCGCCTCCAGGCTGCGAAGGGCGGCGTCCGCGTCATCGCTCTGTCCCGCGTTGTACAACGTCGCCGAGAGCGCCTCGGTGCCGCCGCAGTTGCGCAGGTTCAGGCGCGCGACCGCCCAGCCTAAGGCGTGCGCTTGAACCGCCGTTCGCCGCATGTAACCCGATTCCGCGGATCCCGAGAGGCCGTGAATCGCGAGAAGCGTGCCCTTGGACGGCGCCCCCGGTCGCGTGACCAGCATGCGCACTTTGGTCCCGGCTGCGACGGGAACGTCGATCGTCTCCACCGCCTCCCTCGGCGGTGCCGCGGGAAGCAGCCACGGCACGATCGTCTGGGCGTGAGGTCCGCGCAGCCAAGGCGCGGGACGGAAATCGGCGCGGATCACACCAGGACGATCAAGGATTGCGGCGCGCCACGACGACGGTGACATCGTCGGCGGGCACGGCCCCGGCCGCCCAGGCGAGCACCGCCTGGCGGACCGCCTCGACGAGGTCCACGGCCGGACCATGCCCTTTCTCCGACAACAGCCGCGCCAGCCTCTCCTCGCCGAATTCCTCCCCGCTCGGGTTGTTCTCTTCGGTGACGCCGTCGCTGAACAGCGTGAGGACATCACCCGGCTCGAGGCGGCAGTGCTTCACCTCGTAACCCATCTCGGGAAAGATGCCGAGGATCGTGCCGCAGCTCGGGAGACGCTCGATGGAGTCGTCGGCGCGGACCAGAAACGGGGGGTTGTGACCGGCGTTGCAGTACGTCAGCTCCCCCGACACCGGGTCGAGCAGGCCGAAAAAGAAGGTGACGAACCGGTTGCGCGGAAAGTTGGCGGCGACCAGGCGATCGAGACGGGACATCAACGACGAGACGTTATCGGGAGCTTCGTCGAGCAGAACCTGAACGCCCCCCTTGAGCGCGGTCATCAGGAGCGCGGCCGGCATCCCCTTTCCGGCGACGTCGCCGAGGACCAGCCCGATGCGCCCGTCCGCGTAGGGAAAGAAATCGAAGTAGTCCCCGCCGACCGTTTGGCACGCGAGGTTGTGCCCCGCGATCTGGTAGCCGGGAACGATGGGCGCCTCGTGCGGAAGCAGCCGGCGCTGGATCGCCGCCGCCTGCTCGAGGTCGCGCGAGATTATCTGTTTCTGTGCCTCGACGACGGCGAGCCGCACGTTTTCGATGCGGATCGCGGCGACGTTTGCGAGAACGGTCAACAGGTCGAGGTCGTCGGGCGTGAACGGGCGCGCGAACGAGCGGGAATCCACGTTCACGAGACCGATGACCCGATCGTTCGTTTGCAGCGGCACCGCCATCACGCTCTGGATCTGCTGGCCGACGATGCTGTCTCTGGACTTGAACGCGTCGTCGAGCGCGGTGTCGCGGACGAGGAGCGACGCGCGTTCTTTGATGACGCGATCGCGCACGGTCGTGCTGATCCTAAACCCCTCGCCCCGCACCGATCGCACGACGAGGTCCTCCCCTTCCAACGTCATCAGCACCCCGCGCTCGGCACCGACGGCCTGAATCGACAGGTCGAGGATCAGCTCGAACAAGTCCTCCAACGGGCGGTGACCCGCCAACTCTTGCCCCGCCCGGATGAGCGCCGCGACCCCGGGATGCTCGAGAGGGAATCCGCGCCTGTCGTCGCGAGACACAGGCTGCCTGACGCCCGGCATCGTGCTCTCGCGCGAGAGCACGCCGCGCAGATTGGTCATCACCGTCGCGCGCAACGGGCCCTCGTCCCCTGCGGGGGTGAACTCGACGGGGCCGGTCGAGGACTTGGTTCCGCCGAAGACTACGACGACCTGCCCGGCGCTGATCCGATCGCCCAACGTGAGGCGGGTCCTCCCCTCGATGCGGCGGCCGTTCAGCGTCGTGCGGTTCTTGGCTCCTAGATCCTCGACGTACCAACCGTCCTCGCCGCGCTCCAAAACGAGGTGATGGCGCGAGAGGCTCATGTCGCTGGGAAACGACAGGTCGTTGTCGCTCGACCTCCCCATGCGCATGCGGTCCCGGTCGAGCGGCACTTGGCGCGTCCCGCCGCCCGGTTCGAGAATGGCGATTTCTAGGTCCATCGAGACACTCCGGGTTCGATCGCTACACTATACCCGTGCGCTGGCTCCGAATCGCTTACAAGCTCCCGGCCGTCCTGCTCACGACGGCGGCATTCGCGGCGATCCCCGCGATGGCGCGCCTCGTCGCGCCCGGTCGCCGCCTCGCGGTCGGCCGCGTCGGGGCCGAAGCCTGCCGCCTGTGGGGTCGCACGATGTGCGCGATCCTCTCCGTCCGGTGCCAGGTCGAAGGGAAGGTGCCGCGCGACGGCGTGTTCGTGGTTGCGTCGAACCACCTCTCGTACTTGGACATTCTGGTGCTCGGCTCGCTCTATCCGAGCCTGTTCCTCGCCAAGCGCGAGATCGCCTCCTGGCCCGTGTTCGGATGGATCGCTCGAGGCGCCGGAACGCTCTTCATCGACCGTGAGCAGGTGAAAGACGTCGTGCGCGCCGGACGGGAGATGTCCGATCGATTGCAGCTCGGCCTACCTCTGACCATCTTCCCCGAGGGCCGCAGCTCGAAAGGTGTCGAGATCCTCCCGTTCCAGCCCTCTCTGCTGGAGCCCGCGGCGCGCGCCTTGGTCCCCTGCTGGGCGGCCTCCATCTCGTACGAGACTCCCGGCGAAGCCCTCCCGCCTTCGCGCACGATCTGCTGGCACGACAGCGAGAGCCTTCTCACCCACTTCCCCAGGTTGATCGGCCTGAAAAGCGTGATTGCCCGCGTCCGCTTTGCGGAGGCTCCGGTGTGCTCCGCCGATCGGAAAGAGCTGGCGAACGCGCTGTGGAAGAAAGCCAACGCGTCGTTTACGCCCGTACGACAGGACTGACTCGGCCCGCTACTCCTTCGAGGGTTCCCAGATCTCCGCGCCGACGAGATCCCAGGGAAGGCGCCCTTCGTCGGTCGCCCCTGGATCGGCTGAGAAATGTACGTCGGTCAGGTAGACGATGCGCGCAGGCTTGTCACCGAGGTTGCGACAGCCGTGCGCGACACCCGGTGGGATTCGCACGAGCCGGGATTGTCCGTCTCCCAAGATCAGCTTCGTCACGACCTTCTCCGTCTTTGAGCCGGCGCGGACGTCGACGAGCACGAGCACGACGCGGTCTTCGGGAGGCACGAACCAGATGTCGGTCTGACGGTGGTGGAGGTGGAACGCCTTCAGCACCTTCGGCTCGAGCGTGCTGTAGTTGAGCTGGGCGAGCGCGAAATCGGGAAACACGGCCGGAGCGCCGCCGGCGAATCGCGCAAGCTCGGTCATCGAGCCGCCGTCCTCGGCGAACCGGTGGAGCGCCTGGATCGCGACGCCGTCGATCGGAGGCCGCTTTCCGTAGTCCTGAAAAGTGAAGAGAGGTTTGACCTCCGGGATCAGCTTCACGATCACCTCGTCGCGCGATGCGCGCGCCAGGATACTCCGAAGCGCTCGGCGCGCGAAGCCCCGCACGCTGGCCAGGTTGGATCACGCCCTCTATGATCCTCGCCGATGAGCGCAGGCGGAGAGGGTCAAAAGACAGAAGCCGCAGGATCGCGATGGGCCTTCCAGGTCGGAACCATGCTCGGCATTCCGATTCGGATCCACGCGACGTTCCTTTTGATCCTTGTTTGGTTCGGCATGGCTGCGGCGGCGTCGAGCCGCAACGTGCCCCGGGAAATCGCCTTCGTCTTGGCTCTGTTCGCGTGCGTCGTGCTCCACGAGTTGGGGCACGCCGCGATGGCCCGCCGATTCGGCGTCCGGACGCGCGAGATCGTCCTCTACCCGATCGGAGGCGTCGCTCGCTTGGAGAACATTCCCGGTGGATGGGCCGAGCTATCGATCGCGCTCGCAGGTCCCGCAGTCAACGTCGTCCTTGCCGGGGCGTGCGCGGCGGGGCTTTACGCCTTAGACGTGCCCCAGGCGTTCCGGCAGGCGATGCCGTGGCAGAACACGGGACTGGTGCAGAAGCTCCTCTGGGCCAACATCGCCCTCGTCGTCTTCAACATGATCCCGGCGTTTCCGATGGACGGCGGCCGCGTCCTTCGCGCCCTGCTCGCGCTCGGCCTGGGACAGCAGCGCGCCACGCGGATCGCGGCGGTCATCGGCCAGGCGATCGCCATCTTCTTCATCGTGGGTGGAATCTTCCAGGCGAACTTCTTCCTCGCGTTCATCGGGCTGTTCGTCTTCCTCGGCGCGTCCCAGGAGGTTGCGTTCCAGACCCGCCGAAACGCGGTCGCCGGTCATACCGCGCTCGATGCCATGATCACGAAGTTTGAAACGCTGGCGCCGCAGGACACGCTGGGGCGCGCGGCGGAGCGCCTGCTCGCAACCCACCAACACGACTTTCCCGTGCTCGACGCTTGGAATCGCGTCGCCGGCGTGCTCCCGCGCGCGCGACTGCTCGAGGGGCTCGCGCGTTCGGGGACCGACACCACGGTGCTCGAGGTCATGCTGCGCGAACCGGTTCAGGTCGCGCCGACAACCGACCTCGAAGCCGTTCTGCAGCACCTTCAGAGCGACCCGTCGACACCGCTTCTGGTCGTGGAGGACGGAGCGTTGCGCGGCATGGTCACGTTCGAAAACCTCGCCGAGTTCATCGTCGTCGCCCGTCAGATCGCGCGATGAGCGCGTAGACCGGAAACGCCGCCGCGAGAAGTGCGGCTCCGCCCAACGCCCGAAGGGGATCGTCCGCGACGAGCTGGACGGTCATGCCCGCTCCGACGAGCAAGACCACGACGGGCGGGACCCAGCCAAGCGGCGCGCGCCAGGCAACCGGCTCGCCGACGCCGCGCCGGCGCAGGATCAGGAGCGCCACCGCCGTGATCCCGTAGAAGATCCAGACGCTGAAGGTGAACATCGCGACGATGCCGCGAAACGACGCCAACCCCACGTACACGACGGAAGCCCCGGCCAGCGCCATGGTGGCGCGAACGGGCGTTCCCCATCGCGGATGAAGCGTCGCCGCGCTGCGGAGGAACGCGCCGTCTTGCGCCATCGCGAAGCCGAGGCGTGACACCGTAAAGACGGTCCCCAGGATCGATCCGAACGTGCTCACGACGACGAGCAAGGAGACGGCTCTTCCGGCGAGAGGCCCCAAGGTCGCCTCGACGGCCGCAGCGACCGGCTGCGCCGAGCTGGCGGCCGCCCCGCCGGGGAGCGCGGTCATGACCGCGAGCTGCGTCAACCCGTAGATCGTCCCAAGGATCAGCGTCCCCAGCAGCACCGCGCGGCCGATGTTCCTCCCAGGGTCCCGCACCTCCCCGGCGACGAGGGTCACGTCCGACCACCCGTCGTAGGCGAAGAGCATGATCATCAGCGCGGAAAGCCAGGCCGCAGCGGTCGTCCCTGAAACGGGCGATGCCGTGACGGCCGATGCCGGCGCCCCCCGCACCTCGAAGGCAAGCGCCGCCAAGACCAGTGCGCCAAGGGCCAAGATCTTCGTCGAGGTCAGCACGATTTGCGCGCGCGGCCCCGTGCGCAGGCCGAGGACGTTCAAGATCGCGGCGAGGACAAGGGCAATGGCGGCGGACGTCCGCTCCCAGCCGGACACGCCGGTCGCCTTGGCCAGGTACTCCGCGAAGACGAGCGCGATGGCCGCTATCGAAGCGGGATAGGTGACGAAGATCGCGGCCCAGCCTGAGACGAACGCGACGGCTTCGCCGTACGCTTCGCGGTTGAACACGAAGAACCCGCCGTTCGACGGGACGCGCGCCGCGCACTCCGCGTAGCACGAGGCTCCGCAGGCCGCGACCGCGCCGCCGCAAATCCACAATGCGAACGCGGCCGGGATCGAGGGGACCGCGCCGGCGACCATCGCGGGCGCGACGAAGATCCCGGAGCCTAAGATGATCCCGATGTAGACCGCGGTCGCGTCCGCTAAGCCTAGGTGTCTTCGGGGGACTTGGGGGGCGACCGTCAATCGAGATAGGTGTAGTGCGAGAGTCGAGCCGTGTAGCTTGCGAGGAACGCCGCGGCTTCGTCCTCCGAGATCTCGCCGCGGTTCATCCGCTCCCGGATCTGCCCCCTGACGGCCTCCTCGAGCTCGGTTGCGTTGTAGCCGAAGCACGCGAGCGTCTCCGACGCCGGCTCGCCCCGCCTCACATCGGTCACGACCGGCGCCCCCTTCGGCCCGAGGATGACCTCGGCCTCGTTCACGCGACCGAAGAGGTTGTGCATGTCACCCATCGTGTCCTGATAGGCACCCACGAGCGCGAAGGCGAGGTAGTACGGCTCCCCCTCCTTGAGCTCGTGAACCTCGAGGGCGTCCTTGATGTCCTTCAAGTCGACGAACTTCTCGACTTCGCCGTCGGAATCGCAGGTGATGTCGGCTAGGGTGGCCTTCCGGGTCGGCGGCTCGTTGAGCCTGTGCACCGGGATGATCGGGAAGAGCTGGTCGAGCGCCCAGTGGTCTGGGACCGACTGGAAGACGGAGAAATTGCAGATGTACTTGTCGTGGAGCTTGGTCTCGAGCTCCTGGAACTCGTCCGCGACGAACTTCGCCGACTTCGAGAACCGCACCGCCTTCATGGCGACCTCGCGGAAGAACATCTCCCCCTTGCCGCGCTCCTCGAGACCGAGCATGCCCAAATTGAACAACGAGTACATCTGATCCCGGTACTCGATCGCGTCGTGGTAGAACTCGCGGTAGTTCTTCACGGAGATCTTCTTCGCCGCGTCGGCCAAGTCCTGGACGATCTGCGCCTCGCGTCCGGTGAGAGCGGGAGGGTCGGACTCCTGCCCCGACACGGCGGCTCTGACGTCTGTGACCAGCATCGCGTGATAGGCGACCAACATGCGTCCCGATTCGCTGACGATGCGCGGCGGCGGGACGTGCTCCTCGTCACAGACTTCCTGGATGCCGAAGACGACGTCGTTCGCATACTCCTGAACGGAGTAGTTGACCGATGCGTCCGAGGACGTCTTGGAGCCGTCGTAATCGATCCCCAGGCCTCCCCCGACGTCGAGATATGAAACGTCGGCGCCCAGCTTGCGCACCTTGGCGTAGATCCGCGCGGCCTCGCGCACCGCGGTTTTGACCTTTCGGATCTCCGTGATCTGACTTCCGATGTGGAAGTGCAGGAGCGCCAGCTGCGAGCGCAGCCCGCTCGCGGTCAACTTCTCGAGCCCGCGCAGGAGCTGGAGGGTCGTGAGGCCGAACTTCGACGTGAATCCGCCGGACTTCTCCCACATCCCCGAGCCCTTGGCCTGCAGGCGGATTCGGAAACCGATCTTAAACAGCACCGGTTCGCGGGCCGCCATCTCGAGGATCTGGTCGACCTCGAACGGCTTCTCGATAACGACCACGACCTGCTTCCCCAAACGGCAAGCCGTCGAGGCCATCTGAAGGTAGGCCTGGTCCTTGAAGCCGTTGCAGATGACGAGCGCGTCCGGAGACAGGTCGAGCGCGATCGCAGCGAGCAACTCCGGCCGGCTTCCCGCCTCGAGCCCCAAGCCAGCGGTCCAGCCCGACCGCACCAGCCCCTCGACGACCGCCCGCTGCTGGTTGACCTTGATCGGGAAAACCGGATGGTACCGTTCACGGTAGTTGTACTCGCGGATGGCATTCGCGAAGCTCTGTGCAAGCTCGTTGACCTGCCCTTCGAGCAATTGGGGGAAGCGGAGCAGCACCGGTGTCTTGATGCCGCGCTTCGCCAAATCCTCGACGACGCGAAAGACGTCGATGGCGCGAGCAGGCTCCCGCGTCGGCGTCACGAGCAGGTGCCCGTCCTCGCCGATCGCGAAGTAGCCGTTACCCCAGCCATCGAGTCCGTAGATGTTGACCGCGTCGTCGGTCGTGAATCGTTCGGTGAACGAGACGTTCATGTCGGGCTCTCCGCTCCCGGACCACTCATGCCAATGGGTGCGCGGATTATAGGGCCGACGCCCCCCGTCGCAAGAGCGTACCGGGTAGAGTTTGCGGTATGGACCTCCGCGTTCCGCCGCTCTCTCAGCGCTTGGCCGCCCTGGCTTCGGCCATTCCGCCCGGAAGCCGAGTCGCCGACGTCGGGAGCGGTCACGGCCTGCTTCCGCTGTGGCTCGCGGCGAGCGGTCGCGTCGCGCACTGCCTGGCGACCGAGGCAACCGAGGCGCTCCTGACGCGGGTTGCGCGCCCGCCCGCTCACGCCGCGTGGGCCTTGCGGCTCGACTATCGGGCCGGGGACGGCCTCGCCGCACTTCGCCTCAAAGACCGCATCGACACGATCGTCCTCGCCGGTCTCGGAGGCCCCACGATCGTGCGGATTCTGAGCGCGGCTGGAGCATCCGGCTCGCTTCGGTCGCGCCTCGTGCTCCAGCCGCGCTCGGAAATCGCATCGGTTCGTAGGTGGCTGTCCGAGAACGGCTGGCGGCTGGTCGAAGAGCGTCTCACCGTCCACCGCGGGCGGTTCCACCAGACGCTCGCCGCCCTACGCGGAGACGATGCCGACCTCTACAGCGACGGAGCGCTCAGCCGCGAGGATCTTTTGGACGCAGGGCCGCTGCTCGTCCGCACCCCGTCTCCTGCGGTCTTTCGCTTCTGGCGTCTGGAGCGGAGCCGGTACGCTTCGATCTTGGACGGGAGGGTAGGGCCGAGGTTGGAGCGCGCGCGCCTAGGCTTGGAGAGGGCCGAACGGCTTCTGGCCGCTATTTCGATGCGCGGCGAATGAACGAGAGCGTACGCGGATCCACGACGACGCGCTCCCCGGATTCGATGAACAGAGGCACCCGGATCGTCAGTCCGTTCGTCAGGGAAGCGTCCTTCAGGTTCTTGCCGCTCGCGGTGTCGCTCTTGGCGCCCCCTGCCGCCACGTCGATCTCCGCTTCGACGTATTGCGGGAGGGTGATGCCGGCGACCGCGCCGTTCCAGTAGACGGCGTTCAGGTTCAGCCCGTCGGTCAGCCACGGGACGATGTCCTCGATCGTGGCGTTTTGGATCACGAACTGCTCGTACGTCGCAAGCTCCATGAAGTGGCTCGACTCGCCGTCGCCGTAGAGGAACTGGACTTGGCGGAACGCGACATCCGGCTCCTCGAACTTCTCCCCCGATTTGAACGTCTTGTCGAGCAGCGCGCTCGTGACGACGTGACGGAGCTTGCATCGGACGAGGGTCGCCGCCCCGCGAGCTGACGGGGTCTGGACCTGATAGTCCTCGATCTGGTACGGCGCGCCCTCGACCATGATCCGCGCTCCACGCTTGAAATCGGTCGTGCTGATCATCGTTCCCCCTGCAAGGCGCGTAGCACGAGCGTACGGGCGTCCTCGGGGAAGTCCTGCTTCAAGATCCACTCCAGGTAGTCGCGCTGCACGCGCGCGACCTCGCTCAACGCACGTCCTTTCTGCTTGCCGAACGCGAAGACGACCTCGCCCTCACGCAACACGAACTTCCCGCCGCGGTCGACCGCCCCCGGCGGAACCGGGTAGCAGAAGGCGTCCAACGAATCGACCGTCCGAGGCAGGTCCGGGTAGCGTGCGAGCTGCGCGTTAAGCACCGCAATCGACGCTTCGACGTCGGCTTCGGCGCCGTGCGCCCCCGCGTGCTCCCGATCGAGGAAGAAGCGAACCGCGGCGGTGAGATCACGAGGCTCCTTCTTGTGGAAGATCGTCATGACGTCGACGATGCGGCGAGAGCCTAGCGCGAGATCGAGGCCGCACTCCTTGAACTCGCGATCGAGCAGCGGCACATCGAAACGACGCACGTTGAAGCCTGCGAGATCCGCGTCTTTTAGGGCGTCGAGGAGTGAGCGCGCGCTTTGGCGAAACGTCGGAGCGTTCGACACGTCCTCGTCCCTGATCCCGTGAACCGCGGTGGCTTCGGGCGGAATCGGCCGCTCGGGGTTGATGCGGCGCGTCGTCGCCTCGCGTCCTCCGCCCGGGTCGATCCGAACGACCGCGATTTCGACGATCTTGTCGCGGAGCGGGTCGGTCCCGGTCGTCTCGAGATCGAAGAAGGCGAGGGGGCGCTGCAGCACCAGGCTCATCACGAGCGGGAGATTATCACCCGTGCGTTCTATATTGCGGCCCGCCGCCTCGCTACGGCTTGGCGGCCAGGAGATGCGATGCCAGGAGCCAGAGAGATCGAGACTCTTCCAGGCGCCGAAGTCGACCTCCCCGGGGAAGTCGCGCGCCTTTACGACCTGGCCTACAACCTCTGGTGGACGTGGTCCCCGAGCGCGCACCTGCTCTTCAGCGCGATCGACCCGGCCCGTTGGGTCCGCACCCGCAACCCCGTCGAGCTCCTCCTCGGAGTGGAGCCGCACATGTGGGACCCGCTCTTGCAGAACGAGAGTTTCATGAGCGGCTACCACACGGTGATCGGCGAATTCGATCGCTACCTCGCAGGCTTAGACACGTCGTGGTTCCACAAGACCTACCCGTCGTTTTCGGGCGGCCCGGTCGCCTACCTCTCCACGGAGTTCGGCTGGCACGAGTGCCTCGGGATCTACTCCGGAGGCCTGGGGATCCTGTCCGGCGATCACTGCAAATCCGCAAGCGACCTCGGGATCCCGTTCGTCGGCGTGGGGCTGATGTACCGGCGAGGCTACTTCCGGCAAACCGTCGACGCCGACGGCCGTCAGCAGCACTTCTACCCCGACTACGACCTCCGCAGGCTGCCTTTGCGCCCCGTGGCCGGGCCGGGCGGAAAACCGCTGCAGGTGCACCTCGACCTGCCGGGGCGTCGCATACAGATTCGCGTCTGGAAGGCGGCGGTCGGACGGGTACCCGTGCTTCTGCTCGACTCGGACGTGCGCGAGAACGATCCCGCGGACCGGCCGATCACGTCGATCCTCTATGTTCACGGCCGGGAGATGCGGCTGTGCCAAGAAATGGTCCTCGGAGTGGGAGGCTATCGCGCGCTTCTCGCATCGGGCGTCGCCCCGTCGGTGTGGCACCTCAACGAGGGTCACTCCGCGCTCGTCTCGTTCGAGCGCGTCCGCCGCGCGATGGAAGGCGAGGGGCTCGACTTCGACGCAGCCGTGGCGAAGATCGCGAAAACCTCCGTGTTCACGACGCACACGCCGGTTCCCGCGGGTAACGAGACGTTCGAGCTCCCGCTCGCTCACGACTACGCCGAAGCGTGGGGCGCCGGATTGACAGGCGGAACGTCCCCGTTCGTCGACCTCGGCCGCGACGCCGCGGGCTCGAGTGTGTTCAACATGACCGTTCTCGCGATGCGCACATCCTCCCGGATCAACGGCGTCAGCAAGCTGCACGCCCGCGTCGCGGAGGAGATGTGGAAACACCTGTTCCCCGGGGGCGAGGACGCAAGCACGCGGATCGGGTCGATCACGAACGGCGTCCACATCCCCACGTGGATGGGGCCGGAGATGGGAGCGATGTTGCGACGCCGGCTGGGGGACGATTTCGGGCAGCGCGTGCTCGACCCCGGCTTTGCCGACGAGGTTCTTGCGATACCGGACGACGACATCTGGGACGCGCACAAGGCCCAGAAGGCCCGGCTTCTCACCTTGGCCCGCGAGCGGGTGCTTCAGCAGCTCGCCCGCCATGGCCGGTCGCCGGAAGACCTGCGCCGCGTGCAGACTCTGTTGGCGCCGGACGTCCTGACGCTGGGCTTTGCGCGACGCTTCGCGACCTACAAGCGCGCCGAGCTGATCTTCCGCGACCTCGACAGGCTGAAGACCATCATGAAGTCGACGACTCGCCCCGTGCAGATCCTCTTCGCCGGGAAGGCGCACCCCGCGGACCAGCCCGGCCAGGACGTACTGCGCAGGATCTTCACAGCCTCGATGAGCGCAGATCTCTGGGGACACGTCGTGTTGCTCGAAAACTACGACATGCGCGTCGCCCGTTTTCTCGTTCAGGGCGTCGACGTATGGGTGAACACGCCGCGCCGCCCCTTGGAGGCCAGCGGAACCTCGGGGATGAAGGCTGCCGCGAACGGCGCTTTGAATCTGAGCGTGCTCGACGGCTGGTGGGCCGAGGGTTACGACCCGGCGTTCGGGTTCGCGATCGGGCGCGCGCACGACTACCGCGACTTCGAATCGCAAGACGCGGAGGACGCAGAGTCGCTGTACCGTGTCCTTGCGGACGAGGTCGCGGCCACCTACTACGACCGCGACGCGTCCGGCTCACCCCACGCTTGGATCGGCCGGATGAAGCGCTCGATCGCCCGCCTGGCCCCGCGGTTTTCGACCGAGCGGATGGTGCGCGACTACGCCGTCCGCGCCTACCTGCCGGCGATGCGCGAGCACGACCCGACTCTGGACGAGGAGCGACTCTGGGCCCCATGAAACGAATGGCCCCCGAGAGCCGGGGGCCATTCCATGGAGTCGATCGGAGGCCAAGCGACTACGGCTTCGTGTCGCTGCGCCTGAGGTTCTGGACCCCAGCCGGCACCGTGGTGTCCTGCACCAAGGCGGAGGCCTTTGCGGCTGCGGCGACGTTTCCGGCCGCGTCCTGCGCGAAGGCGCTGTAGGAGTAAGTCGTCCCGTTGGTCAGGCCGGTGTGAACGAAGCTGTCGGCCGATCCCGCTGCACCGGTCTTCGTCACAACCGCGAATCCGTCGACGGGGCTGACGGGGAACTTCCCGTCGGTCCGGAAACGGATGATCGTCTGGCTGAAGTCCAAGCTCGACGCGTTCGTCCAGTTGAGGGTCACCTGCGCGGTGCTGCCTACGGCCGTGAAGCCCGTGTCGCCCGCCGGAGGCGTCTGATCGCCGACCGGCTGCTCGCTCGGGACGAACGCCGGGTCGTCCGTGAGGAGAACCCGGTCGGCACGAGCCTGGGCGTTCCGTCCGCCCAGCTCGACCGTGGTGAGCCCCGCGGCGAGCGTATTCGAGCGCCCGGCGACCCACTGCCACTGACCCGTGACGGACGGGACGATCTGTGCGCGGGAGGCACCGTTGACCGATTCGTACCACGTGTCCGTGTTCGCGTCCGGACCGTACAGGCGCACCCAGAGGTACCAAGTGCCCGCCGACGGGATGCTCACGCCGAAGGTCGCGGTGCCCGCAGGCGCGGTCGCGCTGCCGGTCCCCGTTCCCGCCGGGGTCTCGATGTACCCGCTGCCGTAGGCGCCCGAGGCGGCGCTGACCAGACGCACCGGCGCGACGAGCGTTCCCGCCTCCGCCTCGAAGCGGAGGTAGCTGAACGCGTTGGCCGTCGTGGCGAAGGTCTTGATCGGCGACGAAGTCGATGCGTTCCCGGCCGCGTCCGCGCTGCGCACGAAGTACTCGTACGTGGTGGACGGGTCGAGTCCCGAGAGTCCGATGCTGTGGCTCGTCAGAAGCGTCGCGTTGATCGCCGTCTGCTGGTAGGCGGCGTCACCCAGCCTGCGGTAGGACACCTGGCTGTCCCCGGCCTCGTTGGTCGTCCAGGTGATCGTCGCCGTCGTCGCTAAGACGCCGGTCGACGCTACGGCGGAGATCGTCGGAGCGGTCGCGTCGCCTGTGGTCGTGAACCCCGTCACTTGGGTCATGGTGCTCGCCATTCCGTGATTGGCCAGATCGACGACACCCGCCGCGCCGCCGACGACCTGGAGCTTGTACGTCTGGCCTTGCGCCAAATTCGCGGCCGGCGTGATCGTTGCGGTGAGTCCGTTCGCCGACAACGTCGGCGATCCCCCGGCCTGCGCGACCGCGGTACCCGTATCGTCCAAGACCTTGACGTTCGTTGCGGTGATCGACGATGGCAGCATCGCCTCGCTGAACGTGACGGTGGGATGCACCGCAACCGACGCGGCGGCGGCTCCATCGGTCGGCGTCGTAGACGCCACGGTGGGTGCGACAGCCGTCTGGACCGTGAAGATCGCGGTGCCGGTGCCGAAGACGCCGTCTGGATCCGTCACGTCCAGGTTGGACGCACCCGGAGTCGCGGAGTTGCCGACGGTCACGTTCAGCGTCAGCTGACCGCAGGCGTTGACGGTGGTCGAATTGACGGTGATTCCGGTATTCGAGAACAGTGCCGTGGCGCCGCTCGCGAAGTTTACGCCCGCGATCGTGAGCGTAAGCGTCCGACCCTGCTCGGCACCGTTGGGCGTGGACGACGTCACGACCGGGCGCGACCAACCCTGGACCTGGTTCGAATACGTCGTGCTCTCGTTCGCGGCGGTGTCGTAGGCTTTCACGCCGAAGTAGTACGTCGTGCAATCGGTGAGTCCGTTGATCGTCGTCTGCGTCACGTTGCCGACGTCGACCGAGAGCGTGTACACGCCCGGCGACGTGCCGTAGTAGACGCGATATCCCGCCAGATCGGCGTCGGTCACGGGATCCCAGGCGAGAGAGACGGTGCCGGCAACTGCCGGATTGATGAAGGCGGCCAGGAGGGTGGCGGTGACGAGGGCCAGCGAACGGATGGGATTGCGCATGGGCTCTTGGTCTCCCGGCGATCCCCGATGGGCCGCCGTCTGGCCCTAGAGCGAGGCGCGTGCCACCTGGCGGTCGCAGCCTCGGTCCCTACGCAAACATTCGAATGAAAGCAGTTACAATCGAGTCACCGACTCGAATAGCCACTCAGTGGCATTCCCGATCTCGATATCGTTTGTTGCGAATTACGAATTATTGATGTCTAGATGTAGCTACTGCGCACCAGGGTAGAAACATCAGTCCCAGAATTTCCACACCGGCCGGCTCCGCTCGCCTCCGGACTCGATCACGACGTCGTGGACCGGCACGTCGGGAAGTGCGGTCGCAACGCTGAGGCGAAACTCCACCCCATCCGCGTCGGGACCTGAAGGATTCCAAGGGTTGGTCGCGGCGGCAATGAGCCGAAGCGGCCTCACCACCTGGATGCGGCCCCGCCCTTTGAGCCACGCCTTGTAGTAGACCGGAGCCACGTTGATGCGGGTCGCATCGCGCACCACCAACGTGCAGCGCAACGGAGAGCGCACGAGAGGGATCATGAACTCGTCGTTCAGTCCGTGCGGAAGAACGACGGTCGATACCGGTCCTCCGTCCGGAGTCTTCAACGCAGGAACCGGGTCGACGAGCCCGGGAGGCATCACGCCTACAGGGCGCCCCCGCGCGTCCAGGAGCGCCGTCGCCCCCGTCGACGCCGTTTCGTCCCATGCATCGCGCGCGGCCTCGTCGCACGGCGGCACCGACAACGTCTCGACGAGATACCGGGCGGCCGCGGCGGACCGATCGGGTGTGGCCGAGTATCCCGCAGCGAGGACGATGACCACGCCGTCGCTCACCCCCGGCGCCGCGAACGCGCGCCGCTCCCATCCGCCGTCGACGAGGACCAGGCCCCCCGAAAGCTCGCCGAGGCGCGCCAGCACCGCTTTCATCGAGTCGGGTTCCCCCGGTCCGTGCAGATCGGTCTCCCCCCCGGCGAGTACGCGGTAGATGCTCACGGGCCCGAGGCTCGTGGACCAGCCGGTCGTCTCGATGCGGTCGAGCTTGGCGACCGCGTCGCCGGTTGGAGGAGGTGCCGAGGTGGCGATCCAGGCGCCCTCCGGGACGATCATGCGGGTGACGGGGTGCGGGTCGGCACCCTCCTCCTGTTCCAGGGGCAGCCGCGGCGCGGAGGTCAACGCAAGGGTTGACGACCGGGCATGGATTTCACGAACGAGCGACGCCAAGACGGTTCGCGTACCGGCTTGGGCGTGGAGGCCCAGGATCGCGACGCGCTGCGCGCCCGATCTCACGACGCGATCCAGAAGCGTCGGCCCGTCTGGCGCTTTCGGCTTCCGATCGAACATCCACTCAGTTCCGTGCGTCGTTTCGCGTGGCGACGTTGGAGGCGGCGACCGGATTTGAACCGGTGAATGACGGTTTTGCAGACCGTTGCCTTACCACTTGGCTACGCCGCCGTCGTTCCAATCGGTGGAATCGATCTTCCTTGACCGAAGGAGCCGGAAATATAGCCGCTGGCCCTCAGGTGGGTCAATCCGCCCGCCTTGACGGGCCGCGGCACGCTGGCGTACGGTGTCTTGGTCTCCGTTAGGGGTGTCCGGCGAGAGCCGGACTGAGATCAAACCCTGGAACCTGAACTGGGTCATGCCAGCGTAGGGAAACGGGACGATGCGCGAAGCTCTCCTCCGTTCATCCGTCCTCCCGCAGGCTAGGCCGTCAGTTCGGGCGGGAGGTCGTCATGAGGGTTCGTCGCGCCTGGGCGCCGCCTTTGGCGTTGGCTTTCTGGCTCGTCACTCCCGCGACGGCCGACGACGAGGCGGCGCTCCCGTCGTCCCTCGAAGAAGAGGTGGTCGTGACGTCCACGATCGCCAAGGACCGGCGCGATCCTGCGTCTTTCACCGATCTCGACGAAGAGGCTATTCGCGCGATCAACGCGGGCCAAGACCTGTCGAGCCTCCTGGGCGAGACGATGAACGCCTACGCCTACAGCGACGCCGGGAACGGTTACGGCTACAGCTATCTCCGCATTCGAGGCTTCGACCAGACGCGCATCGCCGTCAACGTCAACGGCGTCCCCCTCAACACGCCCGAGTCGCACCAGGTCTACTCAATCGATCTCGGCGACTTCGCGACCGGACTCGGCCTGATCCAGATCCAGCGCGGTCCCGGGACGGCGCTCTACGGATCTCCGGCCGTCGGCGGTGTCGTCAATCTCGAGACGGCCAACCTCAAGACGGCGGCCGGAGGGCAGCTCGAGATGATGGTGGGATCGTTTGGAACGAGCCGCTTTTCGCTGAGCTACGGCGGGGCGATCGGAAAGAGCCCTTGGGCCTACTCGGTTCGCGCCGCTCACGTCGAGAGCAATGGCTACCGGACGCCGTCATGGTCCAAGCAGACCTTTGCTCAGATCGCCTTCGAGCGCTTCGATCCGAAGTCCGTGTGGCGCATCCTGCTTTTCGGCGGACCGGAGTCGACCCAGCTGTCGTACTACGGCGTCCCCTACCAAGACTTGGGTAATCCGGTCGCGCGCCGCAGCATCGCCCCACTGCTTCCCGGCGAGACGGACAACTTCTTCCAGCCCCAGATCCAAGTGATGAACGACCGGAGGATCGGGTCGGGGTTGATGTTGAAAAACACCGCCTACGCCATCGTCGGCAACGGCCATTTCAAGCAGTTCTCCCCGGCTTTGGCCTACGACCCGCTCGGGGACCTCCCGCCGACACCCGCTTATCCCGAGGTGGCCGTCGGCGACGCGTGGATGAAGCGTGCGCTCGACAACGGTCAGGTCGGCTGGATTCCGCGCGTCGCCTGGAGCCACCCCGGTGGCGAGCTGACCTCGGGGCTTGCGTTTCTGTTTCATCGTGGGCGGCACGACGGAACGGTGACGAGCGGGACGATTTGTGCCGATCCCACCTGCACGTTGCGCTCCCCCGTCAGCGACGCGCTCGTCCTCTACGACTACACCAACAAGAAAGACACCGTGAGCCTCTTCGTCCGCGAGGAGCTACGCGTGGCGCCTGCGGCGACGCTCAACCTCGAGCTGCAGGCGACGCGCCACGAGTTCTCCATGCGGGACGACGAGGTGCGCGGGATCTCGTGGAACGCGACCTACAAGTTCCTGTCGCCCAGGATCGGCGCGAACTGGAACATCAACCCGGATTGGAACCTCTACGCCCAACTGACCCGCACCGAGAGCGAGCCGACGTTCACCAACGTCTGGGACCCCGAGGATGCGACGACCGATCCGGCAGGACGATTCCAGGCCTACGACCCCTCGAAGAACCGGTACAGCGATCCGTTCGCGAAGCCGGAACGTCTGACGAGCTTCGAGCTGGGAGCGGGGTATGCGCATGGCGCCACCCGGTTGAAGATGAACGTCTACCGGATGCAATTCCGCGACGAGTTCGTCTACGCCGGAGGGCTCGACAGCGACGGCCTGCCTCTCACCGTCAATGCGGGGAGATCGCTCCATCAGGGTATTGAGCTCGAAGCGCGGGGGCGCCTGCCGGGCGAGGTCGATATCTCCGGCTATTTGGCCGTGAGCCGCGACATCCTCCAAGAGGACACCGTGCTCTCCCCCGACGGGGCCGGCGGAAACTACGTCATCGACTATTCGGGAAACCGCATCGCGCTCTTCCCCGGGAGCACCGCGCGCCTCGCGGTGGCGCGAGCGTTCGGTCCCGCGTGGGTCGAGCTCTCCGGACGACGGGTCGGGACGATCTACCTCGATAACAGCCAGAACGAGCGGAAGACGCCTGCCAATCGATCGCTCCCCGGCTACGTCGACAAGGAAGTCGACGCGTTCACGCTCGTCGGGACACAAGTCGTCCTCGATCTCTCCCAGGCCGCGCACCGGTCCGCCGGCACGCTGACCCTGCGGCTGCGCGTCGACAACCTGCTCGATGCGCAAGTGGCGCAGTTCGGGTACTCGTACCCGATCGACGCCGCGTACACGGAGTTCTATTCGGAGTTCTACCCGGCCGCAACGCGCAGCGTGATGCTCGGGCTGAGCTTCGGGTTCTGAGCGCAGACAGGTGACCGGCAGCCTGGGCGCGCTCGACCTCGGAGTCGTCGGTGCCTACCTCGCCGCAACACTCCTCCTCGGGGTGCGCTCCTCCCGGAGCAGGCGGGGCGGCGACGAGGATTTCCTGCTTGCCGGCCGCGCGCTGACGCTCCCGGCCTTCGTCGTCACGCTCGTTGCGACCTGGTACGGCGGCGTGCTGGGGGTCGGCGAGTACTCGTACGTCCACGGTCTCTCGAACTGGCTCGTCCTCGGAGTCCCCTACTACATCGGGACGTTCTTGTTCGCGCTGCTCTACGCCGAGAAGGCCCGCGTCACGGGCCATGCGACGCTCCCGGACATCCTGTACGGCACGTACGGGCGCAATGCGGGAATCCTGGGCGCGGTCACCGTCCTCGCCCTGTCGATTCCGGCGCCGTACCTGCTCATGCTCGGCGTGCTGTTGCGGCGCGCAACGGGGCTGCCGCAAGCCGCCGCCGTTCTCCTCTGTACCGGATTCTGCCTTCTGTACATCGGGGCGCGCGGGTTCCGCTCGGTCGTCCAGACGAAGGGGCTGCAGTTCGTCTTCATGTTCGGCGGATTCCTCCTGCTCCTCCCGATCGCCGTAGCAAAGCTTGGAGGAATCGGAGCACTGCGCGCGGCGCTTCCGCCCACGATGTTCACCCCTTTGGGCGGACAGCGTCCCGGATATGTTCTTGCGTGGTACGTCATCGCTCTTCAGACGCTCGTCGAGCCGACGTTCTTCCAACGCTGCTTCGCCGCCAGCTCGCCGCGTGTCGCGCGCCGCGGTCTTTTCGTCTCGATCCTCTTCTTTGCCCTCTTCGACGGGCTGACGACGTTCACCGGGATGTACGCTCACGCGCTGCTTCCAAACCTATCGACCGGAGTGGACGCGTATCCGGCCCTGGGGGAGCTTCTCCTCCCGGCCGGGCTTCTCGGCGTTTTCTACGCCGGGATGATCGCCACGGTGATGTCGACCGTCGATGCGTACCTGTTCAACGCGGGAATCACGCTTTCCCGCGATCTGCTCGGGCGCTTGGGGAGCGCCGCCGCGGGGACGATCCGGGGGGAGAGGTTCGGGCTGATCGGCGGGGCGGCGATTGCGGCGGCAGTCGCGCTCATGTCGGAATCGGTCGTAAACCTCTGGTACGGCTTCGGGAGCGTCGGTACTGCGGTCTTGCTCGCCCCGCTCTTGGGCGCGTTCTTCCCGGCGCTGCGCTCTACGCCGCGCTTTGCGGCGGCGGGGATGACGGCGGCCGGCACCGTATCGTTGGCTTGGGTGTTCAGCGCGCAGCGGGCGGGCACGCCTTGGCTCTCGATCGAACCCGTTTTCCCGGGGCTCGCCGTGGCGGCATTGTTCGCCGCGGCCGGGATCGTGAGCCGCCGCTTTGGATCTCGCGGAGCGGCCTGAGGCGCGTCATACTGGGGACGCCATGAACGAACAACACGAGGGGAAGACGCTGGCGCCCGGGTTCTTGATCGCGGTGCCGCAGCTCACGGATCCGAATTTCAGACAGTCGGTCGTCCTCCTCCTTCAGCAGAGCGATGACGGTGCGCTTGGGCTGGTGATCAACCGCGAATCGCCCATTCTGTTGCGCGACCTCTGCAAAGATCACGAGATCAGCTACGCCGGCGACCCCGCCAAACGGGTGCGCGTGGGCGGCCCGGTCCAACCGGAGCAGGGACTCGTCCTCTACGACGGCGGGCTAGACGACCCCGAAGGACGCGCCGTGCTCGACGGGCTGCAGGTCAGCGCCTCGACGAAGACGCTCCAGAACCTCTGTCAGGGCGCGGGGATCCGGTTTCACTGTTTTTCGGGTTACGCGGGATGGGCGCCCGGCCAGCTCGAGCAGGAGATCAACGAGGGGTCATGGATCCTCGCTCCGGTCGACCCGCGGCTCGTGCTGGACACGCCCCCCGACGATCTCTGGTTGGCGTCGCTCGCAGCGATCGGCCTCGACCCGGCTCTGATCGTGCCAGGTGGCTCGGACGTCAACTAGCTGCCGTAGGGGACACTTCTCTACGGCAGGAACTTGTCGACCGACTTCAGCTTGCGCGGCAGGTACTCGTCGATCACGTAGTTGAGCCCCCACCGCGCCAGCGCCTGCTGCTCTGCCCTCACGCCCATCTTGATGAGCTGCTCCATCGCGTGCGCCCACGGCTTGTGGATCTTGAAGAAGGGGTCGTTCTTCAAGGCGTCCTTCGCGCGCTTGACGTCCACGTCCTTGAGCGGGTGGGTCGGGAGCTTGTACTCGACGATGTCGTTCGGCGTGACACCGAGGAACGACGCCTGCGGCACGCAGAAGAAGCGGTTGATGTGGGCCGCGTTCCCGGAGCCGACCTTCAGCGTACGGTAGATGTTGGAGATCCCGTACGGATCGCAGTCGACGAACGCGTAGACCGGAATCCGGCATTGATCCGACAAGCGCCTGACGAAGCGCCGTGTCGCGCGTGTGGGCACTCCGGCCATCGAGACCAGGATGCAGTGCGACTTCTGCCAGAACTTGTGGCTCTGCAAGCGCTGGAACATGCCCCCCGTCTCGATGCACAAGATGAACTTGGCCTTCGTCTCGAAGGTGAGGTGCTCGACGAGCGACGGGATCGAGTAGGCGCCCGACCCGAACTTCGTGCAGTCGATGCGCTCGACTTTGGCGGTCTCTAAATCCGTGTCGTTGACGATGAGCTCGCCGGCAACCGCGCCGCCGTGCTCGTCGGGGATGTAACGGAGCTGCTCGCGGCTCACCCCGGAAACGGAGAACATCGCCTCGATGTCGTCCATCACCATGTCCGATTCACCCTGCTCGTCGAACATCGCCTCGCCCCAGTTTTTCGACTGGTAATAGGCGTCTCGCTTCGTGGCGAAGTCGCTGGTTTGCACCAACTCCTTCGAGAGGGCCATCATCTTCAGGGTCTGGGCAAACGTTTTTGCCGTGTTGACCGTCAGCGCGCGGACCGACTTCCCCTTGCCGATCTCGAAGAAGCCCTTCTTCGGGTCGTAACGCACGTTGCTCAAGGAGCGCACGGGGAACGAGACCTCGGGTTTCCCGCGCTTGGCGATCTTGGTCTCGATTCCTTGGGCGACGTCGGTGATCGCTTGGACCGTGACCTTGTCGAGTCGGGCCTTCTCGGATTGAGGAGACTTCACCTAGAGCTCCGCGAGCAGGATCTCGGCGACCTCGAGCCCGACGCGCGCCTGGGCTTCGACGGTCGAGGCCCCGACGTGCGGCGTCGCGATGACGCGCGCATGGCCGACCAGTCTTGCATCCTTCGGTGGCTCGACCTCGAAGACGTCGAGCGCACAGCCTGCGACCTTCCCGGACTCCAAGGCCGCGAATAGAGCGGCCTCGTCGACCACGCCCCCGCGCGCGCAGTTGACGAGGAACACTCCGCTCTTCATCTGCGCGAATTGCTCGGGTCCGATCGCCGCAGGCGTGCCTGCGACCCTGGGCATGTGGAGCGATATGAGGTCCGCGCGGCGGAAGACGTCGTCAGGCGGGAGGAGCGTGAGCCCGTCGACGCTCCCCGTGGCGACGAGCGCCGGATCGGCGCCGATCACGACCATGCCGATCGCCGCCGCCTTGCGTGCGAGTGCCCGGCCGATGCGTCCCACGCCCAGGATGCCGAGGGTTTTTCCCTCGAGCTCCATCCCCTTGGCGAAGGTCTTCTTGTCCCACGCCCCCGACTTCATCGAGTGGTCGGCGCGCGGGATCTGCCTCGCCAGGGCGAACATCAGGGCGAGGGCCAGCTCCGCGACCGACGTCGACGACGCCGACGGCGTGTTCATGACCCGCACCCCTTCGGCCTCCGCGGCGGCGACGTCGATGTTGTCGACGCCCACGCCGCCGCGCACGATGACCTTCAGGTGCTTTGCGGCAGCGACGTGTTGCGCCCTGATCTTGGTCGCCGATCGGACGACGACGGCCTCGTAGTCGCCGATCGCCGCCTCCAGCGCCTCCGGTGTCAGTCCGATCTTCTCGTCGACGACCAGTCCCCCGGCGCGCATCCTCTCGATCGCGTCGGCCGCGATCGCGTCGCACACGAGAACTCTCTTCGGCGCGGCCCCCATGGCGTCAGTGCTCCAGAATCCGGTCGATCACGGCGAGAAGACCGCGAATCTCCCACTCTTGAGTGTCGCCCATGTGGGCGATGCGGAAGGTCTTCTCCTTGAGGTCGCCGTAGCCGTTGGAGATCGCCGCCCACTGTTTTCCGAGCTCCTTGTTGAGGGCGGATACCGAGATTCCACGCGTATTGGCGATGCAGGTCAGAGTCGGAGACTCGTAGCCTTCTTCCGCGAACAGGGCGAAGTGACGGCGTGCCCAGTCCCTCACGATGCGTGCTAACGCCTCGTGCCGCTCGAAGCGACCCTTTGGCGTCTCCGCGAGGATGTCGTCGAGTTGTGCGTCCAATGCCTGGATCTGAGGAATCGCCGGCGTCGCGGGTGTTTGTCCCCGCTCGTGGTACTTCAACATGTCGAGGAAATCGAAATAGTAGCCTCGGTTCTTGACGGTCTTGGCTTTGTCGAGCGCGCGCGAGGAGACCGTCGCAACGGTCAGGCCGGCGGGAAGCGCGAACGCCTTTTGGAGTCCTGCGAGGCAGACGTCGATCCTCCACTCATCCACCGGGATACGCACCCCGGCCATCGACGACACCGCATCGACGAGAAACGTCACGTCCGGGTATTTCCGGAGCACCGCCGCGATCTCGTCCATGCGGTTCATCACCCCGGTCGAGGTCTCGTTGTGGACGACGGTGATCGCGTCGTATCCGCCCCCGGCGAGCTCCTTGTCGATCGCCTGCGCCGTGATCGCGCGCCCCCACTCGACCTTCAAGGGAACGGCGGCCTTGCCGTTGGTCTCCGCCACCTTGAGCCAGCGGTCGGAGAACGCTCCTTGCATGCAGCACAGCACGCGCTCCCTGACGCAGTTCCGGATGGCTGCCTCCCAGACACCCGTGGACGAGCACGTGAAGAGGAAGACGGGGTCGCTCGTCTCCAAGAGCTTTTGGAGCTTGGGGACGACGCGGCCGTGAAGGTCCTTGAACTCGTCTCCGCGATGGCCGATCTGGGGCTTCGCCAAGGCGGCGAGGTTCTCCGAACGAACCTCGGTCGGACCGGGAATGAACAGGCGTTTGTGCGGCATGCGGCGCCCTCGCTGATGATGGCCGTGAAATGTAGCACGCGTAGAACGGGCCGCGGAAGCGCGCCGTTACGATCGCGCGACCGAGGTGCCCGCCCGCTCGATGACCGCGTCGATCCACGCCAGGAATTCGTCGGGGCTCATGACGCCGGTGTTGCGCGCGAGCTCGTGGCCATTGCCGTCCACGACCACGATCGTCGGGTAGACGTCGATCCCGTACCGCAGCGCGAGATCGGACCCTTTGAGCCCGCCCCGGGTTTTGGTTTCCTCTGCATCCACCCGCACGGGGACGACATCGCGCAAGCGCGTGAGGACGCGCGGATCGCGGAAGGTGTGCTTCTCCATCATCTTGCACGGGCCGCACCAAGTCGCGTAGAAATCGGCGAGGACCAGCTTGCGCCCCGACTTCGCCTGCTTCAGACCGTCTGCGAAGTCGAGCCAAGCGACCGGCCCGGCGGGCGTGCTCGGGCGCGCCGCCTCGCCGTGCCCCGGTTCGAGAATCGGCACCTCGTGGCGCTCGGCCTCGGGCGGACCGGGCCGAGGCACGATGGCGAATGGAGCGGCGCCGAGGAACCCCACGAACGCGACCGAAGCGACCGCCAGGAACGCTCGCGATGCGAATGACGGCGCAACCGCGGGGGACGCGGGGTCGCGCCGGACGCGCCCGGTTGCGGGAACCGCCAGCAAGATCGAAACGGCGACCGACGCGAGCATGACCGTGAGATGGAACACGTCGTCCGGCGACACCAAGGCGAACACCGCGAAGACGAGTCCACACAGTACGCCGAGCCAGCGCGCCCACGACCGTTTCATGAGGAGACCCGCGGCGACGGTCACCCCCAGAATCGCGACACTCGCACCCATCACCCGGAGCGGTCCGGTTTGCGCGGACATCATTCTCGTGCCGAGAACCGGTCCGAGGATGCCGAAGACGATCGCGCCGAAGACGGAGCCGAACGGCATGCTAACGTCCTTTCCATGAGCGGACGAGATGAGTTTGTACCGTGCCTCGGGCTGAGGCGCAACTTGGCGGCGTCCCTGCTCGCGCTGACGGCCGCGGGCGCGGCCCCCTCCGCCGATTCACGCATCGAGCCGCACTCGTTCGCCAGGGCGTACCTCCCGGGTGAGGCCGTCCGATTCGAGGTCATCACCGATCCCGGCGTTGCATCGCTTCGGGGGGCGTTTCAGGGAGCTTCTTTGGCGTTCGTCAGGAGCCCGAAGGAGACCGCCGACCCGACGTGGATCGCGTGGGGCGTCATCCCTTTGGACGCTGCGGCGGGCACCTCGACCTACCGGCTGACCGCGAAGCGCTCGGATGGGTCCTCGATCGCGATCGGCGGTGAGCTGACGATTTCGGCGAAGTCGTTCCCCGAGCAACGGCTCACGGTCGAATCGAAGTTCGTCAATCCGCCGAAGTCCGCTCTCCTCAGGATCGATCGGGAGAAGAAACGGCTGGGCGCGATCTACGCGCGACGAACGCCGCTTCCGCCGCCGGCGTCACCGTTCGTCAGGCCGGTTTCAGGCGACCCGACATCGGAGTTCGGCACACGCCGCATCTTCAACGGCGAGCCGCGCGCGCCGCACGCGGGCATCGACCTTCACGCCGATTCCGGCACGCCCGTCGTCGTCGCCGGGCCCGGGCGCGTCGCCCTCGCCGCGGACCTCTACTACTCGGGCGGTACCGTCATCGTCGATCACGGGGGCGGGCTCTTCACGGTTTACGCGCATCTTTCGAAGATCGAGGCGAAAGAAGGCGCGACGGTCGCGGCCGGCGACGCCGTCGGGTTGTCGGGAGCGACGGGGCGCGTCACGGGCCCGCATCTTCATTGGGGGGCCAAGGTCGGCGAGACGATCTTCGATCCGCGCGCCCTCCTCGACCCCAGGCTGTTCGGCCTGACCCCATAGGGGGCACCCCCTGTGGGGTGAAGCGGAGCAAATGGGTCCGTTGAGTCGCGTTGACCTCCCCCTCCGGACCGATCAGGTGGCCATACTGACAGCCGGAGGATGGGTCGATGCGCGTGGGCGGATGGACCGTGACAGCCGCCGGGGAGCCGATGCTCCTCGTCGAACGAGATGAAGCTCCCCTTTCGGGCGATGCGATCGTCGAGGTCGCGGGCTGCGGCGTCTGCCATACCGACTTGGGCTTCTACTACGACGGCGTCCCGACGCGGCACGGCTTCCCGCTCGTCCTCGGTCACGAGATCAGCGGAACCGTCATCGACGCAGGCGCCGACGCTCGCGAGTGGATCGGCCGAAAGGTCGTCGTGCCCGCCGTCATGCCGTGCGGCCGATGCGAAGCGTGTCGCGACGGGCGCGGCGCGATTTGCCCCGAGCAGGTGTTCCCCGGAAGCGACATTCACGGCGGATTCGGCACCCACGTCAGAGTTCCGGCACACGGCCTCTGCCCGGTTCCGAATCTCGACGATCCCGCCGTCAATCGCGCGGGGCTCGCGCTCGCCGACCTCGCGGTCATCGCCGATGCCGTCTCTACGCCCTATCAGGCGATTCGTCGCAGCGGCCTGGGCCCGGGCGACCTGGCGGTGTTCGTTGGCGTCGGCGGCGTGGGAGGCTTCGGTGTACAACTCGCCGCCGCTTTAGGCGCCCACGTCATCGCCGTCGACGTGAACGACGACCGGCTCGAGATCATGTCCCGGAACGGCGCGTCGCTTGCGTTGCGCGGAGACCTCCTGGACGCCAAGGCGTTGAAGGCCAAGGTTCGAGCGTTCGCGGGCGAACGGGGCATCCCATCCTGGCGGTACCGGATTTTCGAGACGTCGGGAACTCCGGCGGGCCAGGCGACGGCGTTCGGCCTCCTGGCCAAAGGAGCGTACCTCTCCATCGTGGGGTACACGCCGAAGAAGGTCGAGCTTCACTTGTCGAGCGTGATGGCGTTCGACGCGACGATCCAAGGCAACTGGGCCTGCCTGCCGGAGCACTACCCGACGGTCGTGGACCTTGCGCTTTCGGGGAAGATCTCCATCGCTTCGTTCGTCGAACACCGCCCGATGGCCGGCATCAACCAAACGTTTGCCGAGCTCCACGCGAAGGGAGCCTCCCGCCGCGTGATCCTCGTGCCGGAGCGCTGACCCATGGAATTCAAGGACCACGACCTGCAACTGCCGGACGAGACCCCCGGGCTCCTCTACGAAACGATTCCGTTGCGCGACCCCTTGAACCTGCCGGTGCCGGGCCTTCACGTCGTGCGGATCACGCTCGACAACCCGCAGCAGCTCAACTCCTACACGACCGCGATGGTCAAAGGGGTGATCGGCGGCATGCGGCGGGCGTCTAACGACCGCGCCTGCGTCGCGGTGGTCTTCACGGGCTCGGGGCACCGGGCGTTCTGCACCGGCGGCAACACGGCGGAGTACGCCACCTACTACGCCGGGCACCCCGAGGAGTACCGGCAGTACATGCGCCTGTTCAACGACATGGTCACCGCGATCCTCCACTGCGACAAGCCCGTGATCTGCCGGGTGAACGGAATGCGGATCGGCGGCGGCCAGGAGATCGGCATGGCCTGCGATTTCTCGGTCGCGCAGGACCTCGCGTTGTTCGGCCAGGCAGGTCCGAAGCACGGCTCCGCCCCCGACGGGGGCAGCACCGACTTCCTGCCGCTGTACGTGGGGATCGAGGCCGCGACGGCCAGCTGCACGCTGTGCGTCCCTTGGAGCGCCCACAAGGCGCACCGTCTCGGCTTGGTCACGCGGATCGTTCCCGCGCTCAAGATCGATGGGGAGTTCGTCCCGAACCCAACGGTGGTCACCGACTTGTGCCTCGACGCGTGGGGACGGCTCGTCCACGGCGAGCCCAAGGAGGGCGATGCGCTGCGCGAGGGGAAGGCGCTTCTCGCCAAGGGAACGATCGACCTCACGCTTCTGGATCAAGAGGTGGCCACGCTCGTCTGGTCGCTTGCCGGCACGATGCCGGGCTGTCTCACCAAGACGTTGGAGAGCATGCGCAAGCACAAGCTCGCCCATTGGGACGCAAACCGCGAATCGAATCGAGCGTGGCTGTCGCTCAACATGATGAACGAGGGACGGGCGGGCTTCCGAGCGTTCCACGAAGGGACCAAGGCGTGCCGCGAGCCGGACTTCCTTCTCCTCAGGCGCCGGCTGGCGGAGGGCGCGTCGTGGAACGACGAGCTCATCGAGGAGGTCCTCAGAAGGGCGCACGGCGAGGAGACGCCGGTTCGATGAGCGCACTCGTCGAGCTCGTGGGCCGGGCGGAAGCGCTGGTTCGCGACAACACGTTACCGTCGGTCCGCCGTTTCAAGGAAGCCACCGGCGGCATCGCGATCGGCTACATGCCGGTCTACGTCCCGCGCGAGCTGTTCCACGCTCAGAAGGTGCTCCCGGTCGCGATCTTCGGCGGAGGCGAGGACCTCGAGATCATCCGCGGCGACGCCTTCTACCAGTCGTACATCTGCCACATCCCGAGGAGCACGATCGAGCTGGGACTGAACGGCAGCTACGACGTCTTGGACGGGATGGTCTTCCCGGCCATTTGCGACGTGATCCGGAACCTCTCGGGCATGTGGAAGCTCCAATTCCCGACGAAGCTCTCGCACTACTTGGACGTTCCGCAGAACTTCGACCCCGCGATCGGGGGCCGCTTCTACAGGATGGAGCTCGAGGCGTTGGCACAGGAGCTGTCGGCGCACGGGGCGCATCCCTACGATGCGGGCGCGCTAAAAGCGTCGATTGCGGCGTACAACGAAAACCGCGCCCTGGTCCGGGAGCTTCACGCCGTCCGCCGCAGCGAGCCCTGGAAGGTCCCGACCGCCGAGCTGTACGTCGTCTTGCGCGCGGCCCTCTTGATTCCCGTCGAAGAAGCCACCGCGCTTTTTCGGGAGTACCTGCAGCTCGTGGGCGGCGCGACCTCGCGGCGGCCGCTCGACCAGGCTCGCGTGCTCGTCGCCGGCTCGTTTTGCGAGCAGCCGCCGCTCGGGTTGATCAAGACCCTGGAACGCTCGGGCTGCTACATCGTGGACGACGAGTTCCTGCAGATCCACCGTTGGATCAAGGGAGACGTCGCGACGACGGGTGATCCGTTGGATGCGCTCGTGCGGGCGTTCCTGGAAGACGCGATCGAGTCCCCCGTCCGTTACATCGGCGACCGCGACAAGGGGGCGGAGCTGGTCGCCAGGGTACGCGCGTCGGGAGCGGAGGGCGTCTTGTTCTGCTCCCCGTCTTTTTGCGACCCCGCTCTTCTCGATCAACCGATGGCCGTCAAGGCGATCGAAGCCGCGCGCATCCCTTGGACGGCCTTCAAGTACGCCGAGAACAACGGACAGTTCCAGGTCATCCGCGAGCAGGCGGGGACCTTTGCGGACTCGATCAAGCTGTGGAGCGGGGTTTAACGCCATGCCGATGCCCGAGCCGAAGGGAACGCAAGCGACGGCGCTGAAGGACGACAGCCAGCTCCAGCAGAAGAAGATGATCGCGGAGCACTATCGCCGTCTCGCAGAGGCGCCCCAGACCGGGGAGAAGAACGTCTACACGTTCGTGCCGGGCAACCTCACGGAGCTGTTGCGATCGTTCGACCTTCTCCCGGTGCTTCCGGAGATCAACGCGCTCCAGTCGGCGATGCGCGGGAAATCGCGCGACTACATCGCCGTCGCCGAAAAGCTCGGGCACTCCGAGGACGTCTGCACGTACGTGAAGTGCGACCTCGGCATGATGAAGTCCGGAAACGTCGGCCCGACCGGGGAGCCCCTCCCGAAGCCCGACCTGCTCCTCCTCTCGTACACGGGCTGCTTCACGTTCATGAAGTGGTTCGAGATCTTGAAGCAGGAGTACGACTGTCCGGTCGCGATGCTCCACGTCCCCTATCAGGCCGAAGGCAAGATCACCGGCTCGATGCGCGCCTACGTCGTGAGGCAGATCCGCGAGGAGCTGATCCCTACGCTCGAGCGGATCTCGGGACGCCGATACGACGAGGACCGGCTCAAGGAGCTCCTCAGAAACTCCACCCAAGCCGAGGACGACCTCGTCTTCGTACTCGAATCCGCCAAGCACAGGCCTTCTCCGATCGACGCTTACTTCGGCGGGGTGTACTACATCGGTCCGATCTTCACGGCCTTCCGCGGAACCGAGGAGGCCGTCGGGTACTACCGGGCACTTCGCTCCGAGATCGAAGGGCGGATCGAACGCGGGCAAGGCCCGGTCACACCGGACGGCGAGCTGAAAAACGAACGGTTCCGCATCGTCGTGGAAGGCCCGCCCAATTGGACGAGCTTTCACGCCTTTTGGCGGATGTTCGCCGATGAAGGGGCGGTCGCGGTCGCCTCGTCGTACACGAAGGTCGGCGGCGTTTACGACACGGGCTTCAGGCACGATCCGGAGCATCCGATCGAAACGCTCGCGGACTATTGCATGGGCTGCTACACGAACCTCGGTTTGCCGGCGCGCGTCGCGATGCTGGTGAAATACGTCAAGGACTACCAGGCCGACGGATTGCTCGTGCACTCGATCAAGAGCTGCAACTCGTTTTCGGCGGGACAGCTGATGATCCTGCGCGAGGTCGAGGAGCGAACCGGCCGACCCTGCGGGTTCATCGAGAGCGATCTCGTCGACCCGCGCTACTTCTCGGCGGCCAATATCAAGAACCGCCTGGAATCGTACTTCCAGATGATCGAGCAGAAGCGGGCCGGGGGCGCGGCGTGAAGGCCTACGTGGGCATCGACCTCGGCTCGACGACGACCAAGGCCGTCGTGCTCGGCGAGGACGGCGGCATGCTCGGGCGCGGGATCACCAACAGTCGCAGCAACTACACGGTGGCCTGCGACGTGGCGTTGTCCGAAGCGCTGATCAACGCGCGCTTCGGCCTCATCGCGGGCGAGCTGGATCGTTCGGGCCTCGGCGTCGACGAGAAGCTCCAGGCCGTATCGGCCCTCGAACGCCTCTTTCGCAAGCACCAGTACTTGGAGCAGCTCCGCGTCTTCGGCACGATCGCTCGCCGGATCATCGGCGCAGACTTGCTCGCTCGCGACCTCCCCGTTGCCTTGGACGAGATTCTCGCGGCGATGGAGGCGGAAGCGCCGGAGCTCTACGCGCCCGGCGCCTCGCGGAAGAGCGATTTCTTCCGCGATCTGGCCGGTAGCCGCTACCTCGGCCATGCCGAGGCGTGCGCCCGGTCGAAGCGGGTGCCGTTCGACCGGCTCGTCGGGCTGTTCGACAAGACGATCCTCGAGGTCGAAAACGTCTCCGCGGGCGACGGAGCGTTCGTGGCCCACGCGAATGCTGCGTACGAGGACCTCAAGGAGGCGCCGGAGGCGCTCGGCGCCGCGTTGACGAGGGCGACGGCGGTCCCTCTGACCATCGCCGCAAGCGTGGGCACCGGCTACGGCCGCCAAACGCTCCCCTTTCCGAAAGAGCAGATCCGCTCCGAGATCCTCTGCCACGGCCTCGGCGCTCACGCGATGTTCCCGGCCACGCGCACGGTCTTAGACATCGGTGGCCAGGACACGAAGGCGATTCAGATCGACGGCGACGGAATCGTCACGTCGTTCCAGATGAACGATCGCTGCGCCGCCGGCTGTGGGCGCTACCTGGGTTACATCGCCGACGAGATGAACTTGGGGCTGCACGAGCTCGGGCCGATGGCGTGTACCTCGACCCGGCCGGTGAGGATCAACTCGACGTGCACGGTCTTTGCCGGCGCGGAGCTGCGCGAGCGGCTCTCGCTGGGCGAAAAGCGCGAGGATATCCTCGCGGGACTTCACCGGGCGATCATCCTGCGGGCGATGTCGCTGCTCGCGCGGTCGGGCGGAGTCGGCGACGAGTTCACCTTCACGGGCGGAGTCGCCAAGAACCCAGCCGCCGTCGATGCGCTCGCCGGCCTGGTGCGCGAGAACTACGGGACGCTGACGATGAACATCTCCGCCGATTCGATCTTCACGGGCGCCCTCGGGGCAGCGTTGTTCGCCCGTCGCGACGCGCAGCGCGCGGCGGCCTAGGAGACCCATGCGCGCGAACCCCGACGGTGCGCTCTTGGTCGCCGGCGTCGACGTCGGATCCTCGGCGATCAAGGTCGCGGTCCTGGAAGAGGCCGAGGGCGGCGACGCCCGCATCCTCCTCGGCCGCAGCGAGCGCATCCGCCGGCGCGATCCGCAGAAGATCACCGAGGAGATGTTCGAGGCCTGCCTGCACGAGGCCGGCGTGGCTCCGGGCGATCTGGCTTACGTGGCCACCACCGGCGAGGGCGAGCTGGCGTCGTTCCGGACGGGGCACTTCTACGGCATGACCACGCACGCTCGAGGGGGGATCTTCCTCCGCGCCGGCGCCCGCGCGGTGGTCGACATCGGCGCCCTGCACGCCCGCGCCGTCATCATGGACGAGCGTGCGAAGGTCCTCTCCTACCGGATGACCAGCCAGTGCGCCTCGGGGTCGGGGCAGTTCCTGGAGAACATCTGCCGCTACCTCGGCATCACGATCGACGAGATCGGGCCTCTCTCGCTCCAGGCGGACGCTCCCGAGGCGTGCTCGTCGATCTGCGCGGTGCTGGCCGAGACCGACGTCATCAACATGGTTTCGCGCGGCATCTCGACGTCGAACATCATCAAGGGCATCCACCAGTCGATGGCCGGACGGTATCTCCGCCTCCTCACCTCCGCGGGAGCTCGTGGTGAGGTGCTCGTCACGGGTGGGCTCGCCGGAGACCTGGGCCTATTGGCGGCTTTGAGGGAGGTCGTCGCAGCTCAGAAGGTCGATATCACCGTCGAGGCCCACGAGAGCTCCGTTCTCGCCGGCGCGATCGGCGCAGCGCTGTGGGGCGCGTTCCGGGTGCGCAAGCTGGCCGGAAGCGGCGCGCCGCTCGCCGCGGAGGCCTGATGAGGGACGAAGGCCGTCTTGCCCCACTGCTCGCCCTGGACGGCAAGGTCGCCCTCGTCACCGGAAGCGGCGGCGGGATCGGCGGGGCCGCATCGGCGCTGCTCGTCGCGGCCGGCGCCACCGTCTACGGCGCGGACCTCGCGGGACGCAACGCGCGAGACGGCGTGCGCCGGGTCCCGTGCGACGTCTCTGACCGAGGCGCCGTGCGGGGGCTCGTCGACGGCATCGCGAAGGACACCGGCCGTCTCGATATCCTCGTTCACGCGGCGGGGATCGTTCGCGACGGAGTCCTTTGGAAGATGTCGGACGACGACTGGGCGGATGTGATGCGCGTGAATCTCGATGCGGCCTTCTGGCTCCTTCGCGCGAGCGCGCCGCTGATGCGGTCGGGCGGAGGCGGCAGCGTCGTTTTGGTCGGCTCGATCAACGGCGAGCGGGGGAAGCTCGGCCAAGCCAACTACTCCGCGGCCAAGGCAGGTCTCATCGGTTTGGGGCGCGCTGCGGCGAGGGAGCTCGGGCGCTTCGGCGTGCGCGTCAACCTCGTCGCTCCGGGGTGGATCGAAACCGAGATGACGGCCGGGCTTCCGGACGCTGCAAAGGCCAAGGCCGTCGAGGAGACGGCTCTCGGGCGCGTGGGGCGTCCCGAGGACGTCGCGACGGCGATCCTGTTCTTGGTCTCCGAGATGAGCCGCCACGTCACCGGACAGATCCTGCGGGTGGACGGCGGGCAGCTGACCGCGTGAGGGGGGAGGTCGTGATGGAAGGTGTTGAGCGGCGTCAAGCCGGGATCGTCGTTCGCGGGCTGACGCCACACGACCTAGAGGCAGTGGTCGCGATCGATGCGAAGAGCACGGGACGACGTCGCGAGGAGTACTTCCGGATCAAGCTCGCTCAGAATCTCGCGGAGACGGGAATCAAGGTCTCCCTCGCAGCCGTTGTGGACGGCCTTTTCCGTGGCTTTCTGCTGGCGCGCGTCTACTACGGCGAGTTCGGCACGTTGGAGCCGGTGGCGGTGCTCGACACCGTGGGTGTGCACCCCGAAACCAGGGGCGTGGGGATCGGCCACGCGCTGATGGAACAGCTCCTGATCAACCTCGCCGGTCTCGGGGTGCCAACGCTCCGGACCGAGGTCGCGTGGGAGGACACCACGTTGCTCGGCTTCTTCCACAGGGAGAGCTTTCGGCCAGCCGCGCGCCTCTGTCTCGAGCTCCCCGTCACGCATCGGCC
>CAZUGP010000031.1:0-8619 GCA_964619965.1 uncultured Acidobacteriota bacterium
ACGAGATCGATCCCTCCCTCGCGGACCAGGAGCAGCTCGTCCGCGCCGTCCCCGTCGAGGTCGGCGGATTCGAGAATGCCTGCCGGAAGATCGGACCCCAGAGTCTCCAACCGCTCAGGAGATTCGGAACGCCACCGAAACAGCCGCGCGGTTCGTGATTTGCTTGCCGCCACATCGGCCACCGTGCACGGCCCAGGCGTTTCCTTGCCTGCGGCCTCCGGCGTCTGTCCCACGAGGAGCAAGAGAGCGCGGTGCGCATTGCGCTCGCGCGGCAGGGCCCACCCGAGGAGGGATCCGTCGAACGAGAGACTCGCGCGCCACCCGTCGGTTGAGCGCGCGACCACGACCTGAGGAGCCGCCAAGGGCGCCGCCTTGGGCGGGACCTTTGACGGCTTGGGTTTGGCGATCACAAGCGGCGCCGCGCCCATCGCCACGACGATCGCGAGCACCATCGCGGGCCTCACCGGCCGCCTCCGCTGAGCGCGAGCTCGAGCCTGGCCAGTGCGGACGCGCCCGCCTCCGGTGGCGAAAGCGTGCGCGTGATCGCGAGATCCGACTTCCCGTCGCCGTCGAAGTCCTTGACCCGGACAAGCATGACGTCCTCGGGTTCTTCGTCGAGCGCGATCGCAAGATCGGGTTTGTCGGCATAGCGACCGCCGGGCTGGCCGCGGTGAATGGTGACCGTCTTCCCACGTCCGAGATGGACGAAGTCGATGCGCCCGTCACCGTCGAAGTCGCCGCGGAACTGGCCCAGTCGCGAGATTTCCAGCCGGTTCAGGTCGAGGTGCAGCCTCTCGTCGAGCTTCTGGCCGGGGACGAGGCGGAACGAGCCGTCGACTTGCTGGGCCAGGACGTGGAATTCTAGGCCGACCCCGATCTTCTTCGCGGTCAAAGCACGCAGCGCCTGGAGCATCGAGAAGTCGAGCGTCACGGTCACGAGATCCTTGCGTCGATCGCCGTCCAGATCGATGAACTCGAGATCGACGCCATCGCGGAAGCCTCCTGAAAACGCCCATCCCTCGGCGTCGAACTGCGTGTACGCCGTAACGTCGACCGTGAGGTCCGGACGCAGATGGTGAAGCCGGTAGCGCGTCAACGGTTTCTTGACCTGCTTCATGTCGCTCTTGCCGGTGTCGATCTCCTCGCGCGTGACGATCTCGTAACGGCCATCGCCATCGAGGTCGCCCGCCCACGCCACGGCGCGTCCAGACGGCGCCGGCACGGCGAGGCACGCGAGATCGATCTTTCGCGCCGGACCGAAACGCCCTCCACCCTGGCCGCGGGCGATCGCGATCCACCCCGAGCCGCCGCGCTGTCCGATCACGAGATCGGGACGACCGTCGCCGTCGGCGTCCTCGACCCGCGGGATCGGCACGTTACGCGCCGCCGAGCCGAGCGATGCGAAGCGTTCGTCTCCGGGGAGGCGTCCGCGGAACGAAGCGACTTTGGCGAACCCCCCGTCCTCACCGCGGTGAACGGCGATCCCGTCCCGTGCCGGGATGACGGCGTCCAGCACGCCGTCTCCGTCGACGTCCTTGAGCACGTCGAGTTCGGGGAGGATCGCTCCGGTGTCCGCGAAGGCGGACGGCTCGTCGAGCAGCGGCTCCAAGGTCAGCGTTTCCGCCCCCTCTGGGCCAAGCAGCCGGATCTCCGAGAGGCCGTCGTCGGTCAGCGCGACGACGGGATGGGCAGCGGGACCAGGTTCGGCCGACAGGACGGTCGTCGGCAGCACGAGGGGCGGTCCGGCCGGTCGGTAGCCGCCCGACGGCTGTGCGAGAAACGCCCGCGCCTCGCGCACGTCGAACAGCGCGGGGACCACTTCGGTGACCTCGATCGCTTCCTCGACGCGATCGGTCGCGATCGAACCCCAACGCGTGTACGCCACGACGACCAAGAGGTCCTTGCGCCCGTCACGGTTCAAATCGGCGGCAACGATGACGGCCGGGGGGCCCGGCAGCTCGAGGACCACGCGCCGCAGCGAGAGGTCTTTGGGTCGCGCGGCGTGCGCCGGCTCCGCGAAGAGCAGCACCGCGCCGAATACACCTTGGCAAAGGACACCGAGCGACCAGAACCGGGACGAGCGTTGACGCATGGACAGCGGACGCTACGCCCCTCCCGTGGCGGGGTCAACCGCCACTCTTCGGTACTGAACGGCCTCGGCCACGTGGCGATCGAGGATCGACTCCAAGGCATCGAGATCGGCGAGCGTTCGCGCGACGCGCCGAACACGATCGTAACCCCTTGCGGTCAACCCGAGACGGCGGCAGGCCTCGACCAGGAACCGCGTCGGCGCGCGCGCCAAGGGCGCATGGCGATCGAGATCGGCGCGTCCCATGCGTGCGTTCGACGAAGGGCCTAAAGGCCCAAAGCGGGATCGCTGACGCTCGCGCGCCGCGCGCACGCGACCTCGAACGGACGCGGAAGCCTCCCCCGCAGCCGCGCTCGACAGATCGACGGGATCGACGGCCGGTACGGCAACCGTGAGATCGAATCGATCGAGCAGCGGGCCGGACAACTTCAGCTGGTAGCGCCGCACCTCGTTCGGCGTGCAGCGGCAGCGTGATCGCGGATCGCCGTGCCATCCGCAGGGGCAAGGGTTCATCGACGCCACGAGCATGAAGCGCGCCGGGAAAACCGCGCGTGCGTGGAGGCGCACGAGCGCAACATCGCCGCTTTCCAAGGGTTGACGGAGGGCTTCGAGCGCGTCACGCCGGAACTCCGTCAGCTCGTCCAAGTACAACACGCCACCGTTGGCGAGCGCGATCTCGCCGGGCCGTAGCGCCTGACCGCCGCCGATCAGGCCCGCCAGGGAAACGCCGTGGTGGGGCGCGCGGAACGGGCGGCGGTGAACGAGACCGGTCGCGAGCCCGGCCGCGCTCCACACGCGCGTCACCTCCAGGGCTTCTTCGTGCGCCAGAGGAGGGAGGATGCCCGAGAGCCGTCGCGCGAGCATCGTCTTGCCCGATCCGGGAGGCCCCGTCAACAAGAGATGATGACCTCCCGCCGCAGCCACCTCGAGGGCGCGACGCGCGGCATGCTGGCCCCTCACGTCGGCCAGATCCTCGCTCTGAGGCTCGGACGTCTCGACGTCGTCTTGCGCTACTTCCGCCGGTGAGACCGCGATGCTTGCGGGGTCTTTGAGCAGGGCGATTGCGTCCGCGAGCGACGAGGCGCGCCAGACTTGGATCCCCGGGACGAGGAGCGCCTCGGCGACGTTGGCGGAGGGCACGAGGATCCCGCGGCGGCCCGCGGCGCGCGCCGCCAACGCGATCGCCAGAACGCCGCGCACCGGCCGTACCGCGCCGTCCAACGCCAGCTCGCCCGCGAGGACAACGTCACGCGCGGATGCGGCGCCGAAGCGACCGTCGGCGGCCAAGATCGCCGCCGCGATGGGAAGATCGAGCGCGGCCCCGTCCTTCCGAATGTCGGCCGGAGCGAGGTTGATGGTGACGCGGCGCTGGGGCAGCTTGAACCCCGAGTGGGCGAGCGCCGCGCGAATGCGATCGATCCCTTCGCGGACGCCCCTGTTGGCCAGTCCCACCGCGGCGATGTTGGGAAGGCCGCCGCCCAGGTGGACCTCGACGTCCACGAGGCGGGCCTCCACGCCGACGAGGACCGCCCCGGCCGTTCGTCCGAGCATGTCGATTCCTGGCGGAGGAGGCCGAAGGGACCCGTCGACCGGGAGAGGCTAGTTCGTGCGGATCTTCAGGCGCGTCCCCGGGTAGAGCACGCCGTCCGGGTTGATCCGATTGAGGGCGCAGATCTGGTCGACCGAGACTTGATACTGGTCCGCGATCCGGTAGAGGGTCTCTCCGCGGCGCACGGTGTGAACGAAGGGGTTCGCCGCGGCGGTGCGGCCGGCCGTCGACGCCGCCGTGGACGTCGCCGTCGATTTCGAGCTCGCGACGCGCGGGGCCGCACCCTTCGCGGGAATGACCAGCCGTTGGCCGACGCTGAGGGAGGAATGAACCCCGATGCGGCTGGCCGCGGCGATCGCCGTTGCGGTCGTGCGATAGTGCCTCGCGATCGCCGAGAGCGTGTCGCCGCGGCGCACGCGATAGGCCACTGCACTCGTCCGCGAGCCGTCCACGTCGCTCACCGCGGCGCTGACGGCGGGGATGATCAACTCCTGCCCCGGCTTCACCGCGGCGTTCTTCGAGAGACGATTCGCGTTGGAGATCGCCACCGAGCTCACGCCGTAGCGACGCGCGATGACCGCGAGCGATTCCCCCTTCGCAACCTCGTGCCGGGCGAGGACCAATCGATCGGCAGCGGGCAAGGCCGCGTAGGCCTGCTCTACCGCGTCGCCTCGGCCGTCGGGAACGCGGACGTCGGTCGTCGCGCCGGGGGGGGTCATCCCGCGACGCAGCTGCGGATTCAATTGACGGAGAATCTCCGGGTCGAGGTCGGCGAGCCTCGCCAAAACGCGCAGGTCGGTTTGCCCCTGGATGCTGACGACGTCCACGTCGACGGGGACCTCGGGTTGCACGTCGAAGCCGTACTTCGCCGGCTGCTTGGCGATCAGCGTGGCTGCGAGGATCGCCGGAACGTAGTTCCTCGTTTCGGCGCGCAGCGATCGCGTCGAGGCGAGCGACCAGAAATCGCTCTTCCTCGTCTTCGCGAGCGAGCGCTGGATCTTGCCCTCGCCGGCGTTGTACGCGGCGAGCGCGAGGTACCAGTCGCCGAACATGTCGTGGAGATCTTTGAGATACGCCGCCGCGGCGACGGCGGATTTATCCGGATCGGATCGCTCGTCGATCCATGAGTCGATGCGCAAGCCGTAACGCCGGCCCGTCGCGGCAATGAACTGGAAGATCCCCTTGGCTTTCGCCCGGGAGTACGCGTTCGTCTTAAAGGCGCTCTCGACGTGCGCCATGAAGACGAGGTCCTTCGGGATGCCGGCCCGTTCGAAAGTCGATTGGAATTGCTCGACGTAGCGGCCCGACCTCGCGAGGCTCGCGGCGAAGAACTCTTTGTGCGGATGCGAGAAGTACTCGACGTACCGCACGACCTGATCGTTCAAGACCATGGGGATGTCGAAGCCGGGGAACGCCTCGGCTACCAGGTCCTTGTCCTTCTCCAGAGTCGATGGCGGGACTTCCGGCGGGGTCTCGGGAAGCTCGTCGAGAGGAGAGATCGCGACCTCCTCCGCCGGCTCCGCATCGTCCTCGGCCGCAGCCTCGACACCCAGTGCGACTTCGGTCTCGGCTGCGGTCGCGGGCGTAGCCTCGGGTGCCGCAGGCGCAGCCTCGTCCGACGGGGGAACGCTCGTCGGGGTGACCGAAGCCGGCTCGGGAGAGACTCCGGCCGGGGACGTCACCACGGGTCCGGAGGCGACCTGTGCACAACCGGCTAGGAGGAGGACCCCAAAAAGGAGCGGGAGGAGCCTCAGGACGGTGTGTCGACCTACTGAATCCCCCTTGCTCGCACTCTTCATGGGCTCTCCGCTTGGACCGAGGCTCGGGCGGGGCCGGAAAGCCCCAACAAGGCGCGGCAAAGCATAAGGACCGGGGGGCGAAGTGTCAACCCGACGGATTGACACTTCGGTTCGTTTTCGCCTATCCTCCGGCCGTTGCGTCCCAGCGGAACGTGCCCGGCAAGCCTCCCACGGAGATCCCCCATGGCGATTGAATCGAAAGAACGCACCAAGGCGGTCGAGCTCGCGGTCTCCCAGATCGAGCGCCAGTTCGGCAAGGGCTCGATCATGAAGCTCGGCGACCGAGAGATTGTGGACATTCCGGTCATCCCGACGACCTCGCTCTCGGTCGATTACGCGTTGGGCGTCGGGGGCATCCCCCGCGGTCGAGTGACCGAGATCTTCGGACCGGAGTCTTCGGGAAAGACGACGTTCGCGCTGCACGTCATCGCCGAGGCCCAGCGGCTCGGAGGTCTCGCGGCCTTCATCGACGCCGAGCACGCGCTCGACCCGGAATACGCGCGGAAGCTTCGCTGCGACGTCGACAACCTGATGGTCTCTCAGCCCGACAGCGGCGAGCAGGCGCTCGAGATCGTGGAGATCCTGATCCGCTCCGGCGCGGTCGACATCGTCGTCGTCGACTCGGTGGCCGCGCTCGTGCCGAAGGCCGAGCTCGACGGCGAGATGGGCGATTCCCACGTCGGGCTGCAGGCGCGCCTCATGTCGCAAGCGCTCCGCAAGCTGACCGGTATCGTCTCGAAGAGCAAGACCTCCCTCCTCTTCATCAACCAGATCCGCGAGAAGATCGGAGTGATGTTCGGCAGCCCCGAGACGACGACCGGCGGTCGCGCGCTCAAGTTCTACGCGTCGATGCGCCTCGACATCCGCCGCATCGGAGCGATCAAGGAGGGCGAAGAGACGACGGGCAACCGAACCCGCCTGCGCGTGGTGAAAAACAAGGTCGCGCCGCCGTTCCGCTCGGCCGAGTTCGACATCCTTTACGGAGAAGGCATTTCGAAGGAAGGCGACCTGATCGACCTCGGCATCGCCCAAAAGATCGTCGACAAGGCGGGCTCGTGGTTCTCCTACGGCGAGATCCGCCTCGGTCAGGGGCGCGAAAACGCCCGCGTCTTCCTCAAGGACAATCCCGATCTCGCCGGAGAGATCGACCGCAAGGTCCGCGCCGCGCTTGGACTGGTCAAGAGCTCCGCGACGGCCGAGGCTTCCCCCATGCCTTTGCCCGAATCGCCACGGCCCGTCGCCGCGCCCGACCCGGTCGCGCGCGCAAAACCCCGACCCGAGGCCGTTCGCCTGTCTTGAATTCCGCGGGAGCGAGTGCCAGAATCCGCGCTCGCTTCCGCGTTTCCTCACGGCTCGGTAGCTCAGTTGGTAGAGCGAGGGACTGAAAATCCCTGCGTCGGCGGTTCAACTCCGTCCCGAGCCACCAACGAATCAGACACTTAGCGCCTCGCCGGTCTCTTCGGTTTCGTCCTGGTAGGCCCCCTGGTGAGCCGTCGAAATTCCGAGAGCACGATCGAGCGCCGAGACGGCCGTCTGCAAGTGTCCCGGGGTGAGATGCGCGTATCGCTGCGTGAGGACCGGCGTGGAGTGTCCTAGAACACGCTGCACGTCGTAGAGCGGCACGCGGCCGGCGACCATCCAAGAGGCCGCGGTGTGCCGTAGGACGTGAAACCCGAGCGTGCCGCCGAGCCCCGCGTCGACCGCTGCGCGCCGGGTCCCCTCGGAGATTCGGCGACGCTCGCCGTCCTCGGTGTAGTCGAGCCCAGCGTCCGACGTGAACACGAACGGCGAGAGCCGGCCCGTCTGCTTGCCGATCTCCCGCCGTGCGGCCTTTTGCGCCTTGATGACCGCGAGCGCCGCATCGCCGATCGGCACGTCCCGGCTCCCGGTCTTCGTGTCGTCGGCGACGCGCAGCGTCTTCCCCTCTTCGTCCACGGCGTCCCATCGGAGCGTGGCGATTTCCTTCAATCGCATCCCCGTGCAGACGGCGAGCCGTTGCATCGGCCGGAGCCACGGGGACGACGACTCTTGAAGCCGTGAAAACTCGTCCGCCGTGAGGTAGCGCGTCCGTCCACCCCGCGGGCTCGGCTTTTCGAGATCGAACGCGGGATTGACGGTCACGACGCCCCAGCGCACGGCGAGCCGGAACATCCGATGCACCACGCGCAGCCGTTTGAGGACCGTCGTCGAGGACAACGGCGGGAGGATCCGCCGCGTCGGTCCGCCCTCGACACGATCACGCTTCGGGATTGGTCGCCCGACGCGCGCCGTCGTCTCGAGCTTCACGCGGTACAGGTCGAGGTCCGCCCGCTTGATGTCGCAGAGCGGACGCTCCCCAAACTCTTTGACGAGCTCGGCGACGTTGACGGTGTAGTGATTCGATCGCCGTCGCCCGGGATGATCTTTGAGGAACGTCTCGGCGAAGTCTTTGAACAGGACCGGCGTTTGCTCGATCTGCGGGTCGGTCCACGTCCCCGCTGCTACTTCGCCGAGCCGCTTTGCGAGAAGCTTCCGCGCTTGGTCGAGTCGCGTGCCGGCGAGTTCCGGGCGCCGCTTCCCGCTCGGGTCGGCGTATCGAATGTAGTACGAAACCACCCCGTCACACTTGCGCGGCTTCGTGAAGATCGCCACGTCACGCCTCCTCTTGTTACCGTTGTAAGTGTTGGCGCAGCGGTAACGACCCCGCAGCACCCGCCCGGATGCGTGCCGCTCTCTGCTTACACGCACCGCCCGGACAGTAGACCCGATCCGCTCGACGCCAGGGCGATGGCGACGTGCTTTTCGATGCGGCGGATCGTGGTTCGCTTGACCCCAGTCTTTTCGGCAAGCTCCTGAGGGGTGTCCCCCATTGGGGGACACGTTCGGCTCGATCCGGCCGACTTCGGGCGCCCCCTTTTACCTGTAGGTTTACGGTCCGTGGCGGACCGGATAAATGTCGCCCTTGCAAGTCCGCGAGTAGACCATCGTCTCCCGCCGTCTTGGACGTGTCGATCCACTCCCGATAAATCAGATCGGCGTACAGAGCCCGATCCGCGGCCCCCCAGTCCGAGCGGGACAGAAGCTCGCGCAACATCCGGCGGCGCTCGGGCCGGGCGAGGACCATTGCATCTCGCGCCACGTCACAGCCCCTCTTCCAGTTCCTTCCACGCGCAGGCATCCATCGCTCCCGCGGCCGCGCCGGC
>CAZUGP010000032.1:0-25128 GCA_964619965.1 uncultured Acidobacteriota bacterium
GGGACGCTCATCACCGACGGCCCGTTCGAGGGGGTCTCGGCCCGCGCGGTTTGCGTCATCGACGCGAACGACAAGGTCGTCTACACGCAGCTCGTCAAGGAGATCGGCCACGAGCCGAACTACGACGCCGCCCTCGCCGCGGTCCCAAGGTAAGCGTCAGCGCCGGCCATGGAATACGCCATCGAGGGGTGGGATCTCGAAAAATCGTTCGCGAAGAAGCGTTCCTTCAAGGACCTGTTCACCAATCCCTTCGGGCCGGCCGGTCGCACTCACGCTCTTCGCGGCGTCGACCTGCATGTGAGGACGGGGGAGATCTTCGGGCTGCTCGGACCGAACGGCGCCGGGAAGACGACGCTCGTCAAGATCCTCTCCTGCCTCGTTCTCCCCGATCGAGGGCGCGCCGAAATCGCAGGCTGTGACGTGCGCCATGAGGGCAGAGTCAAGCCGCGGCTGGGGTTGGTGCACTCCGACGAGCGCTCGTTCTATTGGCGGCTGTCGGGGCGGGACAACCTGCGGTTCTTCGCGCGCCTCTACGACGTTCCCGGAAAGCGCATCGAGTCCCGGATCGACGAGCTGTTGAACAAGGTGAATCTCGGCGAGGCCGCGCCGCGGCGCTTCTCCGACTACTCGTCGGGGATGAAGCAGCGCCTGGCGATCGCGCGCGCCCTCCTCCACGACCCACCGATCCTCCTGATGGACGAGCCGACGCGGAGCTTGGATCCGTCGGCGTCGCTGTCGCTGCGCGCCCTGATCAAAGACGAGCTCAAGGGGCGCGACGGGAAAACGATTCTCTTGGCGACCCACAATTTGCGCGAGGCCGAGGTCCTGTGCGACCGGATCGCGATCCTCGTCGAGGGAACGGTGCGCCAGGTCGGCACCATCGCCGAGGTCCGAAGGTGGGGCATCGACGACCGCCGGTTTCGGCTCGACGTCGCCAACGGCCGCGGCGAGATCACGGGGCCGTTCCGCGTCGTCGCAACCGAAAGCGTCAACGGTATGAGGCGCGTCGTGGTCGCGCTCGACCGGGGTGCTCGCCTGGATGACGCGTTGAAAGCGGTCATGGCGCAGGGCGGCACGATCGAGGGGTGCGACCGGATCGAGCCGGATCTCGAGGAGGCGTTCTCGCGGCTGCTCGCCGAGGAGACCGCGCGGGGTCTCGCGTGAGGCGCCTGCTCACGAAGATCTGGGCTTTCCTCGTTCGTGACTTTCTCTCGAGCGTTTCGTACCGGTTCGCGTTCGTCCTGCAGCTTGGGGGAATGTTCTTCGCGGTCGCGTTGTTCTTCTTCGGCAGCCGCATGGTCGATCCGAAAACCGCCGGTTTGGACGGGATCGAGCCGTTCCCGTGGCTGCTCGTCGGGATCGCCTTCCAAATCTACTTCTCGACCGCCCTGTACTCCTTCGCGGAGAAGGTTCGTGGCGAGCAGGTCTTGGGGACGCTCGAGGCGATGCTCGTCTCGCCAACGCCGACCTCCGTCGTCATCTTCTCGTCGACCGCGTGGGATTTCACGTGGGGTGCCGTGCGCCTTCTCGTCTATCTCCTGTGCGCGGTCTTCGTTTTCGGCGTGAAGCTCAACGTGACGAGCCCGCTGGCTCTCGTGCTCGGAGTCGGGCTGACGCTCTTGTCGTCGGCCGGGATCGGGATGCTCTCCGCTTCGTTCATCCTCTACTTCAAGCGCGGCGATCCGATCAATTTCCTCCTTTCGATGGGGACGACGTTCTTCGGCAACGTAATCTTCCCTTCGAAATTGCTGCCCCACCCGATTCAATGGGTTTCCGACTGGCTTCCGATGAGCTGGTCGCTGCAGGTCGTCCGGGGCGCTCTCCTCAAGGGGGAATCGTTCCGGGACGTGACGGGCCCGCTCGCGCGGTTGGCCGTCTTGACCGCGGTCCTCGTCCCTCTCGGTCTTTGGGGCGCTCGCATCGCGATTCGCAGAGCCAAGCACGAGGGCACTCTCGTCCAGTACTGACGTTGCCCGCGCTTCTTCCCGGGTGCTACCTTTCCCGGCCCTCTGGGGTTGCCCGAAGCACGTGAAGGAGCCAGGCATGCGGAAGAAGATCACGGTCATCGGCGGGGGATTCGTCGGGGAGCACGTCGCGATGGGCTGCGCGGCTGCTGAGCTCGGCGACGTGGTCCTGCTCGACATCCTCGAGGGGCCGCCGCAGGGGAAGGGGCTCGACCTTTTCGAGGCGAGCCCGGTGCTCGGCTTCGACGCGAACGTGCGGGGGACCAACTCGTACGACGACACGGCCGGCTCTTCGATCGTCGTCATCACGGCCGGCGTCGCGCGCAAGCCCGGAATGAGCCGCGACGATCTCCTGAACATCAATACGAGCATCGTCAAGCAGTGCGCCGAGAACGTGAAGGCGAGCTCGCCCGATGCTATCGTGATCCTGGTCTCGAACCCGTTGGACGTCATGGCCTACGTCGCGAAGGTCGTCACGGGATTCCCCAAGGAGCGGGTGATGGGGATGGCCGGTGTCCTGGACACCGCGCGCTACCGGGCGTTTATCGCGATGGAGCTGGCCGTCTCGGTGGAGAGCGTCACGGCCCTAGTGCTCGGCGGCCACGGCGATTCGATGGTCCCGCTCCCTCGGCTCACCATGGTCGGCGGTGTTCCCCTGACGGAGCTCCTCCCGGCCGACAGAATCGACGCGATCGTCAAGCGCACCGCGGGAGGGGGCGCCGAGATCGTATCCCTCCTCAAGACAGGCTCGGCCTACTACGCGCCGGCGGCGTCCACCGTCGAGATGGTCGATGCGATTCTCAAGGACAAGAAGAAGATCCTACCTTGTGCCGCCTATCTGGAAGGGGAGTACGGGATCTCGGGGTGCTTCGTCGGCGTGCCCGTCAAGCTCGGCTCTTTAGGGATCGAGAAGGTCTACGAAGTCAAGCTGCATCCCCATGAATCGGCCGCGCTTTCCGCCTCGGCGAGCGCGGTCCTGGAGCAACAGGGTAAACTGTCGCTCTAAGGTTTTCGGAGCGGAGGAGATCGAACGATGTCCAAGAAGAACCGAGAGCGCCGCACGGGAGAGGGCGGCGTCGAACTCACGGGCGGTGGTCCCGGCCTGAACTGGCTTCCCATCGTCCTGGCCGTGGGGGCGTTGGGGCTGGGATTCGTGACCTGGACCGACGGCAAGAAGACCAAGGACGTCACCACGAAGCGTCTCGTCGACATCGATTCCAGGATCAGCCAGCTCCAAACGCAGGTGGCCAACGCCGCGAAGGCCAGGCCGGCGCCGCAGCAAGGCCCGGACCCCAACAAGGTCTACACCGTGAAGACCGAAGGCTCGCCGTTCAAGGGCAATCCGACGGCGCCGATCGTCATCGCCGAGTTCTCCGAATACCAGTGACCGTTCTGCTCGAGGGTCGGTCCGACCCTCAACCAGATCGAGAAGGTCTACGGCGACAAGGTCAAGGTCGTCTGGAAGAACCTCCCGCTTGCCTTCCATCCGAACGCGATGCCGGCGGCGCTTGCCGCGTTGGCCGCGAACGACCAGGGGAAGTTCTGGGAGTTCCACGACAAGCTCTTCGCGAACCAGCAGAAGCTGAGCCGCGATGAGTATGTGAAGTACGCGAAAGAGCTGAAGCTCGACGTCGCGAAGTTCACGCAGGATTTCGACGGGGCGAAGTTCAAGGCGCAAATCGAAGCCGATGCGGCAGAGGCGGGCAAATTGGGGGTCACAGGAACGCCGGCGTTCTTCGTCAACGGGAGGTTCCTCTCGGGCGCGAAGCCCTTCGAGGAGTTCGCGGCGGCGATCAATGCCGAGCTGAAGCGGCTGAACCTCCCGATTCCTCCGGGGGCACCGGCGTCGTAGGGTCGCGAGTCCTGCGTCGCTGAAATCGTGACAAAGGGGACACTTCCCTTTTTCGCATCAAAGCGGTATCCGGGGAGCTTTGAAAGAAAAGGGGAAGTGTCCCCTTACGCTCCCGGCTAGAATGCGCGGCCGATGTCTTCCCGCTTGCGAATCCTCATGCTCAGCGCCGAGGTCGCCCCGTTCGCCAAGACCGGGGGCCTGGGTGACGTCGCCGGCGCGCTTCCTAAGGCGTTGGCGCGGCTCGGTCACGACGTACGCGTGGTCATGCCGGCGTATCAAGAGCAAGAGCGCGCCGCGCAAACCGGGGAGGGGGGCGTAGCAACGATTGCGGGCGGATTGACCGTTCCCATGGGTGCGGGGACGCTGCGAGCGGGAGTTTTCCAGACCCAACTCCCGGGAAGCGACGTCCCTGTCTATTTCATCGCGGAGCGCGGCCTGTTCGACCGGCCGAAGATCTACGGCTACGACGACGATCCGTACCGATTCGCGTTCTTCTCGCGCGCGGCACTCGCGCTCGCGGCCGACTGGGGATGGCGTCCGGACGTCGTTCATGCCCACGACTGGCACGCGGCTCCCGCCGTGATGTGGCTCGACACGGCAGGACGCGGCGACGAGCGCTTCCGCGGGATTGCGAGCGTCTTCACCATTCACAACCTCGCGCATCAGGGACGCAGCTCGCGGCGTGTGTCGCAGTATTTGGGCGTTCTCGTCCCGCCGATCGTCGAGGAGGGCGGCTGGGACGAGGTCAACTTCATGGCGCGCGGGATCCACCACGCGACGATGATCAGCACCGTGAGCCCGACCTACGCGATGGAGATCATGACGCCCCAAGGCGGGAACGGCCTCGACGCGCTGCTCCGCGCCAGGCATGCCGACGTAGATGGAATCCTGAACGGACTCGACGACGACGTCTGGAATCCGGCCACCGACCCGCGACTGGTCGAGAACTTCGACGCGGCGCGGCGCGAGCGCCGTGTGGCCAACAAGCTCGCGCTGCAGGAGCGACTGGGGCTGTCGCGCGATCCGCGCGTTCCGTTGGTCGCGATGGTCTCGCGCCTCGACGCGCAGAAGGGGATGGAGATCACGGGGCACGTGATCCACCTCCTGATGAGCGGCCTCGCCGGCGAAGCGCAGTTCGTCGTGCTGGGCACCGGGGCGCAGCGTTACGAAGACGCTTTCGCGCACCTGGCCGCGTACCACCCCCGCAAGATGGCCGCGGTCTTGACCTTCGCGTCGGACCTGGCTCCTCAGATCTACGCAGGAAGCGATCTGTTCCTGATGCCGTCCTTGTTCGAGCCCTGCGGATTGGGGCAGCTCATCGCGATGCGCTACGGCAGCGTGCCCGTTGTGCGCTTAACCGGTGGGTTGGCCGACACCGTTCGCGACGGGCACACGGGATTCACGTTCCACGAGTTCTCCGAGTTCAGTTTCTGGATGGCCTTGCAGCGCGCCCTCCTCGTGCACAACACCGACGCGGATGCGTGGGATCGCCTCAAGCACAACGGGATGAGCGCCAACTTCTCTTGGAGCGACTCGGCGCGTGGATACGTCGAGCTCTACGATCGGGCGCTCTTCCGCGTGCGGGCGCACGGCGGATGAAGGCGCCGATCCGGTTGGCGCTGATCTGGCATTTCCATCAGCCCGACTACACCGATCCGTCGACGGGAGCGGCCACGATGCCGTGGACCCGTCTCCACGCGCTCAAGGACTACGCCGACATGGCGGCGTTTCTTGCACGCCACCCGGCCGTCCGCGCGACCTTCAACGTCGTTCCCACGCTCCTCGACCAGTTGCAGGCGCTCTCCTCGGGGGGGGTGCCGCCGGATCCGTTTCTGGCGCTGGCGCTGAAGGACCCCGCCGGCCTCTCCTTCGACGAGCGGGCGTTCGTCATCGGTCACTTCTTCTCGTTGAATCGCGGCATGATGGCCGTTGGGTTCAAGCGGCTGAACGAGCTGCACGCCCTGCGCGGCGACGCAACCGTCGGTGCGATCTCGAAGCAGGTGGTTGAGCGCTTCGACGATCAGGCGGTGGCCGACCTCCAGGTGCTCTTCCACATCGCGTGGAGTGGGCCGCTCCTGCAGAAGGACCCGTTGATCGCGAGCCTTCGGGCGAAGGGAAGGGGATTCACCGCCGACGACAAGCAGGCGCTGTTCGCGCGTCATCGTGAGTTCCTGGCCGACGTCATCCCGTCGTGGAGGCGGCTCTACGACGCCGAGCAGATCGAGCTGTCGGTCACCCCGTACTACCACCCGATTCTGCCCCTGCTCTGCGATCTCGACTCCGCGCTCGAGGCCCTTCCGGATCTGCGACTTCCCGCGACCCGTTTCAAGAACGTCGAAGACGCCGATCTCCAGCTCATGAAGGGTGTGGAGGCCTTTCATTCGACCTTCGGCCGCCGGCCCGCCGGCGGATGGCCGTCGGAAGGCGCGATTTCCGAACGCTCGCTCTTACGGATGGGCGCGGCGGGATACCAATGGGCGGCGAGCGACGAGGATGTTCTCTTCGCGTCGCTCGGGGAAACCCTCCCGGCCGGAGCGCGCGAAAACGACGAGCGTCGGGCGGAGCTGCTCTACCGCCCGTGGCGCCACGGGGACGGTCCCGTGCTTCTCTTCAGGGATCACGACCTCTCCGACCGTATCGGATTCGCGTACGCGACACGCGCTCCGGAGGACGCGGCGCGCGATTTCGTCTCTCGCCTTCTGCACTTGCGGGAGACGCTCCGCGATGACGGCACGCCCTACGTCGTCAGCGTGATCTTAGACGGTGAGAACGCGTGGGAGCACTACCCGGAGCACGCCGCGCCGTTTTTCGACGCGCTTTACGGTCAGCTCTCGGCCGAGCCCGGAATCCTCACCGTCACCGCGTCGGAGGCGGCGAATCCGGAGCATGCCCGGCCGCTGCCGCGGGTCGTCGCCGGGTCGTGGATCTACCGGAACCTCGCCACCTGGATCGGTCACCCCGAGAAAAACAGAGCGTGGGAGCTTCTGGCCGCGGCGCGGGAGGCGGTCGTCGCGGCGCGCGGGACGCCGCGCTGGGACGACCCGGCGTGGCGCGCGATCCTCGCAGCCGAGGGGAGCGACTGGTTCTGGTGGTACGGCGACGACCACCCGACGGAGTACGGCGCGGAGTTTGACGCCGGATTCAGGGACAAGCTGCGCGCGGCCTACGTTGCAGCGTTGCTTCCCGTGCCGCCGGTTCTCGACGAGCCGATCCGCCGCAGCCCGGTGCGGGGTCAGACGGGGCCCTCCGGGCCGGTTCACGCCCGGATCGACGGCCGGGTCGGCGACTACTTCGAATGGCGCACCGCAGGGCATGTGGCGTGCGTCTACGGCGCGGCGCAGGCGTCGGTGCGTTTCGCGCGCGAGCTGTTTTACGGAACGGACGGACGATCGCTCTTCGTGCGGGTCGATCCGTTCGAACCGGGGGCGCTTGCGGGAACGACGATCGACGTGCGGACGCCGGACGCTTCGGTCGCCGTCCTTCAGGCACCTTCGGGCGGTGCTTCGGGGGATCTCGTCACCGCGCTCGACCGAGTCCTCGAGATGTCCGCCCCTCTCGACCGGCTGGCCTCGCCGGGAGCTTGCGTCCGGTTCGCGATCGAGATCCGAAACGGCGACGGGGGGACGCAACGGATTCCGTCCGATGGTTTCGTCGAGCTACTGCCTCCGGAGGACGATCCGGCCCGCTACGATTGGTCCGTCTGAACCGTCGTCTAGAATGGGCGCCCGGAGGACCGGTCATGAAGACGGTTGGAATTCTGACGGGCGGCGGTGATGCCCCGGGATTGAACGCGGTCATCCGCGCGATCGTCAGGCGCTCGCTGCCGCGCGGGCACCGGATGATTGGCATCCGTCACGGGTGGCGCGGCCTCCTGAACAAGGAAACCGTGGGGCTAGACCTTACGGCGACCTCGGGGATCCTTCATCGCGGCGGGACGATCCTCGGCACCTCGCGTACGAACCCGTACAAGAAGGTCGAGGACGCACGCGCGCTCGAAGCCAACTTCAAGGCGTTGGGGCTCGACGCGCTCGTCGCCATCGGCGGCGAGGACACGCTGGGAGTCGCGGCGAAGCTCTCGAAGGCCGGCTTCCCGGTGGTCGGCGTGCCGAAGACCATCGACAACGACCTCTCCGGCACCGACACGACGTTCGGATTCGACACCGCGGTCGCGATCGCCACCGAGGCGATCGACAGGCTCCATTCGACCGCGGAATCTCACGACCGGGTGATCGTCTGCGAGGTGATGGGCCGCCACGCCGGGTGGATCGCGTTGCACTCCGGGATGGCCGGAGGGGCCGATTTCATTCTGGTCCCCGAGCGCCCCGTCGATATCGAGGCCGTCTGCGCTGCCGTACGCCGCCGCCAGGCGCGAGGAGTTCGCTTCTCGATCATCGTCGCGGCCGAGGGCGCGATTCTGGAGGGGGGAGCACTCGCGACGACCGCGGAAACCGACGCGTTCGGCCACGTAAAGCTCGGCGGCATCGGCCAACGTCTCGCCCGTGAGATCGAATCGCGCACGGGCTGTGAAACACGCTCGGTTCAACTGGGCCACGTCCAACGCGGGGGCACGCCGACCGCGTTCGATCGATGGCTCGCCTCCCGCTACGGCCTTCTTGCGGCCGACATGGTGCACGACGAACGTTTTGGAATGATGGCCGCCTATCGCGGGGGCGTCTTCGCACCGGTGCCTCTGGCCTCGGCGGTTGCGGCTTTGAAGACGGTTCCCGCGGATCTCATCGACCTGGCGTCCGCCCTCTTCGCCTGAAACGCGAGGCAGGCTGAGCCTGCCCGCGGGAAGGAGTCCGATGTCCGAGCTTCGCCACGATCCGCTCTCGAAGCGCTGGGTGATCATCGCGAACGAGAGGAGCCGGCGCCCCGAGGACTTCGCGGATGTCGGCGATGCGCAACCTTCGGGCGGATTCTGTCCGTTCTGTCCCGGAAGCGAGGACAAAACCCCCGCCGAGATCGCCGCGATCCGACCCGGAGGCCGGCCGGCCAACGGCCCGGGCTGGGACGTGCGAGTGATCCCGAACAAGTACCCGGCGCTCTCGATCGAAGGGACGCTGGACCGTCAAGGGGTCGGGCTCTACGACCGGATGCGCGGTGTCGGCGCGCACGAGGTCGTCATCGAATCGCCCCAGCACGCGTTGCACATGGGGGACATGGAGCCCGGCGTCTTGGAGGGCGTGCTCGCCCTTTGCCAAGACCGCATGCGCGATCTAGGCCGCGATCCGAGGTTCAAGTACGTGCTGCTCTTCAAGAACCACGGCGCCGCCGCCGGGGCCACGCTGAGCCACCCGCACTTGCAGCTCATCGCGACCCCGGTCACCCCGCGCGCGATCTCGGTCGAGCTCGACTCCGCCCGCGAGCATTTCCACCTGAAGGAGCGTTGCATCTTCTGCGACATGCTCGAGCAGGAGCTCCAATCGCGCGACCGCGTCGTGACCTTGGATGAGCATTTCGCCGTTCTCGCCCCGTACGCATCGCGCTTCCCGTTCGAGCTTTTGATCCTGCCGCGCCGGCACAACCATGCCTTTACCGACGAGGGGCGCCTCACCCTGGCGGCGCTGGCGCGAAGTCTGAAAGAGACGCTGGCGCGATTAAAGAGCGTGCTGCGCGACCCGCCGTACAACTTCGTGCTGCACAGCGGGCCCAATACCGAGACGCTGGTGCGTCGCCGCCATTACTGGGACACGCTGCCTTTCGATTTCCATTGGCACATCGAGATTCTGCCCCGGCTGACGCGCGTTGCGGGATTCGAGTGGGGGACGGGGTTCTACATCAACCCGACGGCGCCGGAAGAAGCGGCGGCGTTCCTGAGGGACGCGGTCATTTGAGGACACGTTCGGGACTCGATTGAAACCCCGGCTTGGCCCGCGAGCGAGTACAATCCCGAGGGATCTTCCGCGAAGAGTGCCGCGCCGCAGCCCGCTCGTTTTCGGCGATTCGAGGGAGAGGCGATGGGGGCCGGAACGCACATGGACGAGCGAACCCGCTTGGACACGTTTTTTCCGAGACGAGCCGAGGACTTTCTACGCTTGCTTGGCGAGTGGTCGATACCGTTCGCCCTCTTAGACGACAACGACGTGGTCCACTTTTGGAACCGCGGCGCCGCCACGTTCTACGGAATCGACGCCAACGATGCCGTGGGGAAGAAGTTCGGGGAGATCGTGGCCGAGCAACTCGCGCTGCCTGAGACGTCGGTCGACGGGGTCCGCACGCGTCGCTACGAAGCGAGCCATCGGAGTGCTTCAGGCTCCGACCTTCCGGTCATGGTCACGCGCACCGACCTTCCGGAACGCGACGGGATGGAAGGGGTGTTCGTCCTGGTCACGGACCTCACGGCGTCCAAGGCGCTCGAACGGCGGCTGGCGCGCCGGGTCGCGCAATTGTCGATCATCCGCGAAATCAGCGAGTGCCTGCAATCGGCGATGAGCCCGGAGCGGATCTTGCGCACGGTGCTCGTGGGCGCCACGGCGAGCATGGGTCTGCGCTTCAACCGCGCCTTCCTGCTGTTGGTCGACGAGCGCCGCGGGGTGCTTCGCGGGCGCGACGCCATCGGCCCCGCCGACGCGGAGGAGGCGGAGAAGATCTGGTCCCGACTGTCCATGGGCCAGTCGACGTTACGTGACCTCGTCGACGAGTACGAGCCGATCGTCGAGGGGGAAGAGCCGCGAGTTCTCGAGATCTCGCGCATGCTTTCCGCCAAGCTCGACGACGAGACCGCCTTCGTCGTCAGGGCGCTCAAGGCGGAGGGAACGACGCGGGTGGCGAACGGGCGCGTGGTTGGCAGAGATGCGCCGTCTCCGCAACCGATCATCGAGGTCTTGGGCATCGACGCCTTCGTGGCCGTGCCGCTCGTGACGGATGGGAGACCGGTGGGTCTGCTCTTGGCGGACAACGCGATCACGCGCCGTGCGATCACCGACGAAGACGTGGACATCCTGGAGCTTCTGGGACTTCAAGCCGCGCAGGCCTTGGCGCGGGCGCACCTGACCGAGGAGATCGCCCGCCAAGTGGCATCGCTCGAGGCTGCGACGAGAGAGCTGAGGCGCAATCAAGAGAGGATGGTGCTGTCGGAGCGCCTCACCGCGATCGGCGAAATGGCCGCCCGGGTGGCGCACGAGATCCGGAACCCGCTCGTCGCGATCGGCGGCTTCGCCCGCTCGCTCCTCCTCGGCAAGGCGGAACAAGATGCCGCCACCCGTGAGTCGCTCGAGATCATCGTGAACGAGGTGCGAAGGCTCGAGGGCATCGTGAAGGAAGTCCTGGAGTTCTCGCATCCGGCTCCGCCGAAGATCGGATCGGTCGTGCTGAGGCGCCTCGCCGAGGAGGCGCTCGATCTCCTCGGATGGGAGCTGGACCACGCCGGGGTGGTCGCGCGCGTCGAGGAGGCGCCCGATACGCCTCCGGCCGCCGCCGACAGCGACCAGGTCTTCCACGCGATCATCAACGTGCTCCGGAACGCGGTGCACGCCATGCCGCAGGGGGGCGACCTCATCATCCGGTTGCGCGCCGTGCCGTACGGGGTCGAGATGGCGGTCGTGGACACCGGGGTCGGCATGTCGGCGGAGGTCCTTCAGCACGCGCACGAGCCGTTCTACACGACGAAGACGAACGGATCCGGACTCGGCCTGACGATCGCTTCTCAGATCGCCCGCGACCACAGCGGCGAGGTTCGCATCGAGAGCCGCGAGGGCGTTGGCACGACCGTTGCCCTGCGCCTCCCCGCGGCGACGGAGGGTGACGCCGATGCCTAAGATCTTGGTCATCGAGGACGAAAAAAACCTGCGCGTCCTTTACCAACAGGACTTCGAGCGCGACGGCTTCGAGGTCGTCACGGCGGCCACCGCCGCGGACGGGCTCGCGATGGTCGAGTCCGAGAAGCCCGACCTCGTGGTCATGGACATCCGCCTGCCGGGAATGGATGGGCTCGAGGCGATGAGCCGCCTCCTCGACAAGAACCCGAAGATCCCCGTCGTGCTCAATTCGGCCTACTCCTCGTACAAGGACAGCTTCATGAGCTGGGCGGCGGACGCGTACGTCGTGAAATCCGCCGACACGGGAGAGCTGCGCCTTCGGGTGCGGGAGCTCCTGACCGAGCGCGCGGAGGGCTGATGGTCGACCGCCGCCGCACGCTTCTCGGGGATACCTTGGCGATCGTCATGGCCGGGGGCCAGGGGGAGCGGCTCTACCCCCTGACGCGGGATCGCGGGAAGCCTGCCGTGCCCTTCGGAGGCATCTACCGCGTCATCGACTTCACGCTTTCGAACTGCTTGAACTCCGGCTTGCGAAAGATCTACGTCCTGACCCAGTACAAGTCCGGAAGCTTGGAAAGGCATGTGCGGATCGGCTGGGGACCGTTGTTCAACCACGAGTTGGACGAGTGGATCCAGTGCGTTCCGCCGCAGCTGCGCGTAGGGGAGCGTTGGTACCAGGGGACCGCCGACGCGGTGTACCAAAACGTCTACCTGTTGGAGCAGGAACGTCCTCGCAACGTCATCGTTCTCTCGGGCGACCACATTTACAAGATGGACTTCGCCCGCTTGATCGCACACCATGAAGCCACGGGCGCGATCGTGACCGTCGCGGCGGTCGAAGTCCCGATCGGGGAGGCCTCGGCGTTCGGAGTTCTCGCGGTGGACGAGGAATCCCGTATCACGGCGTTTCAGGAGAAGCCCCAAAGCCCCAGTCCGATTCCGGGGCGCCCCGCGACCGCCCTCGTCAACATGGGTGTCTACGTCTTCGACACCGAAACGCTCGTGCGCGCGCTGGCCCTGGATGCGCGCCGCGACTCGCGTCACGACTTCGGCCACGACATCCTGCCGTCTTTGGTCGATACGGGCAAGCTCCACGCCTATTCCTTCGTCGACGAGAACAAGAAAGAGACGGCCTATTGGAGGGACATCGGGACGCTCGACTCGTACTACGACGCCAGCATGGATCTCGTCGCCGTCGAGCCCGTCTTCAACCTGTACGACAAGAACTGGCCGATCCGCACGATGGTTCAACAGCTGCCTCCGGCCAAGACGGTTTTCGCGCAGGAAGAGCCCGGCGGGCGCCTCGGCATCGTCCTCGACTCCCTCGTCAGCGGAGGCGCGATCATCAGCGGGGGCCGAGTCGAGCGATGCATCCTCGGCCCCGAGGTCCGCGTCAACTCGTACGCCAAGGTCGTAGACAGCGTGTTGATGGACGGCGTCGACGTCGGCCGCCACGCGCGAGTCACGAAAGCGATCATCGACAAGGGGGTTCGCATCCCCGCGAGCTTCGTCGTCGGAGAGGACGCCGAGGAGGACAAACGACGATTCACGGTGACACCGTGCGGTGTCGTCGTCATCCCGCGTGGGGCGCAGCTGGACTGACGCGCAACATCCGCCGGGTCTGCTAGCATGCCCGCCTTTTCCGGCAACCGATCGAGGAGAGTTCCGTGCCCGTCCACGACGTGGTGATCATCGGTTCCGGCCCCGCCGGCCTCACGGCCGCCTTGTACGCGGCGCGCGCCGGCCTCAAGCCTGTGGTGATCGAGGGGTTGTTGGCAGGCGGGCAGCTCATGCAGACGACCGACGTCGAGAACTACCCGGGCTTCCCCGAAGGGATCATGGGCCCGGAGCTCATGGAGAAGTTCAAGAACCAAGCGGCGCGATTCGGCACGACGTTCATCCCGGGTGACGCCGTGAGCGTCGACTTCTCCCGGCGCCCGTTGACCGTGAAAACCGACGAGGGGACCTTAGAGGCCCGCGCGATCATCGTCGCGACCGGCGCGTCGCCGAAGACCCTCGACCTTCCCGGCGAGAAGGAGTACGCGGGCCACGGCGTGTCCTATTGCGCGACCTGCGACGGCTTCTTCTTCCGAAACCAGGAGATCGTCGTCGTCGGCGGCGGCGACACCGCGATGGAAGAGGCCAACTTCTTGACCCGATTCGGCTCGCGCGTGACGGTCGTCCATCGCCGCGACTCCTTCCGCGCGTCGAAGATCATGGCCGAACGCTTGGTCGCCAACCCGAAGGTGCGCGTGCTGTGGGACTCCGCGGTCACGGAAGTCAAAGGGGACGGCGCCAAGGTCGGCTCGGTCGTCGTGAAGAACCTGAAGACCGGGGCGATCACGGAAGAACCTTGCGGGGGCTTTTTCGTCGCGATCGGGCACACGCCGAACACCGCGCTCTTTTCGACACTCCTCCCGATGGACGCCGAGGGGTATCTCACCCTCCTAGGACACTCCTCGCACACCAACATCGAGGGGGTTTTCGCCGCCGGCGACGTGCACGATCATATCTACCGCCAGGCGGTCACGGCAGCGGGGGCCGGCTGCCGCGCAGCCATCGATTGCGAACGCTGGCTGGCGGCGAAGGCGAGCGCCTAAGACGTCCGGCCTTGCCTCCTGCGCAACGCTCTGAGACCATCCTGCGCGCCAAACACTGGAACCTTCCGTCGTGAGAGGTTGCACGTGACGGGAGGCCCATCACGATGAGTCACTTGCCTCCCATCAGCCCGGGGGTGAGCCTGGACATGATTCGCCACTTGCGCAAGGGTCTTCGCGGAAGAAGGCCGTGGAATGCCTTGGACAGGGTCGCAACGCCAGGTGGCGCCGCCGCGAGTCGTGAATTGGGTAATGGCTCGTCAACTAGGTAGTAAACTAGGTAAAAACCGGATGCCGGACCGATTGATTGACGCGATGCTCTTGGCGGTGCCGCGATGACGCCGAGGGGCGAGAACCGGCAGATCTTCACCCTCGAAGTCTGCATCGTCAGCGGTCCGATGAGCGTGAGCTTCGTTCGGAAGCACAAGGTGATCTCGCGGACGATCGAGATCCGTGGCGATCAGACGCTCGCGCACCTCCACCGCGCCATCTTCGACGCGTTCGACCGCGAAGACGAGCACCTCTACGAGTTCCAGATCGGCGGCAGAAGACCAATGGATCCGAAGTCCAGGCGGTACGGGCTGGCGATGGCCATGGTCGATCCCTTCGGCGACGCGGACGGCAGCTCAGACGTGGAGCGCACGACTGTTACTTCCCTCAGCCTCGTAACCGGGGACGTGTTCGGCTACTGGTTCGACTTCGGCGACGACTGGTGGCATCAGATCGCGGTGCTCGCAATCGCCGAGAGCGCGACGCGCGGAAGGCTACCCAAGGTGACGCAGCGCGTCGGAGAAAGCCCACCTCAGTACGTGGATTGGGACGCAAAAGGCTGAAGGTATCGCCCGTGGAAGCTGGACGATGAACGCGAAGATCGTAAGGCTCGCCCGTCCGGCCGAGCGCGACATCAACCGCGTGCTCCAGGAGTTCCTCGCGGAGCAGCGCGCTCGGCTCCGACCCAAGACTCTCTCGCGGTACGAGACGGTGCTCGATCTGCTGCGGAGTCACTTGAACGGCTACGCCTACGAGAGCCTTTCCAAACGGGAGGCGGCCCTCTTCGAGCGCTGCTTCAAGGCCGAAGGCGCGGAGCACCGCGAGTACTGCGACCTCTTTGGCCCGGAGAGGATCGTCGAAAACCTCGGGAGCTTTCTGGGGTACTTCATGATCCGAAAGGTGATAGCCGGGGAAGACTTGCTGCGGGCGGCGGGCACCGTGACCAAGAAGCTCTCGAACTGGCTCGCCGTGAAGGGCTACGTCCCACGGGAGGAAGCCGGCGAAGCGGCGGAGAGGGGAGCCACGGCCTCCCGGGATCTGCCGAGGGCCGAGCGCGCCGCGCGCATTCTCCGGGACGCTTCCGATCGGCTCGGCATCGACGTAGCGGCGCTCAACGACAAGGACTATTTGGAGTTCGACCACTTCACGATCGCCAGGGTGGAGCCCGGGCAGCTCTGGCTCGAGGTCTGGGAGGATGGGAGGATGCGCTCACGTGGCCCGATTCCGGTTCCCGAGCCGGCCACACAATGGCTTCGGCCTGGCTGGGCCATCAGCTGCTCTCTGGGCCGCGTTCGCAAATCCTGGTACCTCCTCGAACTGGCGAACGTGTACCCGGCGTGAGGCGAATGGGCGAGTTCGGAGTGAATGCGACGGTGGAGCGCGGCCCCGAGTTCCTACGCCTCACCAACGAGCTCTCGGCGCTCTATCCGCAGGGAAGCGAAGAGAAGCGGCTCCTCGACGCTATGCTATTGGCCCTCCCGAGGTGAGCATGCTTAAGCCCCTGGTGCGCAGTCTGATCCTGAAACGCTTCCGCAGCATTCCCAGCGAGCGGATCGAGTTCGACAACCCGACGTTTTTGGTCGGTCGAAACGGGTCGGGCAAGAGCAATCTTGTCGATGCGTTCTCCTTCCTCGCGGACTCGATGGCCGTGCCCCTGCAAGCCGTCTTTGATCGGCGCGGGGGCATCACGGCGGTTCGGAATCGCACATCGGGGAAGAGCTACCCGCCGAACCTCGGGCTGGGGGTTGAGTTCGGGAACATCAACGGCGCTGGAACGATCGGCAGGTACGCGTTCGAAGTTCGGGCGCTCCCAAACTACGGCTTCGAGGTCGTAAGAGAACAGTGCCTCGTGGAGAGCTCGAACAAGACGCGCAACTGGTTCGAACGGGACAAGGGCACGTTTCGCTCGAACGTTCGCGGACTCGGCCCAGCGTTGGATCCCGCCGCGCTGTCGATTCCGCTCGTGGGCGGCGAGGCTCGTTTCGCCCCAGTGGTATCGGCGTTATCCCGGTTGCGCGTTTATTCGATCGAGCCATCGAAGCTCCGGGAGATGCAGGATCCCGATGGCGGCACCAGTCTTCGACGGGATGGAAGCAACGCCGCCAGCGTTCTGCAGGAAATCGGACGGCAGTCGGAGGATCAGCTGGTCCGAGTCGGCGAGATCTTGGCGACGATCGTGCCCAACACCCGGGCCGTCCGCGTCAGGAAACACGGCAACAAGTTGTCCCTGGAGTTCACGCAGGAGTGGGACGATGCGGGTAGCGAGAGTAAGAAGTGGAACGTCGGCGAAGCGACGGACGCCGGCGAGTCGAAAAGCTTGCGGTTCGAGGCTTTCAATATGTCCGACGGCACGCTCCGGGCGCTGGGCCTCCTGGCCGCTGTGTTCCAGCGTCCTGCTCCGTCTCTGATAGCGATCGAGGAGCCGGAAGCGACTATTCACCCGGGCGCCCTCGGCGCAGTGCTCGAACTTCTACGGCACGCGGCCAAGAACATGCAGGTCGTCGTGACAACCCACAGTCCCGATCTACTCGACGCCAAGTGGATCGAGCCAAGACACTTACGAATTGTCGAGTGGGCCAATGGCGCCACCCGCGTCGGCGACCTTTCGGAGGCCACCCGACAGGCGCTGCGCGACCAGTTGATGGGAGCTGGTGAGCTCCTGCGATCGAACGCCCTGCGCGCCGAGCCGCTCTTTGCAGACGTGTCGCATCCTCCCCAGGTCAGCCTCTTCGACACGTTGGAAGATTGATCCAGCCGATTGTCGAGGGGCATGGAGAGGTGGACGCCGTCCCTGTGCTCCTCCGCCGTTTGCGCGACGAAGCGGGGGCGTTCGACCTTCAGATCGGCGTCCCGATCCGACGCACTCGCGCGCAACTCGTACGCGAGGCCACCCTTCGTCAGGCGGTCGAACTCGCCGCAAGACAGCCGAACGTGTCCTCGATCTTGATTCTCCTGGACGGAGATGACGACTGTCCTCGCGAGCTGGCACCACTACTCGAAGCATGGACTCGAGCCGCAGCCGGCGGGTTTCCGTCCGCAGTTGTCATGGCGCACCGCGAGTACGAGGCGTGGTTTCTGGCAGCGGTGGAGTCCTTACGTGGACAGCGCGGGATTCGGGTTGATGCTTCGCATACCGTTGATCCTGAGTCCGCGCGAGGCGCACGGGAAGCGCTTGAGGACCTCATGATCGCCGGCAGCAGCTATCACACGACGTCGGACCAACCCGCTTTGACCGCCATGTTCGACATGGGTGCTGCCTATCGACTTAGCCGGAGCTTTCGTCGGATGGTGAGCGCGTTCGGCACGCTCGCGCGAGCGCAAGGGATCGAAATCGACGTTTGGCCACCGGCCGAATGGTCGTAGCAGCCGGAAAGGGCACGCCTAGTCGCGTTTCGTTCCGGCGAGTCTCGCTAGCGCCTCACCGGCCAATCGGAAGGTCGTCCATTCATTCCTCGGCGTCGCTCCGAGCTTCTCGTAGAAGCTGATCGCAGAGGTGTTCCAATCGAGTACGGTCCACTCGAGTCGGCTGCAGCCTCGCTCCGAGGCGATGGCTGCGAGACGGGCAAGAAGCGCTCGGCCGACTCCGCGCCCCCTTGCATCGGGGCGGACGAAGAGATCCTCGAGGTAGATCCCGGCCCGTCCAAGGAAGGTCGAGTAGTTGCGGAAGAAGAGCGCGAAGCCCGCCGGGGTCCCATCAACCTCGGCTATGAGGACCTCGGCGGCAGGGCTCGGGCCAAAGAGGGTCACCATCAACGCTTCTTGGGTAGCAACGACCTCGTCCGCGAGCTTCTCGTACGTAGCAAGCTCGCGGATGAACGCCAGGATCAAGGACACGTCATTGCGATCCGCCGCGCGGACAGTGGGCGAGGTGTTCACGGGGGCGATCGTAACCTACGAGGCCACCTCAACGGCCGAAGATCGAGTGCAAACGGTGCGGTGGTCTTTACGTGGAGCCGCCCGGCGCCGATAGGACGAAACGCTCCATCGACCCGCGACCCCGAGAGTCCGCCACCTGGAAGGACCTGATTGGATCCAACCCCAACTCGAGTTCTTCGAGCATCGTGAGTAGCTTCTCACCGTCGACCAGCTCAATAGCCGGAACGCCGTCACGCACGGCCTCTTTCTTCGCTTCGGACGTGAACGCCCCGGTCGTAACGATGATTCCCTTGTCAGCTCGTCCTTGCATGGCCCCACGGAAGTCGCGAACCTGGCTTGGCGTCACGGATCCTGTATAGCGTTTGCATTGGAACAGCACTTTGAAACTGACCAGGGGGTTCACCTGGAGGATCCCGACGCCGTCGATGCCGCCATCACCCGACCGGCCGATCACGGTTACTTCTTGGAAGCCGGATTCGCGAAGGAGCCGCTGGCAGAAACGCTCAAACCCAGACGATGGAAGTACGCGGAGAATCTCTAGAAGCTGTTGTCGGTAGTTCGCGACGGTCGTCAACACCGCATCCTGGGCTGGCGCCGACTCACCATCCTCGGCCGCCTCCTCTGGACCACGATCCGCTTGAAACTGCACGCGGACCCTCCTGAAGATCTCTAGTGCTTCTTGATGAGTGAGGCGATCGATTGCGCGTCCCTTGTCGGTCAGCGTCCAGACTCCGCGCGAAGACGAGTCAATAATCCCATCTTTGGCCAAGTAGAATCGAGCGAACGCGACTTGGTTGTCGAACCGAGGCAACCCACTCGGAAGCGTCTGCGTCTGAGCGTCCTCGGAGATGTCTAGCTTGATTGCAATTCTCTCACGCACTTCTGCAGGCCGCGCAGAGCCACCAAGCTCTTTGAGCGCTTCGACGACTGGCGAGAAGAAGCTCACGAACTTTGGACCTTTCCCACTCGGTTTTGCGGTCATCGGCTTCTCCCTCCGCTACTCGCACCCTCGTGGTGCGTTCAGCTCAGTGAGCCATCGCCAATCGAAGCGTTCAGTCGCCACGCCTCGAGGCGCTCGATAGCGTTGCTCGTTGCGAGAACGTATTCGAGCACGTTTCTTTCGTCGACGATCGAGCTCTCACCGCTCGACAGTTTCACATTCGATCGTTCAAACCCCAACTGGTCCGCGTCGCGGCGACGAGGCTCGGCAACATGCGCGCACCGTGAGGGAGGCGTAGGAGGCTCATCGCCAGTGAGGCGGGGCGGGGGTGCTGGAAGATCCTGCCGAACAAGCGTGCCCGGCGCGTCACGGGGGAAAAGGCGCCGCGCCAAACAGAAGACCAGGCGCGCGCCGCCGCATCGTTCAGGCCGCCCCGGGTCAAGGCATCGAGCACGAACGGGAGGGCGAGCTCGGCGCCCCGCAAGGCGTTCGACATCCCCTCGCCGCTGAAGGGGTCGATGGTACCGGCGGCGTCTCCCAAGAAGATGGCTCCGTGCGAGGCCGGGTTACGCACATTGAAGCGCAGGGGGCCGATCGTCTTCCATTCTGAGCAGGGCGGGTCGTTCTTCAGGCGCTCCGAGAGGAGCGGGTTTTTGAGCATGCGCTCCTCGAAGAGCCGCTGCGGTGCGTTGCCGCAGGCGTTCAAGGCGTCGACGCGCGCGATCAGCGCCAGGTCGAGGCGCCCGCCTTCGACGGGGCCTAGGCCCGCGTAGCCGCCGTCGAACACGAACAGCTCGATGCGCCTCCCTAGGCCTCGCGTGCGGTCTGGAAAGTGGGCCTTGAACCCGAACCACGACCTCTTCGACGTGGTCAACGGGTCGCCGATTGAGGGATGGAGAGCCCGCTGCAGCATCGAGCGGCGACCGTCGGCGGCCAGGACGAGCGTCGCGCGCACCGTTTCGTCGCAACCGCCCGAATCCGCCCGACGGGTGACGACGCCCGTCACGCGGCCGTCTTCGACGATCGGGCGGATCGCAACCGACTGCTCGCGCATGGTGACGCCGCACGCGGCGGCGTGTCGCAAGAGCGTCTCGTCGAGCGCGGCGCGGGAGATTCCCAGCGCCGTGTGCCCGTCACGCGGAAGATCGGGGAGGGGGGCTTCGACCGATCGGCCCGCGGCGTCGGCGAGCAAGCAGCCATCCATCGGCATCGCGCCTTGGGCGGTCAGCGCGGGGAGCACGCCGAGACGGGCGAGCACCGCACATCCTTCGGTCGAGAGGAACTCCCCGCAGACCTTGTCGCGCGGAAAGCGGTCCCTCTCGATCAGGAGAGTCTTGGCGCCGCTCCCTGCGGCCAAAGCGGCGATCGCAGACCCTGCCGGCCCGCCGCCGATGACGAGAAGATCGGGACGCGTCATGACGCGCCGCCCGCTCCCGTCATCGTCAGCAGGAGCCGGTAGGGGAGCCGCCGCCTGACGGTGGCTTCGGCGGCGCCGGCCTCACGCGCGGCTGCCAACAGCTCATCCGCGGTGAACCCGCGCAGCACCGAGAGTGCCGAGTCGTGAACGAACATCGGGTGGCGCCGCGTCACACGGGAGGCGAGCGCGATGAAGGCCCAGGAGACCGCGTGCCGACGGAGGTCGTTGATCAAGACCGCACGGCGGGCGAGCCGCCTGAAGCTCCTTAGCAAGCGCACCGCGTCCTCGTGAGCGAAGTGGTGGAGGAACATCGACGCGGTGACGACATCGAAAGAGGACGGCGAAAACGGAAGCTCGAACGCGTCGGCCGAGCGGATCTCGATCTCCGGGGTTCCCGCCGTCTTCTCCCGCGCGTAGTCGAGCGTGACGGCGTCGCGGTCGACGGCCACGATGCGGATACCGCGGCCCAAGCGGCGGGCGTCGGCTACGAGATCGAGCGGAAGATCGGCGCCCCCCGTGCCGACATCCAGGACGGAGAGCGGCTCGCCGTTCTGCGGAGCGAGGAGGAACGGGCGCATCGCCGAGACGATGATCGTCGAGCCCCGCAAGAAGCGGTTGACGAGCCGAATGTCGTCGAGCGTGCCGATGAGATCCGCCGGCGTGTTGTCGGGCCGGTCCATCCACTCGGGATCGAGGCGCCGCGCGGGAACGAGAGGAGACCGCATGCCGCCTAGTCCGCGTGCCGCCTGAGGACGATCGCCGCGTTCTTCGAGCCGAAACCGATGCAGTTGCCGAGCACGGTGTCGATCCGGTGCTCGCGACCTACGTTGGGGACGACGTCGAGGTCGCACTCCGGGTCGGGAAGGTCATGGTTGATCGTGGGCGGAAGGAACGAGTCGCGCATCGCGAGAAGCGATTCCACGACCCCAGCGGCTCCGCAGGCCCCCTGAGGGTGGCCGATCATCGATTTCAGACTCGAGGACGGAACACGGCCGGCACGAGCGCCGAAGACCAACTTGACGGCGCGCGTCTCGATCCTGTCGTTCAACTGCGTCGAGGTTCCGTGGAGGTTCAGGTAGTCGATGTCGGCGGGAGAGAGGCCCGCGTCCTCCAAGGCCAATTGCATCGCCCGCGCCGGCTCCTCGCCGTTTTCGTCGAGGCGCACGCGGTGAAACGCCTCGCACGTCGCGCCGTAGCCTAAAACCTCGCCGTAGATCGAGGCGCCGCGAGCGCGCGCGATCTCGCGCTCTTCGAGCACCATCATCCAGGCGCCTTCGGCGATGACGAATCCGTCGCGATCTTTCGAGAACGGGCGCGAGGCGCGCTCGGGCTCGTCGTTCCAGCTCGTCGACATGATCTTCATCAGGCAGAAACCGGTGACGATCCCCGGCCCGATCGGCGAGTCGCTCCCGCCGACGAGCACGCGGTCGGAGCGTCCGTAGCGGACGAGCGACATCGCGTGGCCGAGCGCATCGGTGGACGACGTGCATCCGGTCGAGATCACGTGCGACGGCCCGCGCAGGGAAAACGTCATCGACAGCTCGCTCGAGAGGGATCCAGGCGTCGAGGACGGAATCGTGTAGAGGCTGACCCCTTTGGGGTCGTCGAGGTAGTACTGTCGGAACTGCCGCTCGATGAACTCGAGCCCTGCGCCCCCGGAGCCGACGACGACCGCGAAACGGCGCCGCTCCTCGATCGGCAGCTCCGTCGTTCGCAGTCCGGCGTCGGCCACGGCCTCGATCGATGCGGCGACCGCCATCGGCACGATCCGTGGCACGTGCTTCAGGTCGTTCGCCGACATCACCGAAGCGGGGTCGAAGTCTCGGACCGTTCCGGCGATCCGGGTCGGTAGATGATCGACGTCGAACTGCGTGATGCGGCGGACACCGCTTCGCCCCGCGCGTGTCGCCGCCCAGAACGCTTCGCGCCCGACACCGTTCGGCGACACCGCGCCGATTCCGGTGACGACGACGCGACGGCCTTGTTGAGGTCGGTTGCCGGTCACTTCTTGAAGTAGGCCGCGTTCTTCTCGGTGAAGTGCTTCCATTTCTCGGGGACGGCGGCCTCTTCGAAGATGGCCTCGACCGGGCAAGCAGGCTCGCACGCGCCGCAGTCGATGCATTCGGCGGGGTCGATGTAGAGCATTTCGGCCGATTCGAAGGCGTCGGATTTCTTGGTCGGGTGGATGCAGTCGACGGGGCACACGTCGACGCAGGCCGTGTCCTTGGTGCCGATGCAGGGCTCGGTGATCACGAACGTCATGGATCTCTCCTCTTACGAAGTCTTTCGACCTTGCCGCGCAACCGCTTCGGCGGCAATCTTCACCGCGTTCGCGTCGCCTAGATAGTAATGCCGGATCGGCTTCAGGTCGTCGTCCAGCTCGTAAATCAAAGGAATCCCCGTCGGGATGTTCAGCTCGACGATCTCGGCGTCTGAGACATCGTCGAGATACTTCACCAGCGCGCGCAACGAATTCCCGTGCGCGGCGACGACCACCTTCCGTCCCGCGGCCACGAGCGGCGCGATCGCGCCGTGCCAGACCGGGAGGAAACGCGCGACCGTATCGGCCAACGACTCGGTGAGCGGCAGGTCGCTTTCGGCCAGCCCCGCGTAGCGCGGGTCCGCGCCGGGGAACCGCGCGTCGTCCCGCGTCAGCGCGGGCGGCGGCGTCCGGTAGCTCCTGCGCCAGACCTTCACCTGGTCCTCGCCGTATTTCGCCGCGGTCTCGGCCTTGTTCAACCCTTGCAGCGCGCCGTAGTGCCGCTCGTTCAGCCGCCAGTCGCGATGGACGGGGATCCACATCAGGTCCATGTCGTCGAGCACGACCCACAGGGTTCGGATCGCGCGCTTCAGGACCGACGTGTAGGCCAGGTCGAAGGTGTAGCCGCCCTCTTTGAGCAGCCGGGCGGCCGTGTGCGCTTCCGTGTGCCCTTGCGGCGTGAGGTCGACGTCCGTCCACCCGGTAAAGCGGTTTTCCAGGTTCCAGGTGCTCTGGCCGTGACGAAGAAGGACGAGCGTGTGCATAGCCCCGTCATTCTACCGGCATTGAAGGCAAGGTCCAGGGGGTCCGCCGTCTCGAATGACAATCCCGTGGTGGGCTGAGCGTCCCGCGTTATCCTCGCCGTGTATGCGCCCCGAGAAGAACACCGTTGAATCGCGCGCCGCTCTGTCAGCGTTCGTGAGCGCGTTCGAAGCGGGAGCCTTCTTCGAGGCGCACGAGATCTTGGAGGCCTTCTGGGTGGGCTATCGGGACGACGACCGCGACTTCTACCGTGGACTGATCCAGGCCGCAGTCGCCCTGCATCACCTAGGCGGGGGGAACAAGGTCGGCGCTGCGAGCGTCGCCGCGCGGGCGCGGAGGAACCTCGCGCCTTACACCCCGCGCTACGCCGCGGTCGACGTGAGCGCTATCCTCGACCGATTGGCCGCTGCGTGAGCCCGATCGCGGCGGACCGCGCGGCGAGGCGCTTGGCGACGCTCCTGACGCGCGAGCGCGAGCTGTGGTCCGCGGGCATCGAGCACGTCGCGGGTGTCGACGAGGCGGGGGTGGGGCCGCTCGCGGGTCCCGTCGTCGCCGCGGCGGTGGTCTTTCGGCCGGGCTTCGGAATTCCCGGCGTCGACGACTCGAAGAAGCTCACGCCCGAGCGGCGCGCGACCGTGGCGCACGCGATCCGAGAGCATGCGCTGGCCTTCGCGGTGGCGGTCGTGGAGCCGGGCGAGATCGACCGGATCAACGTGTACCAAGCAGCCTTGGCCGCGATGGGTCGCGCCGTCTTTGGCCTGTCGATCCGGCCGCACCACGTCCTGGTGGACGCGCGGCGAATTCCCGGCTGCGACCTGCCGCAAGAGGCGATCATCAAGGGGGACGCGCACTGTCATGCGATCGCCGCCGCCTCGATCCTCGCGAAGACCACGCGCGACGCGTTGATGCGCGCGTACGACGACGAGTTTCCCGGCTACGGGTTCGCCGATCACAAGGGCTACTGCACCGACGCACACCGCGACGCCATTCGCCGCCTCGGCCCGTGCGCGATCCACCGGCGCTCCTTTACACTGCTGCCGCCGCCGACACTCTGGGGAGAATCGCATTAATCCCTGACGGGGTTCCGAGTCTCACGAGGGTTGCTGTACACAAAGAGTGTGTGTATGTTCTACCGGTCCTCTCGAGGAGGTGCGCGATCATGTCCCGTCGCCTCAATATCTCGCTTCCCGACGAAACGGTTCGACTCCTGGATCGGGTCGCCCAGAAAGGCGAGCGCAGCCAAGTCATCGCCGAGGCGGTCACCCGATACGTGGTTGAGGTCGGCAGAGCCCGCTTGCGAAAACGGATGAAAGAGCGCGCGGTCAAACGGGCCGATCTCGACCTCCAGATCGCCGAAGAGTGGTTTCCAGTCGATGAGGAAGCATGGGACGGTCAGAGGAAATAGCACGCCCGAAGAGGGGAGAGGTGGT